>NZ_JBFTIJ010000006.1:0-472319 GCF_056394705.1 Variovorax sp. 10N420 | reverse complement strand
CGCGGACCCCGCCTGAAGCGAGCACCGCAGGTTGCCCGAAGCGAAGCGCAGGGACGCGCACAGTGGGGTCGCCTTTCTTTTGCTTACTTTTCTTTGGCGACCCAAAGAAAAGTAAGTCGCCCGCCGGGGCGAGTCCCGGCCAACAGCCCAACCATTGACCACATTCACCATAAAGCCAGCACCTCCAAACACCGCCTCCGATGCCCTTCCCCCATAGAAGGCGCAACAACCATCCCTCCAACACGAACCCCGTACTCCACCCCCAGCCGATCAGCCATCAAAACCCAAGCACAAACCCGAGAAACCCGCCCCTCCAAATCAGCCACCCCCGCATGTTGCGCATCCAGCCAAAGCTCCTGCCTCTGCGCCTGCTGCGTATCCCGGCTCACCAACTCATCGGACCCCGCAGCCTGCGCCCGAGCCGCCCGCTTCCAGACAACCAGCTTCAACGAATCCCCCCGTCGATACCCGCGAACCCCGTCATATTCCCCCGCCACATGCGTCCGCACCAAAGCAGACGCAGCCTGCCCCGCAATCGGCTCCCCCACAGGCAGCGGCGGCGGATTCACTTCAGGCGCCGGATAAACCAGCACCTTCGACGCCGGCCGCCACACCGTCCAGACCCGAAACGTCCCCAGCGGAAATCGCGTTTCCGCCGTCAACGTCGGCACCTCGTGCAACCCACGCCGCTCAGGCCTGAACGCCACTTCCACAGTCGCAGTGCCTTGCGCAGGCACATCGCTCCAGGACCATTGCCCACTGCGATGAACCGCCAGCCCGATGCCATAACGCGTGCTGCGTCGCGTGTTGTGCAAGACCACACGGAACACAGCCGCCGACCCGGCGTACTGCGCCTCGGGTGGCATGAGGTGCATCGCAAGGCCTCGCAAGGTCCCGTGGCACACATGCATGCCGACGGCCACGCACCCCGCCAGCAGGAAAGTCAGCAGATAGCCAAGGTTGAGCTGATAGTTGATCGACGCGACCAGAAGCAGCAGCAGCGTCGCAGCCAACATCCACCCCGCCACTGTCGGCACGATGTAGACATTCCGCTGCGTCAGCTCGAGCGTGTCCGAAGGCGGACGACGCGACACGAACCACCGGTCGATACGGGAACGGAGCGGCGCAAAGGAGCGCGCGACTCCGACACGAGCCGGCGCAGACTGCTTCACGGCAGTGGCACCGCCGCAAGCATCGCGCGCACTTGCTCGACCGCGCCGCGGCCGGCGTCACCCACCGGCGTGAGCCGGTGCGCGATGGTCTGCGGCAGAACGGCCTGGACGTCATCCGGCGCGACGTAGTCCCGATTGGCCAGCAGCGCCTGCGCCTTGGCGGCGCGGAGCACGGCAATGCCCGCGCGCGGCGAAAGTCCCTGCAGAAACCAGCGCCCGGAACGCGTGGCGGCGATCAGGTCCTGAACATAGTTCAACAAGGGTTCGGACGCATGGACCTGCAGCACGCGCTGCTGCAAGGCGGTCAGTTCGCCCGCGGTCAGAAGTGCCGGAAGGCTGGCGAGCAGGTCACGCCGGTCGGCGCCGGCAAGCAACTCGCGCTCCGCGGCGCGATCCGGATAGCCGAGCGAGATGCGCATCAGGAAGCGGTCGAGCTGCGACTCAGGCAGCGCGAAGGTGCCGAGTTGCTCATGGGGGTTCTGGGTGGCGATGACGAAGAAGGGCGTCGGCAGGGGGCGGGTCTCGCCTTCGACGGTGACCTGCTTTTCTTCCATCGCTTCGAGAAGGGCGCTTTGCGTCTTGGGGCTTGCACGGTTGATCTCGTCGGCCAGCAAGACCTGGGCAAAGATCGGCCCGGGATGGAAGACGAAAGCCTGCTGGCCGCGGTCATAGATCGCCACGCCGGACAGGTCGCCCGGCATCAGGTCCGCCGTGAACTGAACGCGCGAAAACTGCAGGCCGAAGGTGTGAGAGAGAGCGTGCGCCAAGGTCGTCTTGCCGACGCCCGGCACGTCCTCGATGAGCAGGTGCCCGCCCGCAAGCAGACAGGCCACGCAATCGCGTACCTGCGCCTCTTTGCCCACGATCACCGTGGTAAGCTGACCGAGCAAACTGGCGAGCTTTGCGGCAACGTCCATTTTTGTATCCATATGCAAACAATACCTTAAGCCTCGTGGCATGGGCAAAACCGGCTATTTCACACACCGCGACTGCTGGAAACACGACATGGGGCGCGGCCATCCCGAATGCCCCGGGAGGCTCGATGCCATCGAGGATCGGCTGCTCGTCACCGGCGTTGGCGATGCACTGAAAAAGGTCGATGTTCCACTCGCTACATTGCCTCAGATCACGCGCGCGCACAGCGTCGCGCACATGGAGCACCTCGAAACGCTGAGCCAAAGGCTTGTCGAGGACGCGCCGGCCGGCGGTCCGGACCATGCGCAGATCGATCCGGATACCTCTCTCAATCGCTTTACCCTGCTCGCCGCGCGACGCGCCGCCGGCGCAGCCATCGCAGCCACCGACGCCGTGATCGCAGGCGAAGTGGACAACGCCTTCTGCGCCGTGCGGCCTCCAGGACACCACGCCTGCCGCGACAAGGCAATGGGCTTCTGTTTCTTCAACAACGTCGCCATCGCCGCTCGCCACGCGATCGAACAGCATGGGCTCGAACGCGTCGCCATCGTCGATTTCGACGTGCACCACGGCAACGGCACGGAAGACATCCTGAGCAACGACCCCCGCGTGCTGATGGTCGGGATCTTCCAGCATCCGTTCTATCCATACAGCGGCACGGAGCACCCGGCACCGAACATGCTCAACCTGCCGGTGCCCGCCTATACCAAGGGCATGGACGTGCGCGAGCTGATCGAGGCGTGCTGGATGCCGCGGCTCGAAGAATTCCGGCCGCAGATGATCTTCGTGAGCGCCGGTTTCGACGCCCATCGCGACGACGATCTCGGCCAGCTCAGGCTCAACGAACACGACTTCGGCTGGATCACCGGGCGAATCGTCGATGTGGCCCGCCGCCATGCCGGTGGGCGCATCGTCTCCATGCTCGAAGGTGGCTACAACCTCGACGCCCTCGCACGCAGTGTCGAAGAGCATCTGCGGGTGCTCGCCGATTTATAGCGTCGGCTTCGACTGATGGATTTCAGCGCTTTCAACGAGACGCTCGGGCAGGTTCATGCGCAAAACGTGTGGATCCAGCTTGGCGTGCTGGCAGGCTGCATCGTCTTGGCGTGGGCGGTCTGCAAATGGTTCGGGCGCGATCAGCCCAAGGGCTCGATCTGGTTCGGCGACCGCGTCTTCGACGGCCTGTTGTTCCCGTTGCTGGCGCTGATGCTGGCCGAGTTCGCCAGGCGCGCGGCGCTCGCGCTGGGCTTCCAGCCTGCCCTGGTGTTGCGGATCGCGGTTTCCGTGTTCGTCTCGCTCGCAGTGATCCGTTTTTTCGCTCGGGTATTGCGCGCAGTGTTCCCGGCTTCGGCGATGGCCCGCCTGGTCGAGCGCACGATTTCGTGGATCGCCTGGATTGGCGCGATCCTCTGGATCGTCGGGCTCTTGCCGCCAGTGCTTGCGGAACTCGATCAGATCACGCTGGCATTCGGGCGCACGCGTGTCAGCCTGCGAACTATCCTGGACGGTCTGCTGTCGGCGGGACTCGTGCTCGTCATTGCGCTGTGGATCTCATCGACGATCGAAAAGCGCATCCTGCGCGAGGCCGTGCACGATTTGTCGATGCGCAAGGTCGCGTCGAATGCCGTGCGCGCATTCCTGCTGCTGATTGGCTTGCTGTTTGCGTTGTCGGCGGTCGGCGTGGATCTCACGGCGCTGTCGGTTCTCGGCGGTGCAGTGGGCGTCGGCCTGGGCTTCGGGCTGCAGAAGCTGGCGGCCAACTACATCAGCGGATTCGTGATTTTGCTGGAGCGCTCCATACGCATCGGCGACAACGTCAAGGTCGATGGTTTCGAAGGTCGCATCACGGACATCAAGACGCGGTACACGCTCGTGAGGGCGGGCAACGGGCGCGAGTCGATCGTGCCGAACGAATCGCTCATCACGAGCCGCGTCGAGAATCTCTCGCTGGCGGATCTGAAGTTCGGCATCTCGACGAACATCATCGTCGGCTACGAAAGCGATGTGTCACAGGTGCAGGCGATCTTATGCAACGCAGCGGCGGGACAAGCTCGCGTGATGACCGATCCGGCGCCAATTGCTTTTTTGCTCAACTTCGTTCCCGACGGCCTGGAGTTCAGCCTCAACTTCTGGGTGTCCGATCCGGAGAAGGGGCGGGACAACCTTCGATCAGCGATCAACATCGCGATTCTCGAAGGCTTGCGCAGTGCGGGCATTGTCATTGCCAACCCGCAGCGTGTCGTCCGTGTTGAATCGTTACCTTCTGGCGTTGGGCCAGCGGATGTCGCTCATCTATAATCTCGAAAAAGCACGACCGTTCGTTTTTGCACTTCAAAGACGGACGCTCCCTGATTGAAATGGACAGTTCGCGCGGAGGCCGGCGCCTAAAATCCCCGGCAGTTCTGCATACCCCCGGTTTCGCAAATCAATGGAGTCAAGCCAATGAAGATTCTGGTCCCCGTCAAGCGGGTCGTCGACTACAACGTCAAGGTCCGCGTCAAGTCTGACGGCACGGGCGTTGACATCGCCAACGTCAAGATGAGCATGAACCCCTTCGACGAGATCGCCGTCGAAGAGGCGGTTCGGTTGAAGGAGAAGGGTGCTGCCACAGAGATCATCGCCGTGTCCTGCGGCGATGCGAAGTGCCAGGAAACGCTGCGTACCGCGATGGCCATCGGTGCCGATCGCGGCATCCTGGTCGAGACGACCGAAGAGCTGCAGCCGCTCGCGGTGGCCAAGCTGCTCAAGGCGCTGGTGGACAAGGAGCAGCCCCAGCTCATCATCCTTGGCAAGCAAGCCATCGATGACGACGCCAATCAAACGGGACAGATGCTCGCAGCATTGGCCGATCTTCCCCAGGCGACCTTCGCCAGCAAGGTCGAAATCGCAGGTGACAAGGTCAACGTGACCCGCGAAGTCGACGGCGGCCTGGAAACCATCTCCCTGAGCCTCCCGGCAGTCATCACCACCGACCTGCGCCTGAACGAGCCACGTTACGTCACCTTGCCCAACATCATGAAGGCCAAGAAGAAGCAGCTCGACGTGGTCAAGCCCGAAGACATCGGCGTGGACGTCAAGCCGCGCCTGAAGACCCTGAAAGTGGTCGAGCCCCCGAAGCGCGGCGCCGGCATCAAGGTGCCCGATGTCGCCACGCTGGTGGACAAGCTGAAGAACGAAGCCAAGGTGATCTGATCATGACCGTACTTGTTATTGCCGAACACGACCACGCCACGCTCAAGCCGGCGACCCTCAATACCGTGACCGCAGGCATCGCCTGCCAGAGCGGCGATGTCCATGTGCTGGTAGCTGGTGCCAATGCCGCCGAAGCCGGCAAGGCTGCGAGCCAAGTCGCTGGTGTTGCCAAAGTCATCGTCGCCGACAGCCCGAGCTTGGCGGACAACCTCGCGGAAAACGTCGCCGCGCAAGTTCTGGCCATCGCCAAGAACTACAGCCACATCCTGTTCCCGGCCACTGCCAACGGCAAGAATGTCGCGCCGCGCGTGGCTGCCAAGCTCGATGTCGCGCAGATCAGCGACATCACCAAGGTGGACAGCCCCGACACCTTCGAGCGTCCGATCTATGCGGGCAATGCAATTGCAACCGTGCAGAGCGCCGATGCGATCAAGGTGATCACCGTTCGCACGACGGGCTTCGACGCCGCAGCAGCCACTGGCGGCAGCGCAGCGGTCGAGAACGCCGAAGGCGTGGCCGACAGCGGCAAGTCCAGCTTCGTGGGCCGTGAAGTCACCAAGAGCGAGCGCCCTGAACTCACTGCCGCGAAGATCATCGTTTCGGGCGGCCGCGCCCTGGGTAGCGCAGAGAAGTTCCAGGAAGTGATGGCCCCGCTGGCCGACAAGCTCAACGCTGGCCTCGGTGCAAGCCGCGCCGCAGTGGACGCAGGCTACGCGCCGAACGACTGGCAAGTGGGCCAGACCGGCAAGATCGTCGCGCCGCAGCTCTACATCGCAGCGGGCATCTCCGGCGCGATCCAGCATCTGGCCGGCATGAAGGACTCCAAGGTGATCGTGGCGATCAACAAGGACGAAGAAGCGCCCATCTTCTCGGTGGCCGACTACGGCCTCGTCGCCGACTTGTTCGTGGCTGTGCCTGAACTCGTCAAGGCGCTCTGATCGGCGCATCTTTCGATGATTGAGCCAAAGGGCATCGTTCGCGATGCCCTTTTTCACATCGGTTCACATCAGGCCGCAACGGCCCACAGGAGACTCTCATGAGCTACACCGCCCCCATCAAGGACATGCTGTTCGACATGGAACATCTCGCGAACATTTCGCAGGTGTCCCAAATGCCGGGCCTCGAAGAGGCCGGACTCGAAACCGCGCAAGCCGTGCTCGAAGAGTGCGCGCGATTCAACCAGGACGTCATCGCTCCTCTCAATGTGGCCGGCGATCGCGAGCCGTCTTCGTTCAAGGATGGCGAAGTTACGACCACGCCCGGGTTCAAGCAAGCCTTCGCGCAATACGTGGCGGGTGGCTGGCAAGGACTGCAGCATCCTGCCGAATTCGGTGGCCAAGGACTGCCGAAAGTCATTGGCGCTGCCTGTGTCGAAATGCTGAACTCGGCCAACATGAGCTTTGCGCTGTGCCCGCTCCTGACCGATGGGGCGACCGAGGCATTGCTGACCGCGGGTTCCGACGAGCTCAAGGCCGTCTACCTCGAAAAGCTCGTGAGCGGCCAATGGACTGGCACGATGAACCTGACTGAACCGCAAGCCGGGAGCGATCTGTCGCTGGTGCGCAGCCGCGCCGAACCGCAAGCCGACGGCACCTACAAGGTCTTCGGCACCAAGATCTTCATCACCTACGGTGAGCACGACATGGCCGAGAACATCGTGCATCTCGTGCTGGCGCGCGTGACCGGCGCGCCCGAAGGCGTGAAGGGCATCAGCTTGTTCGTGGTGCCGAAGTTCCTCGTCAACAAGAACGGATCACTGGGCGAGCGCAATGACGTGCATTGCGTGAGCATCGAGCACAAGCTCGGCATCAAGGCCAGTCCGACCGCTGTCCTGCAATACGGCGATCATGGCGGTGCGGTGGGTTACCTGGTCGGCCAGGAGAACCGCGGCCTCGAATACATGTTCATCATGATGAACTCGGCCCGCTATGCCGTGGGCATGCAGGGCATCGCGATTGCCGAGCGCGCCTATCAGCACGCAGTCGCCTATGCCAAGGACCGCGTGCAGAGCCGACCGGTCGATGGATCGATGAACGCCAGCGCGCCGATCATTCATCACCCGGACGTGAAGCGCATGCTGATGATGATGCGCGCATACACCGAAGGCTGCCGCGCGATGGCAACGGTCGCAGCGGCCGCTTACGACGCCGCGCACCATCATGCGGATGCGGACACCCGCAAGCAGAACCAGGCTTTCTACGAATTCATGGTGCCGCTGGTCAAGGGCTACAGCACGGAGATGAGCCTGGAAGTGGCTTCTCTGGGGGTGCAGGTGCATGGCGGCATGGGCTTCATCGAGGAAACCGGTGCGGCCCAGTACCTGCGCGACGCCAAGATCCTCACGATCTACGAAGGCACGACGGCCATCCAGGCCAATGACCTCGTCGGGCGCAAGACGGCGCGCGATGGCGGCCAGACGGCCAAGGCGGTGGCTGCCCAGATAGAGGCGACCGAAGCCGAACTCGCAAAGCGCGACAGTGCCGAAGCGCAGGCCGTCTGCAAGCGCCTGAAGGCCGCTCGAGAAGCATTCGTCGACGTGGTCGACTTCGTAGCAGGGCAGACCAAGGCGTCGCCCAACGCAGTCTTCGCGGGCAGCGTGCCTTATCTGATGCTCGCAGGCAATGTGGTCGCGGGCTGGCAGCTTGCACGCTCATTGCTGATCGCTGAAGACCTGGCGAAGGCGGGTACCGATGTGGCGTTCATGAAGGCCAAGATCGCGACGGCGCGCTTTTACGCGGAGCACATCCTGAACAAGGCGCCAGGGATTCGCGACAGCATCGTCGAAGGCGCCGACAGCGTGACGGCCCTCGCTGTTGAAGCTTTTTGAGCCCCCAGGGCTGGCTCACTTCTTATCTTTAATATTTCGGAGATCTCATGTCCAAGTTACCGTCCGTGCTTGCCAACCTGCCGCTGCCTATCATCGGCTCGCCGCTGTTCATCATCAGCAATCCCAAGCTGGTGATCGCGCAGTGCAAGGCTGGTGTCGTCGGTGCGATGCCCGCACTCAACGCGCGGCCCGCAGCGCAGCTCGAAGACTGGCTGGCGGAGATCACCGAGGAGCTGGCCGCCTACAACAAGGCCAATCCCGACAAGCCGGCCGCGCCCTTTGCCATCAACCAGATCGTGCACAAGAGCAATGACCGGCTGGAGCACGACATGGAAATGGTCGTGAAATACAAGGTGCCGATCGTGATCACTTCGCTGGGCGCGCGCACCGATGTCAACGACGCGGTACACAGCTATGGCGGCGTGACGCTGCACGACATCATCAACAACGCCTTTGCACGAAAGGCCGTCGAAAAGGGCGCTGACGGGATCATTGCCGTGGCGGCGGGGGCGGGCGGACACGCGGGCGTGAAAAGCCCCTTTGCGCTCATCCAGGAAATTCGCCAGTGGTTCGATGGGCCGATTGCGCTCTCGGGTTCGATTGCCACCGGCGGTGCGGTGCTCGCCGCACAGGCGATGGGCGCGGACTTCGCCTACATCGGCACGGCATTCATCGCGACCGAAGAGGCGCGGGCGAGCGACGAGTACAAGCGGGCCATCGTCGACGGCACTTCGGACGACATCGTCTATTCGAATCTGTTCACCGGCGTACACGGCAACTACCTCGCTCCGAGCATCGTCGCGGCGGGGATGGACCCTGCCAATCTGCCCCAAGGCGACCTGAAGACGATGAACTTCGGCGGTGGCGAAGGCAGCAAGGCCAAGGCGTGGAAGGACATCTGGGGCTCGGGCCAGGGCATCGCTGCCGTGACCGAGGTCGCGACGGCCGCAGCCTTCATCGAGAAACTCAAGCGCGAGTACCAGGAAGCGCGCGCCCGCCTTGCCCTCTGAGAGCTTGACCGCAGGCACTGCAGGGACTGCAGCGGCGGCCTCGGTCGGTCGCCTGCCGTTGTTCGATGCGGTGAAGGGTGTCGCCTGCCTTTTGATCGTTGGCCATCACCTCTCGCGCTACGGGCCGCTTCCGGCGGGTGCTTCTTCGCTCGCGCCCGAAATCTTCGATTGGCTTTCGCAAAACGGACGGCTCGCGGTGCAGGTGTTCCTGGTGCTGGCCGGCTTTCTGGCTGCGGGGAGTCTCGCGCCCGACGGCATCCTGCGCATCGACCGGCCCTTGGCGCGGATTTTCCAGCGCTACGGCCGGCTGGTCATGCCCTATCTTGCGGCGTTGACTTTCAGCATCGTCGTCGCGGCGCTGGTGAGGCCATGGCTCGACGACGAAGCCGTGCCGGGGCCACCGGGGCTGGCGCAATTGCTCGCGCACGGGCTGCTGTTGCAGGACCTGCTCGGCTACGAGGCGCTCTCGACCGGTGTCTGGTATGTGGCGATCGACTTCCAGCTCTTCGTGCTTGCCTTCGCTGCGATCGGCCTGTCCGAACTGATGCAGCGGCGCTGGTCCGTCCGTCCTGAAAAGTCGCGGTGGGTGATGCTGGCGCTCGTGCTGACGCTGGTTGTCTCTTCGCTGATCGTGTTCAATCGCAACGCCGAACTCGACACGACGGCGCTGTATTTCTTCGGCTCATATGGCCTCGGCTTGCTGGTTTTCTGGATCGGGCGTGCCACGCGCACCAGCACATGGCGCTTTGCGGTATTGATGCTCCTGTTGATGGGCGGTGCCGCTCTGGCGGTCGAGTGGCGCAGCCGCATCGCAATCGCGCTGGTCACCGCGGTAGCCGTCGCGGTCATTCAGCATTTCAATGGATTGAAGCCGGCCGCATGGCCCGCGGTCGGCGAGCCGTTGGTGCGCTTGGGGCGGATTTCCTATTCGCTGTTCCTCATCCACTTTCCGGTGCTGCTGCTGGTGAGCGCCGTCGTGAGCCATTTCATGCCGGACACGCCCTGGATTGACCTGATGGGCCTGGCGCTGACCGTCGCTCTGTCGATCGCGGCAGCGATGCTGCTGCACCGATGGGTCGAATCGCGTCCGGCCACCTGGCGTGCGGTGCTGGGGCTCTTCGCGGGTTTGCTGGTGTGCGGACTGATCGTCTCGGCCTAGGAAGGCCGGCGCTTGTAGATTTCGGTGTATTTCAGGCCCAGCACCTGGGATGAGTTGACGGCCCGGTGAAATTCGAAGAAGCGGCGGCCTTCTTCTGCAACCGCCGCCGGGTCGGCGAACCAGACCGCCAGCGCTTCGGCCAACGCGCCGGCGTCGCCATAGGGCAGGCCGTTCGGGAGTCGGCGCTCCTGGGGCAGGCAATCGCGCGATCCGTCGACGTCGGTCAGCAAGGAGGCACGCCCGGCAGCGGCGGCTTCGATCGTGACGATGCCTTGACCTTCGATGGAACTGACGAGCACTGCAAACAACGATCGGGCGTATTCCCCGGCGACGTCGGCCACGTAGCCGCGGAACACGACCCGATCACCGAGCCCCAGCGCCTTGCACTGCTGCTCGAGCGTCTCGCGAAGCGGGCCTTCGCCGATCAGCACGAGTTCGGCATCGACGCCGCGATCCCGCAACAGGCCCCAAGCCTCGATCAGCGTCTGATGCCCTTTGACCGGCACCAACCGCGCGACGCAAACGGCGCGCCGGCTGACTTGCGCGAGGTCTATACCGGGACATTGATCGGGAAAAGGCGTCGGGTTGCCGAGGATCTCGACGTCGCGCGTGCGGGTGGTGGAAAGAATGTTGTCCCTGACAGAAGGCGTGACCGCGATGGCGCGGCGCGGGCTCATCAGCCAGAACGGAGCGGAAAAGCCGTAGGTGAGATTGCCCGAATAGAGCACCGGCCGCCGCAGCAAGGGCTGGAGCGCGCTCAGCACCATCGACAGCCGTCGGTGGTGCACATGGATCATGTCGATGTTCCATTGATCGAGCAGCCGCTTGAGTTGACGGACGCTCCGCCAGAAGACCAGCGGATGCGCCGACATCAGGTTCAGGCGTCGTAGTCGATCGGGCGATATCCACGACACATCTTCTTCCTCGTCGCCATAGCCACAGCTGATGAAGCTGTTCCGGACGCCATGGGGCTGGACTGCCTCATGGATGCGCCGGATGGCCACGGTGACGCCGCTACTGCGGTAGTAGTTAGGGTTGATGACGCAGATGTTCATGGACTGGGCGAGCCTAGTGCCGCAGCCAGGCGCGCCCGTGAAGTCTATGGCGCCGATCCGTTGCCAGACGTCGGCCAACGCCTACGGATCTATCTCCAGGGCGTGGGCGCCGGGACTTCGCAGGCCGGTTCGACGTCGATGCTCTTGAAGTCCGCGGGCGAGACGATTTCCAGGTACTCCATGTCCGGCGAATAGTCGAAGAGGTAGTGCCGGATGCCCGGGCGCTGGTGGACGACGTCGCCGGCTTCCACGAGAGTTTCCTTGTCCTCATACATGAAGCGCGCCCAGCCCTTCACCATGATGACGATCTGGAAATCCGCCTCATGGCGGTGCCAGCCGGTGCCCGTTTCCGGTGCCATGTTGGCCTTGACCAGGTGCGCGATCACCTTCCCATGCGTGGCGTCGGCAATGCCGAGATCGCGATAGAGGAAGAAGTCGCGCAATCCGCCGGAGACGTACCCGGTGTCCGCCGGCTTGACGTGGGAAAACTTGGTGTCGGTTCGATCCAGCATGTGCGTTCCTAGGTTGGGAGTGGCTGAAGAGCGATGCTGCGGCGCAGCATGCAGGAAACAAGCCAACCCCCAGCCTTGCCCACTGCGTGTGGCTTCTGCACCCCCTTTGCTAGGGGCAACACCGGCGGGCCGGCGGAGCCGGACCCGCGGTGTTCGCGGGGCGGCGGATAATGCGGCGCCATGAGCGGCAATACTTTTGGCACCCTTTTCGCAGTCACCAACTTTGGCGAGTCTCATGGGCCGGCGATCGGGTGCGTCATCGACGGCTGCCCGCCGGGCTTGGCGCTCAGCGAAGCGGACATTCAGGGGGACCTGGATCGGCGTCGGCCGGGGACCAGCCGGCACGTGACGCAGCGCAACGAGCCCGATGCCGTTCAGATCCTGAGCGGGGTTTATGAAGGCAAAACCACCGGCACGCCCATTGCGCTGCTGATCCAGAACACCGACCAGCGCAGCAAGGACTACGGGCAGATCGCCCAGCAGTTTCGGCCGGGGCACGCCGACTTCACTTATTGGAAGAAGTACGGCATTCGCGACCCGCGCGGTGGGGGAAGGTCGTCCGCCCGTCTGACGGCTCCGATGGTTGCCGCCGGCGCCGTCGCCAAGAAATGGCTGTTCGAGAAGTACGGCACCGTCTTTCGCGGTTGCATGACCCAGATCGGGGAGATGGCCGTTCCGTTCGAAGGCTGGGAGCACGTGCCGAACAACCCGTTCTTTGCACCGGTCGCTGACGTCTCGCAACTCGAGGCGTACATGGACGCGCTGCGCAAGGCGGGCGATTCTTGTGGCGCGCGCATCCGGGTGACGGCGTCGAACGTCCCCGTGGGCCTTGGCGAGCCACTCTTCGACAAGATGGACGCCGACATTGCTTGGGCGATGATGGGCATCAACGCCGTCAAGGGCGTGGAGATCGGCGCCGGATTTGCCAGCGTCACCCAGCGCGGCACCACGCACGGCGATTCGATCACGCCTGAAGGATTCCTCAGCAACAACGCCGGTGGCGTGCTCGGCGGCATCACGACGGGGCAGGACCTGGAAGTGAGCATTGCGATCAAACCGACCAGTTCGATCATCAGCCCGCGGCAGTCGATCGACGTGAACAACCAGCCGGTCGAGGTCGTCACCAAGGGGCGGCACGACCCCTGCGTCGGCATTCGCGCAACGCCGATCGCCGAGGCGATGCTGGCGCTGGTGGTGATGGAGCACGCCTTGCGGCATCGCGCGCAATGCTGCGACGTGCTGAAGGGCGAAGCGGCCACGGCAGCCGCAGCCGCGGCCGCTGCGGAGTCGCCGAAGGCGTCCTTCCTCTAGCTCCCTTCGGCCGTATTCAGTCGAGTTCGGCGCGCCGAGGCATGTCCGCCCCGCGGCGCGAACATGTGACGGCCGCTGCGCGGGCTGCAAACCCGAGCAATGTGTCGAGCGCCGTCGAATCGAGCTTTGCCAGCGCTTCAGGCGTCAGCGCGTCATGCTCGTCGAGCCATGTCAGCAACGCCGCCTGAAACGTGTCGCCCGCGCCAACCGTGTCGATGACCTGAATGTCGGGTGAGGGCACAGTCGCCTGGCCACTGCGCGTCCATGCGCTCGCGCCGTGCCGGCCGCGCGTCACCGCAACCAGCGCGGCGCCCTGCGCGAGCCAGCGCGAAGCCACCTGCTCGGGCGTTTCGGCCGCATAGAGCAGGCCAAGGTCCTCGTCGCTCACCTTCACCAGATGCGCGATCGACACCATCTGCTCCACGATGGCCCGCCAGTGCGCCAGATCGGGCTCGACATTGAGGCGCACGTTGGGGTCGTAGGCGATCAGCCGCCGGTCCCGCTCGCGCGCCGCCAGCGCACGCAATGCACTGCCGACCGGCTCGACCGCCAAGGCGTAAGAGCCGAACTGAAGCACGCGCGCAGCCGGCGGAAGGGCGGGGAGCGTGTCGTGCGTGATCTGGCGGTCAGCCGCGCCATTGCCATGGAAGGCATAGCGCGGCACACCGCTCGCGTCCACGCTCACGACGCTGAGCGTGCTCGGCGCGTCGCTGCGCAGGATCAGCGAAGTGTCGACGCCTTCCGCCCGCAGCGACGCCAGCAATCGCTCGCCGAGCGCATCCGTCGACAGCCCGGTCAGGAACGCGGCTGGCCGGCCCAGCCTGGCGAGGCCTTGCGCGACGTTGAGCGGCGACCCGCCGATGCGTGCATCGAGTGTCATGCCCGTGGGCGTGGCTTCGCCCATGTAGACGTCCATCAGGGCTTCGCCGCAGACCACGAACATGACGGTTCTCCTCTTTGAGATTCAGCGCGGTGCTTGCCAGCCCTTGTAGTCCTTGACGTTCGCTCGCGTGATCAACGTCGAAGGCAACAGCGTCATCGTTGCTTCGGGCTTCTTGCCATTGAGGATCTCATGTCCGATCTCCACCGCCTTCTGCGCAATCATGTACGGGTCCTGGCTCGCAGACGCCTGCACCTGCGTGTCGCTCTTGAGCGCGGTTTCGATGTCGGGCGCACCGTCCACCGAAGTGATGACGATGTTCTTGCGATTGAGCTGCTTGGCGGCGAGATCGGCGCCGATGGCTTGCGGATCGTTGATGGCGAACACCGCGTCGATTTTTGGAAAGCGCGTCAGGTGGTTCTGCATGACGTTCAGTCCGCCTTCGCGAGAACCCTTCGCGTCCTGGTCGTCTGAGAGCACCTTGATGTCGGGGCTCTTCTTGAGCACCGTCTTGCAGCCGTTGACGCGATCGATCACGGCCGACACCTGCGGGCCGTTCTGGATGATCACGTTGCCCTTGCCGCCAAGCTTGTCGACGATGAACTGGCACGCGATTTCGCCGGCCTGCACGTTGTTTGTCTGCACGGTGGCGTCCGCGCCGTTGGCCGCCACGTCGACACCGATCACGACGATGCCGGCCTTCTTGGCCTTCATCAGCGCCGGCTCGATCGCCTTGGCGTCCACCGCATTGACCAGGATCAAGTCCGACCCTGCCGAGATGAAGCCATCGATTTGCGAGAACTGCTTGTTGAGGTCGTAGTCCGCCGATAGCGCCGTCACCTTCACGTTAGGGTTGTACTGCTTGGCTTTCGCTTCCGCGCCCTTGGCGAGCGAGACGAAGAAGGGATTGCCCATCGACCCGAGCGTGATGCCTACGTTCTTGAATTCCTTCTGCTGGGCGTGCGCCATGGGCATGGCGAGCGCTGCGGCAATGGCGGCGAGAGCAAAAAACTTGTTGCGCATGAAAAGTCTCCTGGTTGGTGGTGGTTGAGGCAAATCGATGATTGAGTAACGGATGGTGTGGAACACCGCGGAACCGGCTCCGCCGGGCCGCCGGTGTTGCCCCCTGCAAGGGGGTTGGCGCAGTGACACGAAGTGCGCGAAGCCTGGGCGTGTGCTATGTCCTTGCAGAATCCTTGCGGCGATAGCGATCGAGAGCGACAGCGCCGATGATCACCAGCCCTTTGACGATGTACTGCCAGATGTCGGACACGCCCATCAGGATCAGCCCATTGGTCAGCACCGCGATGATCAAAGCGCCGATCAGCGTGCCCAGGATCGATCCCGTGCCGCCGACGAAACTGGTGCCGCCGAGAATTACGGCCGCGATCGCATCGAGTTCATACGATGCGCCAAGCTGCAATCCATTGGCCGCATAGAGCCGCGCCGAGGCCATCACGCCGCCAAGGCCCGAGAGCAGGCCCGAGGTGCAATAGACGAACAGCAGCACCGCCCACACCTTGATGCCCGCGAGCCGCGCAGCTTCCGCGTTGCCTCCGACCGAGTAGATGTTCAGTCCCAGCACCGTGCGCCGCAGGATGAACCACGACAGCGCCACCACCGCGAAGGCGATGATCACGAGCCAGGGCACGCCAAGCACTTCGCCGTTGCCGATGAAGGCGAAGGGCAACTGAGGATTGAACACCGTGGTGTCGTGGCCGATGAGTCGCGCGATGCCGCGCACCGCCGTGAGCGAGCCCAGCGTGACGATGAAGGGCGGCAGCTTGATGAAGGCGATCAGCACGCCATTGATCAAGCCGAAGAGCAGCCCGCAAGCCAGTCCCGCAGCGATCCCGAGCATGCCGAACTGCGGCACGTTCGACACCAGCATCGCGACCACGGCGGACGCGGCGAGGATCGAGCCTACCGACAGGTCGATCCCGCCCGTGAGAATCACGAAAGTCATGCCCGCCGCGAGCACGATGTTGATCGACGCCTGCTGCGTCATGATCGACAGGTTCTGCAGGCTGAAGAAGTTGTCGCTTGCAAAGCTGAAGCCGATGCACAGCAGGATGAGCACCGGCAGCATGCCGAGTGCGCGGATGATCTCCTTGCCCGTCGCGCCACGCAATGCGGGTGGCAAGGCAGGGCTTTCCGATACCGGGATTGCCGGGGATGTCTGCTTGGTCATGTCTGGTCTCCTGGGGCTGCCTGGCTGTTTCAGTGCAGAGTCGGCGTATGGGATGGAACCGCGCCAGTGGCGAGGGCGACGATGTTTTCCTGCGTGATGGCCTGGCCGCTGCCGCCGCCGACTTCACCGACCAGGTGTCCCTCGCGCATCACGATCACGCGGTCGCAGATGCCCACCACCTCGGCCAGCTCGCTCGAGATGACGAGCACCGCGACGCCACGCCGCGCGAGTTCGTCGATGAGGCGGTAGATCTCGCTCTTGGCACCGATGTCGACGCCGCGGGTCGGCTCGTCGAGGATGAGCACGCGCGGTGCCAGTTCGAGCAAGCGCGCCAGCAGCACCTTCTGCTGGTTGCCGCCGGAGAGCGATCCGACGTTGACGCGCGCCGAAGGCACACGGATGGACAACTGCGCGATCGCATCGCGCGCCCGCTGCGCCGCCCGCTTTCCGTCCATCACCCCGCCGGCCTTGGCATCGAGCGGGGAGACCATCACGTTGATGTTGTCCTTCACCGAAAGATCGAGGAAGAGGCCCTGGCCCTTGCGGTCTTCCGTCAAATAGAGGATGCCGGAACGGATGGCGTCGATGGGCTTCTCGATCTTCAGCGGCCCGCCGAGGTCATCGAGCGACACCTCGCCGCCGGTGCGCGGATCGGCGCCGAAGATCAGCCGTGCAAGCTCGGTGCGGCCCGCTCCCACCAGGCCGGCGAGTCCGAGCACTTCGCCGGAGTGCAGCTCGAAGCTGCAGTCGTGAACGCGGCGTCCGTCGCGCAGGCCGCGCACCGACAGCGCCTTCGCCCCGGTGTGCATGCCGTGATGCTCCTTGCGATAGAAGCCCGACAGATCGCGCCCGACCATCATCTTCACCAGTTTGTCGCGCGAAAGCTCGGCGCGCTCCAGGGTGCCGACGTAAGTGCCGTCACGCAGCACCGTGACCTCGTCGGCAAGTTCGTCGATCTCGTCCATGCGGTGGCTGATGTAGAGGATCGCCATGCCTTCGTTGCGCAAGCGCTTGATGAGCGCGAAGAGCCGATCGGTTTCGTGCGTGGACAGCGGTGTCGTCGGCTCGTCCATCACCAGAATGCGGCAATCGAAGTGCACCGCGCGGGCGATTTCGACGAGTTGGCGCTGCGCGATCGACAGCATCGCCACGCGTGTAAGAGGCCCGAAGTCGGCGCCGAGGCGCTGCAGAGTGGCCTCGCAGGCGGCCGTCATTCCGGCGCGGTCCACCAAGCCGCCGCGTCGCAAGGGCCGGCCCATGTAGATGTTCTCGGCGACCGTGAGATTCGGCGCAAGGCTCAGTTCCTGATAGATAACGGACACGCCGAGGTTCTTGGCGGCGAGCGGACCGTCGATGTGAACCACCCGTCCATCGATCAGGATTTCCGCGCCCGGGTCCGGCATGTACGCACCCGAGAGCACCTTCATCAGCGTCGACTTGCCGGCGCCGTTCTCGCCCATGAGCGCATGCACATGGCCTGCTCGGGCGCGCAGGCGAACGTCCTGAAGCGCTTTCACGCCGGGAAATGTCTTCGATATCTTGCGCAGTTCGAGCAGCGCGGTGGCTGCATTGGGATCAGGCATGTGTTGTCTCCGTATGGGCGCGGTGCGGGCGACCGCGCAAGACGTCGGCGCGGGGCGAAAAGTTGAAGAACATTGGCAGGCTGGCTGCGCCGATGGCGCCGGCATCAGCGCGGAAGCTGCCGCGCAGCAGCCGCGGCGTCTGCCGGGCCTCCGGCGCGATCAGACGCAGGCCGGCATCGATGCGCGCGATCAATTGACCGATCAAGCCGCTGTCGATGTCGCAGTCGATCACCACTGCGGGCAGGTCGAGCACGGCGAGCGATGCCCGCAGCGAAGGCACCAGTGCGTCCACGCAGTCGTCGAGCCATTCGCCAACATGTGCGTTGCCTTCCTTGACACGGGCTTCGAGGTCCGCATGACCCCGCACCGCGATTCCGTGGTAGCGCAAGTGACGGGCGAGCGAATTCAACGACGCGCGGGAAAGAAGGATGTCCCAGCGCCGGTCCAGCATGGGCGCCGAGGGCAGGGTGCTCGGCGGCACCGGCATCAAGCCAAGGTCCGCCGCGTTGCCGCTGCTGCCGCGCAAGCTCTCCCCGCCGATCACCGCGCCCGCGCCGAGTGCCGCGCCGACGAAGACGTAGAGGAAATCGTCTTCCTCGCGCCCGACGCCAAAGAACATCTCGGCAATCGCAGCCGCGTTGCCGTCGTTTTCCTTGAATACCGGCTGTCCGACTGCCTCCGCAAGCAACTGGCCGAAGTCCACTTCGTCCCAGATGCGGAAGTCGGCCTTCAGGTCGAGTTCGCGCAACCAACTGCCAAGGTTGTAAGGCTGCGCGAGGCCCACGCCCATCAGCCGTCGACGTTGCGGACCTTCCAGCGCGGTCAGCACGCGGGCGACGTCCTTGCGGACCAGCGACAGGGCATGTTCCGGCTGGGGCAGGAGCACGTCATGCGCCTCTCGCGCCAGAATCTTGCCGCCGAGATCGATCAGCACCGTTTCGATACTCGTGCGATCGAGGCGCACGCCGATTCCGTAGGCACCCTCGGGATTGATGCGGTAGAGCCCGGCAGGTTGACCCCGCTGGCCTTCCTGCCGCCGACCGGCCGGCTCGATCAGGCGTGACTCCTCCAGCGTCTGGACGATGCTGCCCACCGCTGTGTTGGTCAGCTGCGCCCAGCGCGCCAGATCGGCCTTCGACGCTTCACCTGCGCGGCGCAGACGCTGCAACAGCGTGCGCTCGTTGTAGAGGCGCAGGTTCGCCGAATTGGTGCCCCTGCCGGGACCGGCTGATTTCACCGACTGTCTCCTGTTGATTAATTAATTCAAGTTGAATAAATGGTAGGAGCGCCGGCTCGCCCGGCCTTGAGGGTTTTCCCGGGAAAGTGCAAGAAAGTATTTGTTCCGTCGCGCGGCCGCCCGACGGGACGTGCGGACAGGAATTTCAGGGAATCTGAGTATGGAAGGCGCGTTCATCGGGCCGCGCGCACGCGTGAACGGTTCGGTGTAAACCCGCGTAGCGATCGATCATCGATCAAAGCAGATCGTTAATCGCATAGTTGGCGGAGTTTTCGCTGTGAGGAAAGTGCGGCGGCCCCTACATTGGCGGCGTGCTTTCCCTCATTGCGCGATAGCCGAACGTTTCCAGACTCACACGACCCATCCATCGGAGAGACAAATGAGCAACCCCAAGGACCACGAGCCGCAAGGCCGACACCAGTCGAAGAAGGCCGCAGCCAGCGGCTGGATCGGCTCGGCGCTCGAGTACTACGACTTCTTCATCTATGCGACAGCAGCGTCGCTGATCTTCCCGCAGATATTCTTCCCGTCGGGCAACCCGCGGATCGCGATCATCGCGTCGCTGGCGACCTACGGTGTCGGCTATGTCGCCCGGCCCATCGGCGCCTTCGTGCTCGGCCATTGGGGCGACACGCGAGGACGAAAGCATGTGCTGCTCGTCTGCATGTTCCTCATGGGCTTTTCGACCATCGCCGTCGGGCTCTTGCCGACGTACCACCAAGTCGGCTTGCTGGCGCCAGCGCTTCTCGTAGTGCTGCGCCTGATCCAGGGCTTTGCGGTCGCGGGTGAAATCTCGGGCGCCAGCTCGATGATCCTGGAGCACGCGCCTTTCGGGCGCCGCGGCTTCTTTGCGAGCTTCAGCCTGCAGGGCGTGCAAGCAGGGCAGATCCTTGCAGCGGCCGTGTTCCTGCCGCTGGCACACTACATGCCTGAAGACGCATTCCTTTCGTGGGGATGGCGAATCCCGTTCCTGTTGAGCTTCGTCGTGATCATCGCGGGCTACATCATTCGCCGCGAAGTCGACGAAACCCCCGCCTTCGCAGAAGAAGCGCGCCAGGGCGAATTGCAGAAGGCGCCCATCGTCGAGGCTTTCACGAACAGTTGGCGCGACATGGTGCGCGTCATTTGCGCGGCGCTGATGAACGTCATCCCCGTGGTCGCCACCGTGTTCGGCGCTGCTTATGCGGTGCAGCCGGCGTACGGCATCGGGTTCCAGAAAGACATCTACCTGTGGATTCCGGTGCTCGGCAATATCCTTGCGGTAGCCGTCATTCCGTTCGTCGGCAATCTTTCGGACAAGGTCGGCCGCAAGCCCCCGATCGTCATCGGTGCTCTTGGTGCGGGGTTGCTGTCATTCGGCTATCTGTACGCAATCAGCATCCACAACGTGCCGCTGGCCATAGTGATGTCGCTGCTCATGTGGGGCATCGTGTACCAGGGCTACAACGCCGTCTTCCCGAGCTTCTACCCGGAACTGTTCCCGACGCGTTCGCGCTGCTCGGCGATGGCGATCTCGCAGAACATCGGCACCACTATCACCGCATTGCTGCCGGCGCTGTTCGTCGCTGTGGCGCCCCCCGGTGCCGCGAACATTCCGCTGACCATCGGCGCGCTCACTTTCGGCATCACGGTCATCTCGGCGATCGCCGTGCTGAGTGCCCGGGAGACCTACCGCATTCACCTGAACGACCTGGGCAATCCGAACGCAGTGCCGGTGCCCAAGCAGGACTACGAGAGGATGCGTGCGCAGACCCTGGCGGATGCGCGGCTGACGAAGGCCGCTGCCTGACCTGCCCAACCCGCTTGGCCTGACTCGCCAGCCAGTTCACGGACACCTCGTCGCGAAGGCGCTCAGCCTTTGCGACGTGTCCGCTTCAGCGCTTGTATTCCGCTTCACGCTGGTGGCGAAAAGCCAGCACAAAGACCGCGTCGATGTCGGCAACGTAGCGGTAGAGCGCGATATACGCGCGCGATCCTCGGCCGATGAGCAGTTCCCGTTTGGCGCCTTTGACCGACCTTCCGATCAAGGGACTGTGGGCGAGGATATCGATGGCCTGCATGATCTCGCCCAATCGTTGCGGGATGTCCGCAACCTCGAAGCGCGCCAGGTGTTCGATAAATCGGTTGAAATCGTCGAGAACCTCGGGAGCAAGTTCGATTCGCGTCATCCGGGGGTCAGCGCCCCAGCTTTCGTGCCGCTGGCTTCGCAGGCTTTTCGCCTCGGGCCTGGGCAGCGAGATAGTCTTTTGCCTGGTCCCATCTGACGGTCCTTCCAGTCGCCAGCACTTTGGACCAGCGCTCGTCGGCAATGCGGTGGATTTCGTCCTCTGCTTCCAGACGTTCAACGGTCTGCGCGATCGCGTCGACGATGAATGCGTGAGCAGTCTTGCCCGCCCTGTCCGCTGCGGCAGCGACCCGGTCCTTGAGCTTGTCGTCGATGCGAATGGTGGTGGTCGGCATTTGAGTCTCGCGGTTTGCCGCACTGTAGCACTGCTGTGCTACAGGCCAAGAAACGTGCGCGTCAGATCAAGCCTCGCATCGCCTGCGCGGTTTCGCGCAACACAGGCAGGACGCGGGCGACCGCGTCCTCGCTGCTTTCGTGGCCCATGGGCATGGTCACGTTGAGCGCGCCGACCAGGTCGCCGTGCCGGTCGCGCAGCGGCACAGCAATGCCCCGTGAATTCAGATCCAACTGCTGCTCCGACAAAGCCCAACCCTGGGCGCGGATGCGAGCCAGTTCGAGCTTCATCCGTTCCTTGCTCGAAATCGTGTGCGACGTAAAGACTGCCAACTGACGCGCCTCGAGCCAGGCGCTGCGTTCCTCATCGGTTCGCATCGCCAGCATCAGCATCCCGGCGGCCGTGACCTGCGCCGGCACGCGCGCGCCGAGCACGTAGCCCGTGCTCATGCTGCGATTCGGCCCGTTGCGCGCGATGTAGACCACCTCGTCGCCATCCATCACGCTGAGGTAGGCGATCTCGTGTGTGCCGGCTGCAACGCGCTGCAGAAAGGGCTGCACGATGCGCGGCAACCGCGCCGATTCGAGATACGACTGCCCGAGCCGCAGCACGCGCGGCGTCAGCCAGAAGAGCTTGCCGTCGCCCGCCACATAGCCCATGTGCTGCAACGTGAGAAGGTATCGGCGGGCGGCGGTGCGTGTCATGCCGGTCCGCTGGCCGGCTTCGCTCGCGGTCATGCGCGGGTGCGCGTCGTCGAAGGCTTCGATGATCGAGACGCCGCGCTCGAGCCCCGCGATCCAGTCGCGCTTGTCCAGGCCGGCAGGGACGATGGATGTTTCTTCGGCAGTCATGTGGTTTGCGCTTGGGAGAAACCCTGAAATCGTTCGATGATCGATCAGTGTAGTTCGGTGATCGAAATTACACGCGTTCCATTCGGACGAATCTCACAGACGCACGACTACATTAGCAGCGCTTCCGTGGCATTTCGAGCGATAGTCGAACATTCCAAAGCTGAAGCGAGGCACGATTCCATGTTCCCTTCCATCGTCGGCAGCACGTCTCTCTACCTTCTTCCCGGTGATCCGGTGACGAACGTCCGCCTTCCGCGCATGTTCAACGCCGCCTTCGAGCATTGCGGCATCGATGCCGTGATGGCGCCTGTGCAAGTTGCAAGGCGCGATCTGGCGGTCTTCGTGAAGGCGGCTTTCCTCGCCAGGAACGTGCGGGGAATGGCAATCGCGCCGCCGCACAAGCCGCTGTTGGTCGACCTGCTCGACGGCTGCGGGCTCTTCGGCCGCGTGGCGGGCTCGGTCAACGTGGTGCGTCGCATCGACAACGGCGAACTCGAAGGCGACTTGTTCGACGGCGAGGGGCTCCTGGGGGCGCTCGACCGCTACAACATCCCGTTTCGCGGCAAGCGCGTGCTGATTCTCGGCGCGGGCGTGAGCGCCGCAGCCATCGGTGTCGCGCTGGCCGAAGGCGGCACTGTCAATGGCGCGGAGCACATTGCCTTCTATGACGTCGCAGCCGGCAAGGCGGCCGGTGTAGCGGCCAAGATCGACTCGTTCTTCGATGCGACGAGCGTTGCGGTCGAAAGCAGCGATCCGGCCGGCTACGACCTCGTGATCAACGCCACTTCGCTCGGCCTGAAGCCCGAGGACCCGCTGCCTGTCGACGTGGCACGCATGGAGTCTCATGCCGCGCTGTTCGACATCCTCTTGCGCAACCAGCCGACGCCGCTGGTGCGTGCCGCGCGCGAGCGCGGCCTCAATGCCCAAGCCGGCTTCGAGATGCTGGTCCAGCAGATGCCGCACTACCTCGACTTCTTCGGCCACAAGGAAGCGGCGAACACGGTTCGCCACAACGCGGATTTCCTTCGCGAACTGATCTATCCCGCCGCAATGGCGAACGAAATCCATCAACCGCTGCGATATCACTCGGCCAGCGTTGCCTAGCAACTTCCACAGAGAAAACAACCCATGGCCATCGCCCTTGACCGCTTCGGCTTCAACACTGTCACGATGGGCGGAGAACTCGGCCACAAGCTCGACTGCATGAAGGCAGCCGGCTTCGCGGGCGTCGAGTTGTGGGCGCGCGACCTGATCAACCATCCGGCCGGTGTCGAGAAGGCGGCGCAACTCGTCAAGGAAAGCGGACTCAAGGTCACTGATTTCCAGCCGCTGCGCGACTTCGAATGCGCGCCGGACGCCATGCGTCCGCACCGGCTCGAAATGGCGCGCGAGCAATTGCGGCAGATGGCGCTGGTCGATACCGATCTGCTGCTGTGCTGTTCGACCACCTCGCCGCTCGCCATCGACGACCCCGACCGTGCCGCCGAGGATCTGCGCACGCTCGCCACATTGGCAACGCCGCTCGGTATCCGCATCTGCTATGAGGCGCTTTCGTGGGGGCGGCACACCAATCGCTGGCATCAGGCGTGGGACATCGTGCGTCGCTGCGACCGCGAGAACGTCGGCCTCAACCTCGACTTCTTTCACATGTCCGTGCACGGCGACGACACGGCCGAAACGCTCGCTCAACTGGCCGACGTGCCGGTCGAAAAGATCTTCCTGGTGCAGCTTGCAGACTATTTTTTCGAGTACAGCGACCGCCAGGCCGACATGATCGAGCTGGCGCGCCACCAGCGGTTGTTTCCCGGAGAGGGCCTGCACGACGTGCGCGACCTCGTGCAATTGCTCGAAGACAAGGGCTACCGCGGCCACTACACCTTCGAAGTGTTCAACGACGACTACGTCAATTCCGACCCGATGGTGATCGGCGAGCGTGCCATGAAGAGCGCGCGCTGGATCAGCGAATCGCATGTCGCCGGTGGAAGCGCGGCGCGGTCGACGTGACCGTCTTTTCTGATTGACCCAAAGGATTCCCCCATGATCTCCGGCAAGACCACGCTCATCGCCCACCTCGGTTATCCGACCGAGAGCTTCAAGGCTCCGATGATCTACAACCCCTGGTTCGACAAGCAGGGCATCGATGCGGTGGTGATGCCGATGGGCGTCAAGCCCGAGGTGTATCCGAGCGTGTTCGAGGCGCTCTTCCACCTGACCAACATCCGCGGCGCGCTGGTGACCATGCCGCACAAGATCACGACCATGTCGCTGGTCGACGAGGTGACGCCCACGGCCAAAATCGCGGGCGCCTGCAACGCCGTGTTGAAGCGGCCTGACGGCACGCTGCTGGGCGACCAGTTCGACGGCGCCGGCTTCGTGCGCGGCGTACAGCGAAAGGGCCGTTCGCTCGAAGGCGCGCGCGTGCTGGTGTCCGGCAGCGGCGGCGTGGGCTCGGCCATTGCCGCGTCGCTGGCTGCAGCGGGCGTCGCCGAAATGGCGCTCTTCGACGCCAGCGAGGCCTCGGCCGAAGGGCTTGCCCAACGTCTGCGCGCGCACTACCCGGCCATGAAGGTCAGCACCGGCTCCAACGACCCGGCGGGCTTCGATCTGGTCGTCAACGCCACGCCGCTGGGCATGAAGGAGGGTGACCCGCTCCCCTTCGACGTCAGCCGCATCGCGCCATCGACCTTTGTCGGCGAAGTCGTGATGAAGAGCGAATACACGCCCCTGCTGCGTGCCGCGCGAGAAAAAGGCTGCGCAGTGCAAGTCGGCACCGACATGCTGTTCGAGATGATCCCGGCCTACCTCGAATTCTTCGGCTACGGCACAGCCACGCCCGAAGACCTGCGCGCGGTTGCTACGCTCGCCTACTGATCGACCACAGACCCATCACAACATTCGCCATGAGCATCTTCGAGGGCTTCCTCTCCACATCCGAAACGTTGGCGGCCTTCAGCGACCGCAATTTCGTCGACGCGATGCTTCGCTTCGAAGCGGCACTCGCGCGCGCGCAGGCGCAGATCGGGCTCATTCCCGAATCGGCCGCGCATTCCATCATCGGCAGCTGCAAGGTCGAACTGTTCGACGTCGCCAAGATCGTGCGCGAAAGCGGCCGGGCGGGCAGCGTCGCGATTCCGCTGGTCAAGAGCCTGAAAGAGGCGGTGGGCCTCTTCAACGCCGACGCGCTGCCTTACGTGCATTTCGGCAGCACCAGCCAGGACGTGATCGACACCGCGATGGCGCTGGTCACGCGCGAGGCGACGACGCTGATCGAGACTGACCTCACGCGCGCCGCGCACGCATTGTTGCGCCAGGCCGAACAGCACGCGACCACGCCCATCCTCGCGCGGACGCTGATGCAGCCGGCCTCGGTGACGAGCTTCGGCTTCAAGTGCGTCGGCTGGGCGGCGCCGCTCGTGCGCAGCCGCACGCGCATCGCCAAGGCTTCGCGCAACGCACTGCACGTGCAGCTCGGTGGCGCCGTGGGCACGTTGGCGCAAATGAAGGGCGAGGGCCCGCAGGTGCGCCGGCTCATGGCCGAGGAACTGGGGCTCGGCGATCCGGGCGCGACATGGCATACGCAGCGCGACGAATGGATCGCGCTCGGGTGCGAACTCGGCCTCATGGTCGGCAGCCTCGGCAAGATCGCCAAGGACATCGCGCTGATGGGCCAGTACGAGGTCGCCGAAGTGGCGGAGCCCAGCGAGCCCGGCCGCGGCGGCTCGTCGGCGATGCCGCACAAGCGCAATCCCGTGGCGTCGATGGTTGCCATTGCCGCTGCGCAGCGCGCGCCGCAGCGGGTGGCGGCGCTGCTGCAGGCCATGCCCCAGGAACATGAGCGCGCGCTTGGCGCCTGGCAGGCCGAATTGGCCGAATGGCCTCAGTTGCTGATGTCGGCGCATGGCAGCGTGCGTGCGCTGGCCGGGGCACTGCCTGGCCTGCAGGTGGACGAAGCGCGGATGCGTTCCAATATCGACCGGCTGCGCGCCGAACTGCCGCGCGATGCCGCAGACCAATGGTTCGATCCGGCGCTGGCCGGGCCGGCCGGCGAGACGGCACTGGCACAGGTGTTGGTGTTGCAGGCTGAACTCAACTCTTCCCAATCTTCAAGATGACCACTCCTTCCACTCCGGCCGGCGACTATGAATCCGGCCTCGTCAATCGTCGCCGCGTGCTCGGCGACGCCTGGGTCGACAAGTCGCTCGCGAATCGCAATGAATTCAACAGCGAGTTCCAGGCGCTGATCACGCGCCACGCCTGGAATGACATCTGGGGACGTCCGGCGCTCGGAGACAAGACCCGCAGATTCATGGTTCTGTCGATGATGCTCGGCATCCACGCCTACGAGGAGTTCGCGATGCACGTGCGCGCGGCACTCGACGGGCCACCCGAGTCGCGCTTGACGCCCGATGACATCAAGGAAGTCATCATGATGGCCGCGATCTACTGCGGCGTTCCCGTTGCCAACCATGCGTTCGGCATTGCAACGGGGATCCTGCGCGAAAAAGGTCTGCTCGCAGACGCCTCGAAGTGAACGGAGCCGCCGCGCGCAGCGGCATCTCGTTCGCGCTGTTGTTGCCCTTGCTGCTGGCGGCCCAGCCGGTGGCCACGGACAGCTACTTGCCGGCCTTGCCGGCGATTGCACAGGACCTGGGCTCGGCCAGTTCGAGCCTGACGGTCTTCGTGCTCGCCTTCGGGTTGGGTCAGTTGCCCTGTGGCCCGCTCTCCGACCACTTCGGTCGCCGGCCCGTGCTGCTGACCGGCCTAGCGCTCTACGCGTTGGCGGCGCTCGGTTGCGTGCTGTCGCCAGATATTCCGATGCTGGTCACCTGTCGTGCGGTACAGGGCTTTTCGATGGCGGCCATCCTCGTGTGCTCGCGCGCGGCGGTGCGTGACCTGTATCCGGCGCACGAGGGCCCGCATGTGATGGCGCGCGGGCTGACCGGTCTCGGTGTGGTCGCACTCGCAGCGCCGGTTCTGGGCGCGTATGCCGTGCAGGGGCTGGGCTGGCGCTGGGTGCTGGGCGGCATGGCCGTTTATGCCCTGATCCTGTTCGCGATGTGTTTTCACGGCTTCAGTGAAACGAGGGTGAAGGCAGCGGGCCCAAACGCGGCAAAGGGCAGTGTGCGCGAGGTCTTTGCCAGCCAGAGCTTTCGCGCGTGGGCATCGCTCGCTGCCGCCACCTACGGTGGGCTGTTCTGCTTCCTGCTGCTGTCGCCGATGGTCTACATCAGCTATCTCGGGCTTTCGCCCGCGTTGTACGGATGGATTCCGGCGGGCGGATCGCTCGTCTACATCTTCAGCACCACGCTGTGCCGCCGTTTGCTGACGCGCAGGGGAGCGGTGCGCACGGTGCAGCTCGGATCGCTGCTCAGCCTCGCCGGCCCCCTGGTGCAAGCGCTGGGTTGCTGGCTGCTGCCGTTGTCGGCTTGGCCGCTCCTGCTCGGCCATGCGATCTATTGCATCGGGCACGGCATTCACCAACCTTGCGGACAGGCCGGCGCCGTCGGCGACTTGCCGCATCTGGCTGGTCGCGCCGTCTCGTGGTCGGGTTTTGCGATGATGGCGGTTGCGTTCATCGTGGGCCAGATCGCCGCAAGCTTCGTCAATCCGCAATTCAGCCATGGCGCCTGGCCCATGGTGGTGCCGATGGCGCTCGCGGGCGTCGTGCTGGTGCTGATCGCCCATGCCTGGCTGCCGCGCTTGCCCTTGCCCACCCATCCACATCGAAAGGAAACACCATGACCCGCTTGAATATCGTCCGCGAGGGCAGCGGCCCCATCGTCGTGCTGAGCCACGCTCTGGGTTGCGACCTGCGCATGTGGGACGGCGTGGCCGCGCAGCTCGCCCGCGCGCACACGGTCGTGCGATACGACCATCGCAACCACGGCGGCTCCGAAGTGGTTGCCGGTTCGCTGACGATCGAGGACCTCGCTGAAGATGCGGCCGAACTGATTGCGCGGGAAGCGTCGGGCGAGCCCGTGCACTTCGTCGGGCTGTCCATGGGCGGCATGACGGCGCAGGCGCTGGCTCCCAGGCATCCGAGGCTGCTCAAGAGCGTGGTCATTGCCAACTCGGCCGCGCACTATCCCGACTCCGCTCCCTGGCGCGCGCGCGTCGAGATGGTGGAAGCGCAGGGCATCGAGGCGATCGCTCCCGGCGCGGTGGCGCGCTGGCTCACGCCTGAGTTCGTATCGACGCCAGAGGGCGCGGAAGCCGGCCGCGCCCTGAATCAGACGCTGTTGGGCTGCGATGCCAAGGGCTACATCGCGAGCTGCAACGCCGTGGCCGCCATCGACTTTCGCGAAAGCAACCGGCGCATTGCCGTGCCGACGCTGGTGATCGCCGGAACGCGCGACGAGGCCACGCCGCCCGCGCTGTCCGAAGACATGGTTGCAGCCATTCCGGGGGCGCGTCTTGCCACGATCGATGCGGCCCACCTGAGCGCCGTGGAGCGGCCGGTCGAGTTCACGCAACTGCTGATGGATTTCTGGCGCAGCCTTTGATTTCCACCCGCGCCCGAGGCACGCCGGGCGATTGACTCCCGCGATAGGTCGAGCAACTCGCTGCGCGGGCTGGTCGCGCAATTCGAGCGTGAACTCGCAGCGCCCGCGACGGCGCAACTTCAGCAGCGAGATTCCGCACCCGAAGGTTGAAAAGCCGCGCGGGCGGCGCCATCATTGGGGGATGCCTACCCGACTCCACATCGATTTCGTGTCCGACATCTCGTGCCCCTGGTGCGCCGTCGGGCTTGGCGCGCTCGAAGCCGCTCTCAAGAACGTTGCCCCCGAAGTGACCGCCGAACTGCACTTCCAGCCTTTCGAGCTGAACCCGCAGATGCCGCCCGAAGGGCAGGACGCCTTTGAGCACATCCACGAGAAGTACGGCTCCACCCGCGAGCAGCAGGCGCAGTCACGCGAAGCGATCCGGGCGCGGGGGGCGGCCGTCGGCTTCGAATTCCGGCCCGAGGGGCGCGCCCGGGTCTACAACACCTTCGATGCGCACCGGCTGCTCCATTGGGCCGAGCTGGAAGATGTGGCGAAGCAGGTCGCCTTGAAGAAGGCGCTGCTGAAGGCCTGCCACACCGATGGCGAGAACCCTTCGGACCCGGAATTGCTCGTGCGCCTCGCGGGCGAAGCCGGCCTCGATCGGGAGCGTGCCCGCGCCATCCTGCAAAGCGACGAGTTCGCCGCCCAAACCCGCGAACGCGAGCGGCTCTACACCGACGCCGGCATTCATTCGGTGCCCGCCGTCATCATCAACAACAGGCACCTGATCTCCGGCGGCCAGCCGGTGGAAGTGTTCGAGCGCGCCCTGCGGCAGATCGCCGGTGCGGCGCCGCCCAGTGTTGCGATGGCCTGAACGCGGCGGCGTCGTGTAAAGAACGTCAACCGGTGGCGTCGCCAGCCGGTTGAGTGAGGCAGCCCCGCGCCGAACGGGGAATGGAGTCCCGATGATGGATGGCCGATCCGCCGCTTCAGGTTTAGCGCTTGCGTGCGCGATGGCGCTGGGCTCTTGTGCGATGCCTTCTGCTCGCGGACCATTGCCGAAGGTGGTCGCCGCCGACGAAGCGACCCAGCTGCGCTGGCTCGATCGCGTGACCTGGGGCGCCGACGCCGCCACCGAAAAGCAGCTCGCGCATGAAGGCCTCCCCGCATGGCTGCGAGACCAGTTGCACCCCGCCGCCGCGGCGCTGCCGCCCCAGGCGCAGGCGCGGATCGATGCGATGACGATTTCCCGGGTGCCCCTGGATGAAATGGTCGCTTCGCTTGCCGCCCAGCGGCGCGCACTCGACACGCTGCCCGGCGAGGACCAGAAGAAAGAAGCGCAGCGGACCTACCAGCAGGATCTGACACGCCTTGCCCGCGAGGCCCAGGAGCGCTTTCTGCTGCGCGCGCTCTATTCGCCCAACCAGCTCCAGGAACAGATGACTTGGTTCTGGATGAACCATTTCAACGTGAACGCCCGCAAGAACAACCTTCGAGCGCTCGTGGGCGACTACGAGGAAACGGCGATCCGTCCCCATGCGCTCGGCAGGTTTCGCGACCTGCTGGGCGCGACGGCGCATCACCACGCGATGCTCGGCTACCTCGACAACGCGCAGAACGCCGCCAACCGAATCAATGAAAACTACGCGCGTGAGCTGATGGAGCTGCACACCCTGGGCGTCGGCGGCGGCTATTCGCAGACCGACGTGCAGGAGCTGGCGCGTGTGCTGACGGGCGTCGGCGTCCGCAGGCGCACGCCGGACGCGCCCGCGCCGAACATCCGCCCCGAGCTTCGCGGCGACTACGTCCAGCAAGGGCTTTTCGAGTTCAATCCCAACCGTCACGACTATGGCCCGAAAGTGCTGCTGGGCCAGCCGATGACCCAGCGCGCGCTTGCCGAAGTCGACGAGGCACTCGATCGACTGGCGCGGGCGCCCGCGACGGCGCGCTTCATCTCGCGCAAGCTGGCGATCTACTTCGTTGCCGACGATCCACCGCAAGCCTTGGTCGACCGCATGGCTGGCACCTTCCAGCGCACGGACGGAGATATTGCCGCCACGCTGCAGACGATGTTCGAGTCGCCCGAATTCACCGCATCTCTCGGCCAGAAGTTTCGCGATCCGGTGCACTACGTGATCGCGAGCGTGCGCCTGGCCGACGACGGACGGGTCGTGACCAACGTGAACCCGATGATCGGCTGGCTCAACCGGATGGGCGAGCCGCTGTACGCCCGCGAGACGCCGGACGGCTATTCGCTGACGCAGGACGCCTGGGCGAGCGCGGGGCAGATGACCACCCGCTTCGAGATCGCCCGTGCCATCGGTGCGATCGGCGCCGTGCTGTTCCGCGGCGATGACGGTGCAGCAGGCGAAAAGCCGAAGCCGCCCCGTCTGGCAGATTCGCCGACCGTGAAAGCGGCTTTGCCGTCGATGAGTGTTGACACGCGCGAAGCACTGGCGCAGGCGAAGTCTCCGCAGGAATGGAACACTTTCCTGCTCGCATCACCCGAGCTGATGCACCGTTGAAGGAGCCGACATGCAGCGACGCGATCTCCTCCAACTGCTCGCAGCGACATCGGCCTGCGCCTCGGCAGGCCGGCTGATGGCGGCGCCCGCGGCCGGCGGCGCGAAGCTGCTGATCGTCTTTTTGCGTGGCGCGTATGACTGCGCCAACGTGCTGGTGCCGGTGTCGAGCGATTTCTACTATGCGTCGCGCCCGAACATCGCCATTGCGCGGCCGGGCCAACCGAACGGCGCGGTTTCGGTCGACGCCGACTGGGGCCTGCATCCGGCGCTCTCCACCAGCGTGATTCCGCTGTTCCAGAAGAAGCAGGCCGCCTTCGTTGCTTTTGCCGGCACGGACGATCTCACGCGAAGCCATTTCGAAACGCAGGACTCGATCGAACTCGGACAGGCGCTGGACCGGCGCCGCGACTACCGCTCAGGCTTCCTGAATCGTCTGGCGGGTGTGCTGGGGGCAGGCCCGGTGACCGAGGTCGCGCCGATCGCCTTCACCAACCAGTTGCCGATCGCGCTACGCGGCGACGCCAAGGCGGCCAACATGGCGCTCGCCGGCGTCGGGCGCCAGGGCATCGACGAGAGCCAGAGCAAGGTGATCCAGGCCATGTACCGGAACACGGCGCTGGCGCAGCCCGTGGCGGAAGGGTTTCAGGTGCGCGACGAAGTGCAGCGCGCGGTACAGGCAGAAATGCAGGCGGCGAGCCGCGATGCAATGAGCGCCAGGGGCTTTGAACTCGTCGCGCGGCGCATGGCGCGGCTCATGCGCGAGCGCTTTGACGTGGGCTTCGTCGACGTGGGTGGTTGGGACACGCACGTGGGGCAGGGCGGTGCAACGGGCTATCTGGCGAATCGTCTTGACGAGCTCGGGCGCGGGCTGGCCGGCTTCGCAACGGAGATGGGTGACGACGCGTGGCGTGACTCGGTCGTCGTGGTCATCAGCGAATTCGGCCGTACCTTCCGCGAGAACGGCAACCGTGGCACCGATCACGGCCATGGCACGGTCTACTGGGTCATGGGCGGCGGACTTTCGGCGCAAGCAGGCGGTCGCGTGCTCGGCGAACAGGTGGCGGTGACGCAGGATCGTCTCTTCCAGAACCGCGACTATCCCGTGCTCAACGAATACCGGGCAGTGTTCGGCGGCTTGTTCCGCAGGATGTACGGGCTCTCACCGGCGCAACTCGGGCGGGTCTTCGACGCGGTGCCGCCGAAGGACTTGGCACTCGTCTAGCGTCGACAGCCAGTCGCTAGTCCCGAAGCTCGACCTCACCCTCGACTTCGACCGGAATATCGAAAGGCAGCTCCGCCACCCCGATCGCACTGCGCGCATGAGCGCCGGCTTCCGGTCCGTAGAGCTGGATGATGAGGTCTGAGAACCCGTTGATCACAGCGGGCGTCCTGTTGAAGCCAGGCGCCACGTTGACCATGCCGAACACGCGCACCCACGCCGAGATGCGGTCCAGGTCGCCGAGCGCCCGCTGCAGGCTGCCAAGGACGGCCAGCGCCGTGAGTCGCGCCGCCTCGTAGCCCTGCTCGAGGGTGAGTTCTCGCCCGACCTTGCCCCGTGGCTCCGCCACGCTCCCCACGGGCGTTTGAGGCCCGTGCCCGGAGATCAGCACGCGGCGGCCCACGATGCGAACCCAAGGAAAAGGCAAGGCCACGCCCGGTGGCAGCGAGAGCGGCGGTGGCAATGACAGGCCGAGCGATTGGAGCTTCTGTTCGATGCGCGACATGGCCGCAGATGCTACGCCGCTCGGCGTCTCTTGGGATGGACCTGCCGACTACTTGTTGCTGAAGTTCAGTGCGGCCGTCAGGTCGCCCATCGGCTTGCCGCCGTTCTTCAGCAGCGCCGCGTCCCGTTCGACCAGCCCCGGCAGCGGCGGCAGCGACCAGCGGTGCGTGATGAAGCGCAGCGTCGACGCTGTGTCGTACTGCGTCTTGTCGACGAAGCCCTTCTTGGCATAGGGCGAGATGATCAACGCCGGGACGCGCGTGCCGGGACCCCAGCGGTCGCCCTTCGGCACGGTGGCGTGGTCATAGAAGCCGCCGTTTTCGTCGTATGTGACGACGACCAGCATGTTCTTCCATTGCGGGCTGGCCTGCAGCTTGGCGATCACGTCGGCGATGTGCGCGTCACCATCCGTGATGTTGGCGTAGCCATTGTGCTGGTTGAGATTGCCCTGCGGCTTGTAGAAGGCCACGGCAGGCAGCTTGCCGGCGGCGGCATCCTTCAGGAAGTCGGCGTCGAAATCCTTCAGGTGAGCCGCGCGCACGTCGGGGTGCGCGACCGGATCGAACTCGGCGTAGTAGTTGAAGGGCTGGTGGTGAAACTGGAAGTTCGGCGTCACCGCTGCCGCAGGCGCCGCCGGATCGGTGGAAGGGAACTTGCGGTCACCTTCGGCGGTGGCCGTGGTGCTGTTCCATGCGCCGCCGTACCAGGCCCAGCTCAGGCCCTTCTTGTCGAGCAGATCGCCGATGGTGGCCTGCGTCTGCGGCGGCAGCGTGTTGGCCTTGCTTGCATCGGCGTAGAGCTTGGTCGTGTCGCCCGCCGCGGGTGCGTTGCCGCTCGGCTGATAGGGCGGCTGCATGGTGTTGACGGCATAGAACATCCCGCTCGCATCCTTCGGCGTGAGCGTGTTGTCGTTCTTGTAGACGGGCGCGCCGCTGAGCACCGATGCCGGCGAAGTGGCTGCGGGCGTCAGCCGGACGAAGTTGCCGTTGGCATCGACGTCGATGGCCGAGATCGCGCCCTTGGCTGGCGACGTATCGGCATCGGCGTTGGGGTAGGTCGGCGCACAGGCGCAGACCAGGTACTGGTGGTTCAGGAACGAGCCGCCGAACGCCCCCATGAAGAAGTTGTCGGCCAGCGTGTATTGCTGAGCGATCTTCCACAACTGCATCTTGCTGCCGTCGAAGTAGCCCATGCTCAGGCCGCCCGCATCGGAATAGGCGGCGAACTTGTCGTTCTTGCCGCCGTTGATCTGCATCTGGTTGTTGTAGAACCGGTGGACCAGATCGCGCGTGATGGTCGATTGGCCGACCATGATCCCGGTGTTGAAGAAGCCGGCCGAATCGTCGATGCGGAACATCTTGTTCGGCATGCCGACGGTCTGCGCCTGCGTGATGGTGACCGCTTGGCCGGCGATCGTCACGCCGCTCCAGACTGGCGGCAGCGCGGGCAGGGCAGCGCCGTCGAAGTCCTTCTGGGGTTCCGGATTGCTCGGGGTAGAAGTCGGATTGACGCCCGGAATGCCGTTCGCGCCGGGATAGAGGCCGTAGAGATTGTCGAAGCCGCGGTTCTCGGCGTAGATGACGACCACGTTCTGGATCTTGTCGAGCGCGAGGCGGTTGCGCAGTGCCTGGACCACGTCGCCGCCCGAGCCTGCTTCGGCAACGGCTTCGGCGATGCGTTCGATGGCTTGGTCGATCTCGGCCTGCAGCAGGCCCTTGACACCCTTGTCGTCGATCTTGTTGTGGTCAGCCGTCAGTTGCGCTTCACTCACGCCCAGGCGCTTGGCGAGGGCGGTGCGCGCGGCGGCGAGGTCGCCGCCGTTGTCATCCATGATCGCGACCAATTCGGTGCTGATGGCGCTGATCACGTTGTTTGCGCCCGAAGGTGCGCGAAACACCAGGGGCTGCGTCACGGGGCTTTCTACGCCGGTCGCCGGGTCGAAGCGCTTGCTCGACGTGCCGATCTCGGCCACGACAGCGCCTTGTCCGGTCAGCTTGAAAGCGCCGTTGGCATCCGTGGTCGTGCTGGCTTCGTTGCCATCGCAGTGGCCGTTGTTGTTGGCGTCGATGCAGACCTTGGCATTGCGGTAGTAGCTGCCGGTGACCACGCCCGAAGTGGTGGCCGTGCCGCCCGTGCCGACGGGCGCGACGCCGAAGCCCGACCCTCCACTGCCGCCACCGCACGCGGCCACGACTGCGGCCGCCACGATCGAGATGGGCCATGGAGAAAGGCGAACCATCGGGTTGCGCACGATTCGCGCCAAAGTGGCACGGGAAGTTGCAGAGCTTTTCATCATGTGTGGAGTTATGAGATGTCGATGAGTCCGGCGAACACCGGCGGCCGAGATGTTCGCTCCCCTCCGTGACAAATCCGTTGCAGATGAAAGACGGATCGCTGTGGGAGCGCTGTGGGAGTCATGCGTCTGTCATGTTCGATGCCTAAGCTGCGCGCGCAATGCGGCTCTCAACTCTGTTCCTGTCGATCCGGTTCCGGCTGGGTGTTCTCACGCTGGCATGTGTCGCCCTTGCCGCCTGCGAGCGGGCTGCACCGACCGCTCCTGTTGCACATCCCGTGTCGCCGGTGCCCGCGTATGTCGGCGCAACTTACGCACCGGTGCCTGGCAAACCGCAGCCCACAGCCGCCCAACTGACGGCGCTTGGGCGCAGGATCTTCTTCGATCCGTCGCTGTCGGCATCGGGAGCGCAGTCGTGCGCCAGTTGCCACGATCCGCAACATGCGTTCGGTCCACCCAATGCGCTGTCGGTGCAATGGGGCGGCGCTGACGGCCGCACGCAAGGCCCGCGCGCTACGCCGTCGCTCCGCTACCTCGAGACGCTCACGGCGTTTTCGGAGCATCACCATGACAACGACGGCGACGACAGCATCGACGCCGGCCCGACAGGTGGGCACATGTGGGACGGCCGTGCCGGTTCGGCGCACGAACAGGCCGGGTTGCCGCTCCTGTCGCCGGCCGAGATGGGCAATGCCTCGATCGATGAGGTTTCTCGCAAGCTGCAGCGCGGGGCCTATGCAGACGAGATGCGCACTGTCTTCGGCGCCGAAGTATTCCAGGAGCCAGGGGCGGCATTCCGCGCGGCGGGCTTGGCGCTTGAAGTCTTTCAGCAGTCGCCCGCCGAGTTCTACCCCTTCACGAGCAAGTACGACGCAGCCCTGCGCGGAGAGCAAAAGCTGAGCGCCGCCGAAACGCGCGGCCTGCGGCTCTTCAAGGCCGAGGACAAAGGCAATTGCGCTTCATGCCACCTGAGCGACCGCACGGCGGACGGCGCGTTTCCACTCTTCACCGACTTCGGCATGATCGCCATCGGCGTGCCGCGCCACCGGGGCCTCGCAGCGAACGCCGACCCGGACTATCACGACCTCGGCCTGTGCGGGCCCATCCGAACCGACCTCAAGGACCATGCCGAGTATTGCGGCCTGTTCCGCACGCCGAGCCTTCGCAACGTCGCGGTGCGACAGGCGTTCTTTCATAACGGCGTCTTTCATTCGCTGGAAGACGCGGTGCGCTTCTATGCGCAGCGCGACACCACGCCGGAGCGTTGGTACGGGCGCGATGCCAACGGCAAGACGCAGCCTTTCGACGACTTGCCGCCCGAATACCGCGGCAACATCAACACCGATCCCCCCTTCGGCCAGAAGCGCGGGGGCAAGCCGGCATTGACGGAAGCGGAGATTCGCGACGTGGTCGCTTTCCTGAAGACGTTGACGGATGCCGATTTGCTGCCCGCGGGCGATCATCCGGCGAAGCCGTAGGCGTTTGGCCTAGATGTCCGTATCGTGGGTATCGCGGATGAGGCGCCGACCGAGGCTGACCGCATCGTCCTGCGTGTACCCCAATTCGCGATAAAACGCGATCACGTCCGTGTTCGACGAGCGCACCAGCAAATTGATCTTGGGGCAACCGCGTTCCATGAGCAGCCTCTCGGCTTCGCGCATGAGCCCGCGACCGACGGATTGCTTGCGGTGCAGTGGCGATACCGCCAGGTAATAGACCCAGCCGCGGTGTCCGTCGAAGCCCACCATGGCCGTGCCGACCAGCGCATCGTCGATCGTGGCTATCAAGAACAGCTCCGGCTGTTCGCTCAACTTGCGCTGGATGTCCCGATGAGGATCGTTCCAAGGACGGGTCAGGCCGCACTCGCGCCAGAGCGCAACGACAGTGCTTTCGTCCGCCGGCTCGAACGGGCGGATTCTCACGATTCACCTCTTTCCCTGACGTCCGCGACCACGCGCGCATAACGCTGGAAGCTCCAGTACGCGCTGGCCCAATCCATCAGCACGACGATCCGATTGCGAAAGCCGATCAGGAAATACACGTGTGCAAAGAGCCAGAACAGCCACGCCATGCGCCCCGAGAAGCGCAAGGGACCGAAGGGTGTGCCCAGGTCGACCACAGCCGAGTTGCGTCCGATGGTCGCGAGGTTGCCGTAGTCGCTGTAGCGGAAAGGCTCTGTGGGCTGGCCGGCAATTCGCCGAAGGACGTTCGACGCGGCGGCGCGGCCCGTCTGCTTGGCGCCGGGGGAGACGCCGGGCACGGGCGTGGGCTCCTTGCCCGGCCTGTAGCTCATCGCGGCCGCAAGATCGCCCACCACGCTGATGTCCGGATAGCCCGGCAAGCTCAGGTCAGGCAACACCTTGATGCGGCCCGCGCGGTCCGTTTCGGAACCGGTGACGCTCGCCAGCAAACGGCCCAGCGGCGATGCGGCAACCCCTGCGGCCCAGATGACGCAGTTGCACGCAATGCGATGGCTGCCGACGCCTGCGCCGCCATCGCTGAAGGGCGATTCGACCTGCAACCCTCCGGCGTCGACCGACGTGACCCTTGCGTTGAGGCGCACCTGCACGCCGAGCTTTTGGAGTTGTTCGAGTGCACGTTGACTCAGCGACTCCGGCATGGCCTGCAGCACGCGCGGACCACCTTCGATCAACAGAATTTCCGCGCTGCCCGGATCGAAGTGCCGGAATTCGCCCGACAACGTGTGGCGGGCGATCTCGGCAAGCGTGCCCGCCATCTCGACGCCGGTCGGCCCCGCGCCAATCACCGCGAAAGTCAAGAGCGCGCGGCGGCGTTCGGGGTCGCTTTCGACTTCGGCCGCCTCGAAGCTCAGCAGGATCCTGCGACGGATCTCGAAGGCATCGGCAAGCGTCTTGAGACCGGGCGCCATCTTTTCCCACTCATCGTGGCCGAAATAGCTGTGCGTCGCGCCTGCCGCAACAATGAGGTGATCCCATGCAATGCGCGTGCCGTCCGCCAACTGGACTTCGTGCGCTGCCGGATCGATGTGCATGACTTCTCCGAGCAATGTCGTGACGTTCGACTGTTCCCTGAAGAGCAGTCGCACAGGCGCCGCAATGGCCGGCGCGGCCAGTCCCGCCGTCGCGACCTGGTAGAGCAAGGGTTGGAAGAGGTGATGGTTGGTCTTGTCGATCACCGTGATGTCCACTTCGGCCTTTTGCAGCTTGCGTGCAGCCTCCAAGCCACCGAAGCCACAGCCGACGATCACGACATGAGGGCGGCCGGTGTTTGTAGTGGTGCTCATGCGCCGGATGATACGCAGCGCGGGGTCATGCAAGCGTTCCCGACTTGTGCGACATTGGCACGTTTCGCTGTGCCCTGGTCATGGTTCGCCTGCAGCTTTGAGCGAGCCCTTGTCCTACGGCGCATTCCTCCGTGCGTGGGCTAAAACCCGTCAAGACGAATCTTGGAGACTCCATGAACCTGATCCGGCCGGCCGCGCCCGCGGCGGACGAACTGCGCGAGCGTTTCCAGTCGGTGCGTGCCCACAGCCTCTCGCTGGCGGCGCCACTTTCGGCCGAAGACCAGTGCATCCAGTCGATGCCCGATGCCAGCCCCACCAAATGGCATCTCGCGCACACCACCTGGTTCTTCGAGACCGTGTTGCTCCAGGCACACGCGAGTGGTTACCGCGTGTTCGATCCGCGGTTTCAGTACCTCTTCAATTCCTACTATGAAGCCTTGGGGCCGCGCCATCCGCGTCCGCAGCGCGGCTTGCTGACGCGCCCGTCGCTCGAGGAGGTGCGTGCCTATCGCCGCCATGTGGACGAGGCGGTGTGTGCGCTGCTCGGCAGCGCGAGCGACACGGACTGGCATGCGATCGAGAGCATCGTCACGCTGGGGCTTCATCATGAGCAGCAGCATCAGGAACTCATCGTCACTGACATCCTGCATGCGCTGTCGTGCAATCCCTTGTTGCCGGCCTATCGTCCAGCGCCGGGTCCTTCGTTGCGCCTGGCTTCGGTCGCACGGCCGATGCAATGGTTGTCCATGCCCGGCGGCCTGGTCGAGGTGGGTCACGACGGACCAGGCTTCGCCTTCGACAACGAGACCCCGCGCCACGCCGCGATTCTGCGGCCCCATGCCATTGCCGACCGCCTCGTGAACTGCAGCGATTACGCGCAGTTCATCGCCGATGGTGGCTACGAGCGGCCCGAACTGTGGCTCTCGGACGGCTGGGCGACGGTCCAGGCGCAGGGATGGCGTTGCCCGGCGTACTGGATCGCTGCCGGTGATCAGAGGCTGATGCACCAGGGCCCCAACCAGGGCTCGAACGGAGGCACCTCGGCCTGGCAGATCTTCGGCCTGCACGGCGTCCGGCCGCTGGAGCCGGAGGCGCCTGTCGCGCAGTTGAGCTTCTATGAAGCCGCCGCCTATGCAGAGTGGGCGGGCGCGAGGCTACCGACCGAATTCGAATGGGAAGCGGCGTACGACGCTCCGGGCATCTCCCAGATGACCGGGCACGTCTGGCAGTGGACACGTTCTTCCTACGATCCTTATCCTGGCTTTCGGCCGCTCGCGGGCATCGCGGCGGAATACAACGGGAAGTTCATGGTGGGCCAACTCGTGTTGCGAGGCAGCAGCATTGCCACGCCGCCAGGGCACGCACGGGCCAGCTATCGCAACTTCTTTCCGCCGGCGGCACGCTGGCAGTTCTCGGGGCTGCGGCTCGCGAAAGACCTCTGATGGGCACTCCAGCATTCAATCTCCATGCATTCCGTGCGGCACAACGGGCTGCGCCACTGTCCGACTTCGCCCGCGAGATGCACGCCGGCCTGAGTCTCGATGCGCGCAGTATTTCGCCGAAGTTCTTCTACGACGTCGCGGGTTCGGCGCTGTTCGATCGCATCTGCGAACTGCCCGAGTACTACCCGACACGCACGGAGGTCCGCATCCTGACCGAATGCGCGCCGGAGATCGCCGCGCAGATCGGACCCAATGCCGAGATCGTGGAATTCGGTGCGGGCTCCCTCACCAAGGTGCGGCTGTTGCTCGACGCGCTCGAAGCGCCCAAGCGCTATGTGCCCATCGACATCTCGGGGGAACACCTCGAAGCCGCGGCCGAACGTCTGCGCAAGGACTATCCGCACCTTGCGGTGCAGCCGATGGTGGCCGACTACACGATGCCATTGGTGCTGCCTTCGCGCGAGAAGGGCCTGGGGCAGCGCGTCGGGTTCTTTCCCGGTTCCACGCTGGGCAACTTCAGCCCTGACGAAGCTCTGGCCTTTCTGCAGCTTGCGCGGCGGCTGCTTCGTGGTGGCGGGCTGTTGCTGGGGGTCGATCTCGTGAAGGATCCGGCGCTGCTGCACGCGGCCTACAACGATGCGCAAGGCGTGACGGCGGCCTTCAACCTCAACCTGCTGCGGCGCGCCAACGCCGAGCTCGACATGGATTTCGATCTCGACGGCTTCACGCATGGCGCCTTCTACAACTCGCCGCTTCGGCGCATCGAGATGCATCTCGTGAGCCGCCGCGCCCAGACGGTGAAGCTGGACGGCCATTCTTTCAGCTTCGAGGAAGGCGAGACGATCCACACCGAGAACTCGCACAAGTTCACCATCGATGGACTGCGCGCCCTGGCCGTGAAAGCGGGCTTCAGTCCGGCGGCAGTCTGGACGGATCCGGAGCACCTGTTCAGCGTGCATTGGCTCCAGGCGAAGGATTGATCATCGGGGGAGGGGGCGCCGTATCATTTGCCCGCCATGAACTTCCGGTGAGCCAAGGTTGACGCAGGACCCCAAGCTGTTGCGCCGTCTGCTGCGCGCCAAGGATCGCATGGACGCCGCCTCGCACGAGGACTGGCCTGTTCGGCGGCTGGCGGAAGTAAGCGGCGTCTCCGAAGCGCACTTCGCACGATCCTTCAAGCTAGCCTTCGGCCTCCCGCCGCATCGCTATCTGCTCACGCGGCGCATTGAGCGAGCGACGACATTGCTGCGCGACACCGAACTGTCAGTGACCGAGATCGCTTTTCACACCGGCTGGGGCAGCCTCGGCACGTTCGGCCGCATCTTTCGCGACATCACCGGCGAAAGCCCCGGCGAGATCCGGACGCGGAGAAGGGCCGCCGCGCAAGAACTCGGCCGCGTGCCCGCGTGCATCCTCAGCGCGGCGCATCGGCCCGATCTCACGATGGCAGTTTTGGAGAAGCGCCGCCGCATCGCGGCCGATATAAACGGGTCTCGATAAAAGGAGATCCCATGAGTCAAGGTGTTGAAGTTGCTGGTTTGTACGTGCGCGATCAGGATGAGGCGCTCACGTTCTATGTCGAGAAGCTCGGATTCAAGGTCCATACGGACGTGAAGAACGGCGACTATCGCTGGCTCACGATCCAGCATCCGGACCAGCCGACGTTCCAGCTCGGCCTGTTCAAGCCCGGCCCGCCGATGCTGGACGCCGCCACCGCGCAAGCACTGAGCGCGATCGTTGCGAAAGGTGCGATGCCGCCACTGGTGCTGGTCGTGAACGACTGCCGCGCGGCGTATGACCAGATGAGTGCGCGGGGCGTGGAGTTCACCCAGGAGCCGGTCGAGCGCTATGGCTCCATCGACGCCGGCTTCCGCGATCCGTCGGGCAACGGCTGGAAGATGATCCAGGCGCGCCGCTGAAGCCTTGCCGAACCCCTGTCGACAGCCTACGCCTTCGACTTCGCCGCTTCCGCCCGGAATGCCGCTTCACCAGCGTCCGACACCTCGACCCACCTCTTGTCGGGCGCCGCCTCTTCGGCGTAGTTGTCGTGCCAGTTCCACCACTTGTAGGTCGGCGTCTGCGGATAGCCCTCGGGTGAGTCTTCCCAGACTTCCTGCCGGCCCAGAGGCGTGATGTCCAGGTAGTTCCAAGTACCGCCCATCTGCTCGTCGCCGCGGTTGTTGACGAAGTAGGTCCTGAATGCGCGATCGCCATCACGGTAGAACACGTTGGTGCCATGCCATTGGTCGACGTCGAAATCGGCGTCGAAGTCGTCGGTGATGGTGTACCAAGGCATCTTCCAATCCATGCGCTCCTTCAGCCTCGCGATGTCCGCCTGGGGAGCGCGCGAGACGAAGACGAGGGTGGTGTCGCGGGCGTTCAGGTGGGCGACGTGGGCCACTTGGTCGGCCACCATCGAGCAGCCGCGGCAGGCGTGTTCAGGCCAACCGAAGACGCCTGGTTCATAGAAGGCGCGATAGACGATCAATTGACGCCGCCCGTCGAACAGGTCGAGCAGGCTCACCTTGCCCTGCGGCCCTTCGAACGCATACGACGTCTTCACCTCCATCCACGGCATTCGCCGGCGCTCGGCGGCCAAGGCGTCGCGTGCGCGGCTTTGGGCCTTTTCCTTGACCAGCATTTCAGCGTGGGCCGCTTTCCATGCCTGCGCCGATACGACCGGCGGCGTTTGCATGGCCGGCGCTCCGGGCTTGCCTTGGTTCTCGATGGGTGCACTCATGGCGAATCTCCTGATGTTTGCATACGGAAAGTCAAAGTCTGGCAGCGAACATCGAAGGCGGGGAGTAACAAGTGTGGCGGTATTCGGTTGCCGGACCGCTGGCTTCGGGTGCTGGGCGCACGCACCGGCGAGGCGCAGTCCGACATGAATTCGGGCGGGGTTGTGCATCGTCGAAGGGTTTTGCCCTTTTGCGCTCGAACCCAGCACTCATGAAGCCACAGGCAACGATCGACACCGAGGATTTCCAGCGCCTGCTCAATCGCAACCTGAAATTGCCCCTCGTCCGCGGGGTGGTCGGCGCCGCAAAGCCAGTGGACCTCGATCGGCTGTTCTCTCTCCTGCGCGTGTGGATGCCGAAGATGGAGCGCCTGTGACAGCCGGCAAACCTTCCGCCCCACTGCGTCCGCCCTCGCACGTCGACATCGAGGTGCGGCTGCTGATGGAGGCCATCTATCTCAAGTACAGCTACGACTTTCGCAACTACACCGGCGCATCGCAGAAGCGGCGAGTGCTCTATGCGCTGGACCAGCTCAAGATGTCGAGCATCTCCGCGCTGCAGGACAAGGTGCTGCGCGAACCGGCCACCTTTGCGCTGCTGCTGCAGTTCCTGACGATTCCGGTGAGCGAGATGTTCCGCGACCCGGCCTACTTTCTCGCCTTGCGCCGGCAGGTCGTTCCGCACCTGCTCACCTATCCCTCGCTGAAGATTTGGGTCGCTGGTTGCAGCACCGGCGAAGAGGTGTTTTCACTCGCCATCCTGCTGCGGGAGGAAGGGCTCCTGGAGCGCACGCTGATCTATGCGACGGACATCAACCCGGCGTCGCTGGAGAAGGCGCGCAAGGGGATCTTCCCGATCGATTCGATCAAGGGCTACACGGCCAACTACCAGCGCGCCGGCGGCCGGCGCTCCTTTTCGGATTACTACACCGCCGCCTATGAGGCGGGTCGCTTCGATCCTTCGCTGTGCGCGGGTGTGATTTTTGCCGACCACAGCCTGTCGACCGACAGCGTCTTCGCGCAGACGCATCTGGTGTCGTGCCGCAACGTACTCATCTACTTCAATCGGGAGTTGCAGGACCGCGCCCTCGGGCTGTTCCACGAGTCGCTTTGCCATCGCGGCTTTCTCGGACTCGGCGCCAAGGAGAGCATCGATTTCTCAGGCTATGCGGGCGCATTCGAAGTCCTGTCCCGCAGCGAGCGCATCTACAGGAAGGGCACATGACCCCATGACAAGTACGCCGGGCGATTCATCGGTCGAGCACGAGGGACGGGACCTGCGCGCCGTGGTCATCGGCGCCTCGTCGGGCGGCGTGGATGCGTTGTTGACGCTGCTGTCGGACCTTCCGTCCGGCTGGCGGCTCCCGATCGTCGTGGTCATCCATCTTCCGGACCCACACGACAGCAGGCTGGCGGAGGTGTTCGCCCAGCGCCTTTCGATCGAGGTCCGAGAGGCGGAGGACAAGTTGCCCATCGAGGAGGGTGCGCTCTATTTCGCGCCTTCGGGCTATCACCTGTCGATCGAGTCCGACCTCTGCTTCTCTCTGAGCTGCGAGCCGCCGGTGTTGTTCTCGCGCCCCGCGATCGACGTCCTGATGAGCTCCGCCGCGGACGCCTACGGCCCTGCGCTCGTCGGCATTCTGCTGACGGGTGCGAACGAAGACGGCGCCGCCGGGCTGCTGCAGATTCACGAGGCCGGTGGCCTGACGATCGTCCAGGACCCGGACGAAGCCCTTGCACCGATGATGCCGCTCTCGGCGCTCGCGCTTCATGTGCCCGACCACGTCTTGCCCCTGCGCGAGATTCGCGCGCTCCTGATGCAGCTGGATTCCCGCCATCCACATTGAATGTGCTACTTTCGTGGATGTAAATCGAAATAGCGATCGGCGCAACCTGGCGCCTTGGAGTCATATGAAATGAAAGCAACCTGGAACGGCGTCACCATCGCCGAGAGCGACGACACAGTGCTCGTCGAAGGTAATCACTATTTCCCCATGGAATCGCTCAACCGCGACCATGTCACGTTCAGCAACCACAAGACCACCTGCGCCTGGAAGGGCACCGCAAGCTATTACTCGCTGCTGGTCAACGGCGAACTCAACACCGACGCCGCCTGGTACTACGCCGATCCCAAGCCGGAAGCCGAAATGGTCAAGGACCGCGTCGCCTTCTGGAAGGGCGTGAAGGTGACGGAGTGAACGCGGCCTTCAGTCCGCCATTCACACCGCCCGATCGCCTCGTCTCCACACTGCGCCAGGACGGCTATGCCGTGCTGAGCCCGCAAGGCGTCGCCGAATGGCTGGACGCACCGTTGGCCGAGCTCGACGCGCTGCACGGCGACTGGTTCCAACTGCCGCCCGACGACTACCTCAAGGACGGCGGCCGCTATCGCACCCGGCGGCACGCCTGCTTCACCGTCGACGGCGCAGCGCTCGCGCAGGTGCCGCATCGCGCGCACTGGCAGCCGGTCGAATACAACGCGCTGCATGGCGGCATGCAGCGGTGGTTCGCGCCGATGGAAGAAAAAACCGTGGCGCAGCCGGTATGGCGACGCATGATGCTTGCGCTGGGCGACGTCGCCGGCGGCCTGCGCGGGATGCAGCCCTGGTTTGTCGAGGCACACCAGTTTCGCATCGACACGGCAGACGGCATCGGTCGGCCGACGCCCGAGGGCGCACACCGGGACGGCGTCGACGTGGTGGCGGTGGCGCTGGTCGGCCGGCACAACATCAAGGGCGGCGAAACCCGCGTCTTCGAGGCCACGGGCCGGCGTGGCGAACGCTTCACGATGACGGAACCCTGGACCTTGCTGCTGCTGGACGACGCGCGCGTCATCCACGAATCGACGCCGATCCAGCCCCTGGTGGAAGGCGAGCCGGGCTGGCGCGACACCCTGGTCGTGACTTGCCGGGCGGGCAGTTTCCAAGGGGAATAGCGCTGCGCCAAGCACCATAGAAAGTCCTACATGCGCAGTGCATGGTTGGATGTAAATTCGGGGCCCGGTGCGCCCGCACATCCCGTTCTGTGTATGAAAGAGGTCTCGCATGTTCAATCACATCCTCGTGCCCATCGACGGCTCCGAAACGTCGATGCTGGCCGTCAGCAAGGCCAGCGGGCTGGCTCTTGCCTTCGGCAGTCGGATCACGCTCATTCATGTGGTGGACAACTACCCCTTCATCGGGGTTGGCGCTGATTACGCGCTCGGCCAGAACGAATACCTCGCAGCCGCGACGAGCAGCGCCAATGCCGCGCTGGCACGCGGTGTGGCGGCGCTGGCCGCCGAAGGCCTGCACAGCGATCAGCGTGTGATCGACGGCCACGTGGTCCACGAAGGCATCGTCGACACCGCCATAGCGATCGGCGCCGACCTGATCGTGATGGGTTCGCATGGCCGAACCGGCATCGAGAAGCTGCTGCTCGGCAGCGTGACGCAGCGCGTGCTGCAAGACGCCAAGGTACCCGTGCTCGTCGTGAAGGGCGAACTCTGAGGCCGCTTTAGAAGGGGAAGGGCGGCGGGCTTTCGAATCGGCACAGTCGCCGTTCAACCGGGTGCACGAATTCGAGCGCCGTGGCGTGCAGCAACAATCTCGGCGCGCGTTGGCGGACATCCTCGTCGCCATACAGTGCATCGCCGAGGATGGGGTGGCCGATCGACAGAAGATGCACCCGCAGTTGATGGCTTCTCCCGGTGAGCGGTTCCAGCCACAAATGACTTGAATGGCGATCGGGCAGCTGCCGCTTGACGCGCCAGCGTGTCTGGCTCGGCTTTCCGGCCGCGTCGACTTTCTGCAGCGGTCTGCGCGGCCAGTCGGCCATCAGCGGAGCGTCGATCAAAGACCATTCATCGCTGACAGGCAGCAGGCCGTCGACGATCGCCTCATAGCGCTTCCCGATCTGCCTTGCCGCGAATGCATCTCCCAGCGCGCGCTGCACCTCCAGGCTGCGGGCCATCAGCACCAGGCCGCTGGTTGCCATGTCCAGGCGATGCACGACGAGCGCATCGGGCCAGCGCGATGTGGCGCGCGCGCTCAGGCAATCCTGCTTGTCATCGCCGCGGCCGGGCACGCAGAGCAGGCCCGCGGGTTTGTCGAAGACCAGCAGATGCGCGTCTTCGTGGATCAGGTGCAGGTGAGTCTCGGTCGTCATGGTTGCGGTGGGCCAAGTCTAGAAGACCGGCCTCGGCTATCCTCGCGGCGATGTCCGTTCGCGCTCCCGTTCCCGCCCCTGCTCCTGCAGCTTCCTCCTCCCGATCTTCGAGTTTTTCCGACCTGACGCGCGAGCGGGCCTTCATGCAGTTCTGGCTGGGGCGGCTGTTCGGCACCGCCGCGAGCCAGATGCTGATGGTCGCCATCGGCTGGCACATGTACGACATCACGCACAGCGCCTGGGATCTCGGACTGGTCGGGCTCTATCAGTTCGTGCCGGCCTTGTTGCTGGCGCTGGTCGCGGGGCACGTGGTGGACAACCATCATCGCGGGCGCATCGTCGCCGCCTGTTTCGCGGTGCAAGGGGCGGTTGCGCTCGTGCTGCTGCTGGCGGTGCACGGCGCACACGATTCGCGCGCGCTGCTGCTGGGGTTGTCGCTGGTGCTCGGCGCCGTCCGTGCCTTTCAGATGCCCGCGCAGCAGGCGCTGACGCCGTTGCTCGTGCCGCCGATGATGCTGCCGCGCGCCATGGCCTTCAGTTCGGCAGGCATGCAGGGCGCCATCATCGGCGGGCCCGCCTTGGGCGGGCTCCTTTTCGTCGCGGGCATGGGCGTGGTGTACGGCACCGCCGTCGCCTTTTTTGCCATGGCTTCGGCGCTGGTGCTGCGTCTGAAGTACGTCTACGCGCTGCCGCCGCGCGAGCCCGTGACGCTCAAGACGGTGCTGGCCGGTGTCGATTTCATCTGGAACCGCAAGCCAGTGCTGGGCGCGGTTTCGCTCGATCTTTTCGCCGTGCTGCTGGGCGGTGCCGTCGCGCTGCTGCCGATCTACGCCAAGGAGATTCTGCATACGGGGCCGTGGGGTCTCGGATTGTTGCGTGGCGCCCCGGCGGTCGGCGCGCTGTTCATGTCGATCATGCTCACCCGCCGGCCGGTGGAGCGCCGCGTCGGCCGCACGCTGCTACTCGCGGTGGCGATGTTCGGCGTATGCATGGTCGTCTTCGGCATTTCGCGCAGCTTCGTCGTGTCGATGATTGCGTTGGCGGTTTCGGGCGGCGCGGACATGGTGAATGTCGTGATCCGGCAGACGCTGGTTCAGCTCGAAACGCCCGATGCGATGCGCGGCCGGGTGAGCGCCGTCAATTCGATCTTCATCGGCGCGAGCAATCAGTTGGGTGAATTCGAATCCGGCGCCACGGCGGCGCTGCTGGGGCCGGTGGGCTCGGTCGTGGCGGGCGGCATCGGCACCGTGCTGGTGGCCGCCGCATGGTTCAGGCTTTTTCCCTCGCTCGCACGGAGGGACCGGCTCGTCAAGCTAGAAGGCTGAGAAAGCGCCGGGCACGTCGAGCGTGACGTCGCCCAGCGGCTCCGCAACGCAAGGCAGGATCCAGCCCTCGGCCTTTTCTTCGGAACTCACGCCGGGCCATTCGATGCGATAGCGGATCTCGCCCGCCACCAGCTTGCAGATGCAGGTGCGGCAGGTGCCGTTGCGGCATGAACTGGGCAGCTCGACGCCGGCGGCATCGGCGGATTGAAGGAGCGTGCGGTCCGGTTCGGTCTCGAAGCTGAATCCGCCCGGTTGCACCAGGGCCTTCATCACGGCGGGGAATCGGAAGATTGCTGTCGCCGCTGGTCGCGCAGCATGAAGAGATAGAGGCTTTCGACCTTCTCGCGCGCCCAGGGCGTCTTGCGAAGGAACTTGAGGCTGGACGACACGCTCGGGTCGCTCGTGAAGCAGCGCAACGGGATGCGCTCGCCCAGCCCCTGCCAACCGTAGTGCGCCTGGAGCGCGGTGACGATCGCTTCCAGCGTGAGGCCGTGCAGCGGATTGCGGGCCTGCTTCTGCGCTGCCGGGGGCTGCGCGCCGTCGTTCATTACTTGTTCTTGAGCTTGCCGCGCGGAATGACTGCGGTCGTGACGGTGCGTACCGGCTCGATGCCTGCGCCCGGCGGCTTCGGCGGCGAGGTGTCCTTCTTGGGTTTCTTGGTTTCCTTGTTGGTGCGCTGTTGACCTTTGGCCATGAATATCTCTCCGGATGATGCGAATGTGCGGATGAGTTTATAGCGCAGCGACAATAGGCCTTTCTACCGTTTCGCTTCCTGCATTCATGTCCGATTACGAAGTTCGCCCCGCCACCCTGCGCGACGCCAAGGCCGTCGCTGAAATCCACGCCGCCGCCGCCAGGGCCGCGTACGAGGGCATCCTCCCCGAAGACCAACTGAGCGCACTGGCGCCGGCCACGCGCGAAGCCAAATGGCGCGAGGCCATCGAATTCAGCGAACCGCAGGTGCAAGTGGCCGAACTGGACGGCGAGATCGTCGGTTTCGTCGGTTTCGACCGGTCGCGCGATCCCAAGACCCCATCGACCACCGGCGAGATCTGGGCGATCTACGTCAAGCCCGAGCACTGGGGCAAGGGCGTCGGCGTGGCGCTCTGGGACGCCGCGCGCGACGGCCTGGAGGAAGAAGGCTGCACCGTGGTCACCGTCTGGGTTCCGCTGCGAAACGACCGCGCCATGCGCTTCCATGAACTGGCCGGCTTCAAGCGCGAGATGAAGACAGCCAAGACGACCGCGATCGGCGGCGTCAAGATCGAGGAAATCCGCCTGAAGCGAAACGTCTGACGCGAGCGCGACCGGATGGCCACCAGTCTCTTGCTGCTGCTGGACGACATCGCGACGGTGCTCGATGACGTCTCGGTCCTCACCAAGGTGGCGGCCAAGAAGACCGCCGGCGTGCTGGGCGACGACCTGGCGCTGAACGCGCAGCAGGTGGCGGGCGTTCGGGCCAACCGCGAGCTGCCCGTCGTCTGGGCCGTATGCAAGGGGTCGTTCGTCAACAAGGCAATCCTCGTGCCCGCCGCGCTGCTGATCGGCACCTGGCTGCCCTGGCTGGTGACGCCGCTCCTGATGGTCGGCGGCGCTTTTCTGTGTTTCGAAGGCTTCGAGAAGCTGGCGCACAAATTCCTGCACAAGAAAGACAGCGCTGCCGAAACGGCGCGCCATGAAAGGCTGATCGCCGACGCGACGGTGGACATCGTCGCGGCCGAGAAGGCCAAGGTCAAAGGCGCGATCCGGACCGATTTCATTCTCTCCGCCGAGATCATCGCCATCACCTTGGGCACCGTGCAGGGCCAGCCCTTCGTGACGCAGCTGACGGTGCTGGCAGGCATTGCCATCGTCATGACCATCGGTGTCTATGGCCTGGTGGCGGGCATCGTCCGGCTCGACGACGCCGGGTTCTACCTGAGCAAGCGGCAAGATGCGGTCTCGCGCGTCTCGGGCCGTGCGCTTCTCGCCGCCGCGCCGTGGTTGATGAAGCTGCTGTCCGTCGCCGGCACCATCGCGATGTTTCTCGTGGGTGGCGGCATCCTCGTGCATGGTGTCCCGCCCCTGGCGCATGCCTTGGAGGCCTGGGCCGCCAACGCCGGCGCCATGGCGGGCGGCCTCGCGTCGATAGGCGCCAACGCCGGCATCGGCGTCATTGCCGGCGCCATCGTCCTCGCCGCGGTCGAAGGCGCGAAGAAGGCGCTCGGCAGGCACTGAGCCTCAGCGCTTCTTGCCTTTCGCGCGCTGGACGAGGTCCACGAACACCAGCGCAATCCCCAGCACCACGGCAAACCAGCCGACCACGTGGGCGCCGCCGACGGTGTCGCGCCACACCGGCGACTGAAGAAAGCTCGGGGCAATCAACACGGCCGCGCCGATGAGGATGCACATGACGCCGCGCTCGAGCATGCGCGGGGTTCGGGTGGGTCTGGAAGCCATGGGGCGAGTCTAAGGGGCGCGCATGCCCCATTTTTGTGCGCTATCTCACGGATGAGCGGCTACCGCCATGAGAAGAGTACGAAAAATTGTCACATTCCTGTTGCTTTTGGACATTCGCGCACCGGTTCTGTGATTTTCTTCCAATGTAAATGAATACCGAAGAATTACATTCGTAAGTATTCATTTCGCACTTTATGCGGATTTCACATTGGAAGAGGAAAGAGTCAGCCCATGAACCGTGTCTTCAGAGTCGTTTGGAACCATTCGCAACAAGTCTGGGCCGTTGCGTCTGAATTGGCCCACAGCGCCGGCAAATCGACCACCGCCATTGCCCCTGCTTCGAGCAATCCAGCCCTCAAGGTCGCCTTCGCATCGACGCTGCTAGCTTTGGCGGGTGCTGCGGCGGCAGACTGCGCCACCAGTGGAACAACGATCACCTGCGCACCGCCCGCGGTTCAGCAGACAACCATCGGAACCGGCCTGAGCACCCCCTCCGGCACGGTGGTGGACGTGCAGGCGAGCGCAGCGGTCAACACCGGCGGACAAACGGCCATCAGCATGGGCGACAACGCCGACATCCATATTCGAAGCGGAGCGACGGTCGTCAACAGTGCGCCTGGCAACACCAACGGGCACTACGGCACGGGCGCAAACACGATCGAGTTCCACGACGGCACGACGCTGACGATCGAGCAGGGAGCGCTCGTGCAGTCGAACGGACCGGCAGGCAATGCGGAAGCCGTCAACCCCATCGGCGTCGGCAACACGATCATCAACAACGGCACGATCAATTCGCAAGCCGGCGGTGCGGCGATCTGGTTCGAGTCATCGGGCGGCAGCAACACGGTCGTGAACGGCAAGACCGGCGTCATGCAGTACATGAACGGCACGACGGGCAACATCATGGGCTTCGGCGGCAACAGCGCCGTCGATTTCACCAACAAGGGCGAGGTGCGCGGCTCGCTGAATTTTGGCAATGGCAACGACACGCTGAACCTGTATGACGGCTCGACGGTCTCGGGCGCGATCAACGGCGGCGGTGGCAACAATCTGCTGACGCTGAACGGCACGGGCGCGGACACGCTGACGCACACGATTTCGGGCTTTCAGTCGCTGGTAAAGAACGACAGCGGCACGTGGACCCTCGGCAATCCGCTCCAGGGCTCGGGCGTCACCAGTACACGCGTCGCTGAAGGCACGCTGGTTTTGGGCGCCGATGCAAGCAACTACACCGGCAGCATGACGGTCGATGCGCCTGGCACGCTGGAGACGAAGGCGGAATTCGCGCCGTCCGCCATCACTGACAACGGACTGGTGCGGTTTGCGCAGCCGACGAATGCGACCTACGCGGGCGTGCTGTCAGGCACCGGCATGGTCGAGAAGACCGGTGGCGGGACTCTGACGCTTGCCTCGACCAGCAACAGCTATTCCGGCGGCACGACCATCTCCGGCGGTACCCTGCAGGTGAGCACCGATGCCAACCTGGGGGCGTCGACCGGCAGGCTGACCTTCAACGGCGGCACGCTCAAGCTGACCGACACCGTCAACTCCGCCCGGCCGATCACCATGGCCGCCGACGGCACCATCGACGTTGCAGGCACCGCCGGCAGCAAGATGAGCGGCAGCATCAGCGGCGCCGGGACTCTGTCGCTGATCAACAGCACGCCTTTCGACGGCCACGACAGCGTCACGCGCCTGACGCTCAGCAGCAGCGGCAACAGCGCATTCACCGGCTCGACCCGGCTCGGCTCGCTCACGAGCGCCGATGCGACCGCCGGCCGGATCAACGTGATGGTGACAGGCACCGGCACGCTGGGCACGAGCAACAACACTGTCGATATCTACAACAACAGCGAACTCGATTTCGACGGCGCCAATGCCAATGCGGGCAACCTGAACATCACGACGCACGTCAGCACGAACAACCTCGGAACAAACTCCGGCGTCACGTTCGCGAATGGCGCCAGCGCGGGTTCCGCCACGTTGACGAACAAGGCCGAAGGCAGCCTGATCCAGTTCCAGACCGGCACGACGGCAGCGAATTCGACGATCAACAACGGCAGCGGCGCGCGCGTGTACTTCGAAGGCAACAGCACGGGCGGCATTGCCACCATCAACAACGACATCGACGCGGCAGGCGGTCGTATCTACCTGCAAGACAACGCGGACCTGAGCGGCGCCAGGATCGCCAATGGCGCGGGCGGCCACGTCTTCATCAACAACGCCAACGCGCTCACCGGCATTTCCGTCGGCGAACTCTCGGGCGACGGCGACGTGGTGCTCGGCAGCAAGAAGCTGACGGTTGGCGCGCTGGGTACCAGCAGCGCGATCGGGGGTGTGATCTCCGACACCGGCCCTGGATTCCTCGATGTGAAGGGCGCGTCGTACAACAACCCGGTGACGGATACCGGCGGCTCGCTGGTCAAGACCGGCGCGGGCACGCTCACGCTGACAGGCGCCAACACCTACACGGGCGGCACGGCGATTTCGGGCGGCACGCTGCAACTGGGCAACGGCGGTACGACGGGCTCCATTCTTGGGGACGTGGTCAACAACGGCACCCTGGCCTTCAATCGATCGGACGCGGTGAGCTTCGCGGGCCTGATCTCCGGCACGGGCGCGGTATCGCATGTGGGCACCGGCACCACGACCCTGACCAGCGACAACACCTACACGAGCGGCACGACGATTTCGGCGGGCACGCTGCAACTGGGCAACGGCGGCACGACGGGCTCCATCGTCGGCGACGTCGCCAACAGCGGTACGCTGGCTTTCAATCGATCTGACGCGGTGAGTTTCGCTGGCCTGATCTCCGGCGCCGGCGCGGTTTCGCATGTGGGCACCGGCACCACGACGCTGACCAGCGACAACACCTACACGGGCGGCACGACGATTTCGGCCGGCACGCTGCAATTGGGCAACGGCGGAACAGCCGGCAGCGTGAAGGGCAACATCCTCGACAACGGCACGCTGGTTGTGAATCGCTCGGACACGCTGGATCTCTCGGGTGCCATCTCGGGCACCGGTGCGTTGCGGCAAGCGGGCACCGGCACCACGGTGCTCTCGGGCGCCAACAGCTACAGCGGCGCGACGACCGTGGCATCGGGCGCGCTCAAGGCCGGCGCGGCCAATGTGTTCAGCGGCGCGTCGGCACATACCGTGGCCTCCGGCGCCATGCTCGACACCGCAGGCTTCAACCAGAGCGTTGCATCGTTGAACAACAGCGGCACCGTGAGCCTGCTGGGCGCGGCACCCGGAAGCACGTTGACCGTGAACGGCGCCTACGTCGGCAACAACGCCGTGCTCAAACTCGGCACCGTCCTGGGCGGCAGCAGCAGCGTGAGCGATCGCCTGGTCTTGAACGGCCCCACCGCCAGTGCAAGCGGCCATACGACGATTCGCGTCACGAACCTCGGCGGGCTCGGCGCGCAGACGACGGGCAACGGCATCGAGCTGGTGAGTGCGCTCAACGGCGCGAAGACAACGGCGCAGACCACGCGCGACGCCTTCACGCTCGCCAACGGCCACGTCGACGCTGGCGCGTACGAATACCGCCTCTATGCGACCGATGCAAAGGGTGCCGGGGAGAACTGGTACCTGCGCTCGGAAACCACGCTCAAGCCGACGGACCCCTCCGTGCCGAACGAGCCGCCGGAAATCGGCAAGCCTCCGGCATCCGAGGTTCCGCAAGCGCCCCAAGCACCGCAAGCACCGCAAGCACCGCAAGCACCTCAGGTGCCGCAGTTGCCCCAGCTTCCGCCGGTGACCGTGCCGACCTACCGCGCCGAAGTCCCGCTCTTCGCCGCACTGCCGGCCCAATCGCGCCAGTCCGATCTGGCGATGCTGGGCAACCTGCATCGCCGCGTCGGCGACGAAAACGCGCCCGCGGCGGCTGACGCGAGCGGCGCTCGCCAGGCATGGGCCCGTGCCGTCTACACCGACCTCGACATTCGCCAGAACGGCGTCGCCGCCGCGCAGAGCGAAGGTCATGTGAGCGGGCTCCAGGCCGGAACCGACCTGCTGGCGAGCGGCAACTGGCGCGCCGGCCTCTATGTGGGCCAGCTGGACGGCAGCGCCGATGTGAGCGGCAATGCGCGCGGCACCTTCGGGCGTGTCGGCAGCAACGACCTGCAATCGCGCTATCTCGCCGGCTATGCGACGTGGATGGACGGCAGCGGCTTGTATGCCGACGCCGTGCTCCAGGGCGGCAGCCATCGCTACACCGTGCATCCGGACGGCAACCTGAGCGCTTCGGGCAAGGCCGACAGCACCACGGCGTCGATCGAGACCGGCAAGTCGTTCCCGCTCGCCGAAGGCTGGAGCATCGAGCCGCAAGCGCAGATCGCCTACCAGCACAGCCGATTCGACGACGCGCTGATCAGCGGCGCCGTCGTTCGACAGGACGCCGACAGCGGCTGGATCGGCCGGCTCGGCGTGCGCGTAAAGGGCGACATCGCGACGAGTGCCGGGCGCTTGCAGCCTTATGCGCGAGTGAACGTCTATCACGCAACGTCCGGCACGGACGTCGCCACCTTCATCGGGCCGGCAGCGAGCACGTCCATTGCCAGCGCGACCGGCTATACGTCGACCGAAGTCGCTGCCGGCGCGACGCTCGCGCTGACGCCTTCGACCACGCTCTATGGCGAAGTCGGCCAGCTCTACAGCACGAGCGGCGACGCCAAGGTGAAGTCGTCGATCCAGGGATCGGTGGGCCTGCGCTTGAGCTGGTAGTCGCTGGCATCGGTTCAAATACAGGCCCGGCTGCCGATTTACGGCAGCCGGGCCTTTCAGCTTCTTGCCCCACCGAAAACCATGGAATCTTTTCGCCCCCGCACTCTCTTGTCTTCCGCGCGCCTCATGGCTCCGCTGTTGTGCCTGTTCACGGCGAATGCCGCGTTCTCGCAGCAAGACGCAAGCCAGTTCCCGAGCGCGGCGATGGGCTTCCTGGGCGAAGAGCTCCCCAAGATGGAAACGGCCATTGCCGAGCGCGACCGCGACTATTTCGAGAACGCCATGGGCCGAATGCTCAACTTCTCCGAGAGCTGGGGCTTCAAGACGCGGGACAACCCTGCGCTCGCACGCTATTCAATGTGTACCGAAGTGGTGTCGGACTTTCTGGCCGTGGGCATGTGCCGCATCATGACCACGGCGGACGCCTGCGAGCCCGGCCTGGCGCAGCGCTTCGATGCCAACCTGAAGAAGTGCCGCGACCTGGCGGCGCGGCACTGATGCGAGATTCGGACTCTAGGCCGCCGATGCCGCCTTGAGCCCTTGCACCGTCTGCAGGAGCACCACGCGGGACTGTCCGAGCACCATGCCCTTCCATTCTTCGTTGTCGCAATAGAAGGCGTCCCGCAGTTCCCGGCGAATGGTGCGCTGCTGTTCTTCCGGTGCTTCGGGATGGCGGCGCAGCCACGTGTCGGCGCGCAGGCGCGTCATGACTTCCTGGTCGGGGAGGGTGCCGAATTCGAGCCCCATCAATGCGGCGCTTGCCTGCGGGCATTCGTCATACACCGCCGACACCACCGGACCCGACACGTCGGCGGAGGCCGACTGCCCCTCGAAAGGCGCGAACACGTCGGCTCCCCACCAAGCGCGCGCCTGGGCGAGATCGGCCGCGGCGTTGCGGCCCGCGTAGATCTTCTCGCCGTGCCCATAGGGCCCGAGCCCCGTGTGCACGTCGATCCAGCCGATGTGCGTGGCCGCCGCTCCGTACTTGCGCAGGATGCCACGCATCGTGCGGTTGCTCCATGAGGGCGCGGTGCCTCCGTAGAACACACCCTGTGGCGAGGTGTACTGCCCTGCAGACATCGCCGTGCGCAACGCCCACATGCCGTGCTTCTCGATGTAGGCCGCCATCGCGACGTTGTCGGCGGGGCCGGGCGGCCACGTGGCGGGCAGCACGAACGGCTCGACGTCGGCATAGGCGGCATTCACCGGCAGCGGGGCACTGAAGTCGATGTGGTTGCGGTTCAGGTCGATGTTGTCTTCGTTCGTGCGGTGCAGGTGCGAGAAGCCGTGCGGATTCACTGCGTGCACCATCAGCAGGCCGACGCCTGCTTGCTCCATGCGCGAGAGCAGCTCGGCATCGCTGAGCGTGGCGACCTGGCAGCCGGAGCCGCAGAAGCCTTCCGGCCCGTGCGTGCCGGAGCTGACGATCAGCAGCTTGGTTGCGCCGGGCTTGCCCAGCCAGGCCACATCCGTGGCGAGCGTTTCACCGAGGGCGCCGCGATGTTGCGGATGCTCGAACGATTCGATGGCGGCGCCGCGCTGCGCCGCTGCATCGAGGAATTTGTGCCGCGCCTCGGCGTAGGTGCCCGAGAAGTAGCGGCTGGCTGCACTGTTGTACATGGTCGTGGTCCTTGAAGAGAGTGTCGATCAGGCGGGTTGGTACGCGTCCGCGGCATCGATGTCCTTGCCGGTGAAATCCTTCATCCACAGCAGTCCGATCAGCGACACCAGCGAGACCGCCAGCAAATACCACGCGGGCGCCAGCTTGTTGCCCGTGGCATTCAGCAGCCAGGCGCTGATGAAAGGCGAGAAGCCGCCGAAAAGCGCAACGCCCACGCTGTAGACGAGCGACATGCCGCTGGCGCGCACGTGTTTGGGAAAGAGCTCCGGCAGCATCGTGATGCCGGGCACGGTCTGGATCGCCAATGCCGCGCTGAGCACGCCCACCACAATGAACAGCACGGCGGGCGTCGGCGAAGCGTTGAGCCACAGAAAACCCGGGTAGATCAGCACCGCCACGGCAATGCGACTCCAGATGATCAGCGGCTTGCGCCCGACGCGATCGGACCAGCGGCCCACGAACGGTGCGAGCCCGAAAGACAGAAGCCCTGTCAGCGCGGCGCCGAAGAGCGCCACCGGCGGCGGCATCCCCAGTTCGCGAATGGCGTAGGTCGGCATATAAAAAGTAATCACATAAGCCGCCGCCGTGCCGCCGATGATGCTCAGGATCGCAGCGAGCACGGTCTTGCCGTGTTCGCCGCACACTTCCGAAAGGCTGCTGCGGCGCGGAGCGGCATGGGCCGGTTCGTCGGCCACGTCGAGCGACTCTTCGAGGTGGCGGCGGATGTACATGCCGACCGGAGCGATCAACATGCCCATCACGAACGGCACGCGCCAGCCCCAGCTTTCCATCGATTGGGGCGACAGCGTCGCGGACAGCACGCCGACCACCAGCGCGCCCAGCAGGATGCCGAGGCCCTGGCTCGCGAACTGCCAACTGGCCATGTAGCCGCGATTGGCCGGCGTGGCATGTTCCACCAGCAGCGTCGTCGATGCGCCCACCTCGCCGCCGGCCGAGAAGCCCTGAATCAGCCGCGCCAGCACGATCAGCAGCGGCGCCGCCACGCCGATCTGCACGTAAGTCGGTGCGAAGGCGATCATCGCGCAGCCCAGTGCCATCATGAAGATAGTGAGCGTCATGGCCTTCTTGCGGCCGGCCCGGTCGGCATAGGCGCCGATCACGATGCCGCCCAGCGGCCGCATGATGAATCCCACCCCGAAGCTGGCGACCGTCAGCAGCAACTGGCCATATGAGTTGAAGGTCGGAAAAAAGAGTTTGCCGATCACCAGGGCGAGAAAGCCATACACGGTGAAGTCGAAGAACTCCAGGGCGTTGCCGATGGTGGTGGCAACGATGGTCCGGCGTCGGCTCATTGGCGCCGGGCTTGAAGCGGTGGTCATGGGTTTTGATGTGTCATGTGGTTATCGCGCAGGGATGCTAGGGGAATAGCGCTGATCGTGAAAAGACAATAATTGAGCTTCAAAGATAACTTTTGGTTTTCACATGAAGCCGAACCAGCTCCTGGCCTTCGTCGCCGTGGCCGAGCAGATGAGCATTCGCGGCGCGGCGCGGCTTCTTGGGATATCGCAGCCTGCGGTGACCAAGATCGTGCGGGAACTCGAGCGTGCGGTGGGTGCGCCGCTGGTCGCCCGCAGCGTCAAGGGCGTGGAGCTCACCACCTATGGCGAAACCTTTGCGCCGCGGGCGCGTCTTCTGCTGGCGGACATGCGCCGGGCACGCGATGAAATCGCTCAGATCCGCGATGGCGCGACCGGCAAGATCTCGGTTGCCGTGAGCAATTCGGCCGCGATCACCGTGCTCCCTGCGGCGTTCAAGGAATTCCACACACGCCTGCCTGCCGTCGACGTGCATTTCAGTGAAGCGGTTCTCCCGTGGATGCTTTCGGGCATGCGAAACGGCAGCCTCGACTTCGCGATCGCGCACGTGATGCCCCACACGCTCGATCCTGAGTTCGAGAGCATCGAGCTGTTTCAGGTGCAACTTGCGGTCGGAATGCGCACCGGCCATCCGATGCGCCACTGCCGCTCGTTGCGTGATCTGCACGGGGAAGAATGGGTGCTGCCCGGCGAAAGCGAACTCGGCCGAGAGTCGGTGGTACCTCTGTTTTCGCCAATGGGGCTGACGCCGCCGGCCCGCGTCATCTTTGGCGAATCGGTCACGGTCGCGCTCGGGCTGGTGGGAGAAATGGACCTGGTGGGTCTCTTTGTCGAGCCCGTGGTCGACCTGTCGTTCGAGCGCTATGGCATCGAGCGCGTCGAAATGAAGGAGGACATTCCGGCTCTCGGCATGTGCGTGATCAAGCGCCGCGAACAGCGCCTGCCGCCGGCGGCGCAGCAGTTCGTCGAGTGCATCCAGCGCGCCGCCGCGCAGCGACGCGCATAGTCCTGCGGCGTGAGGACGAAGGCGTTCTGGGGTAACTTCGGGGCCATGTCACTTCCTCCCATCGAAATCGAAACCGGCCCGAATCCGACGGCCTCCATCCTCGTCATGCACGGCCTTGGCGCCGATGGCAACGACTTCGTGCCCATCGCCAATGAGATGGACCTCTCGGCCGTCGGCCCGGTGCGGTTCATGTTTCCCAATGCACCGGTCATGCCCGTGACCATCAACGGCGGCTATCGCATGCCCGCCTGGTACGACATTCTTGGCCCCGGACAGCCGGAGGACGAAGCTGGTTTGCGCAGCTCGCAAGTAGCGATCGAGTCGTTGATTGCAAACGAAAAGAAGCGCGGCATTCCGGCGCACCGGATCGTCGTCGCCGGATTCTCCCAAGGCTGCGCGATGACTTTCATGACCGCGCTGCGGCATTCCGAGCGGCTGGCCGGCATCGTCGGCCTCTCAGGCTATCTGCCCGTGGCCGGCACGGTGGCTGCCGAGCGCCATCCCGCCAACCAGAAAACGCCCATTTTCCAGGCGCATGGCCTGCGCGATGGCGTCATTCCGATTGCCCGCGCCGCCGACAGCCGCGATGCGCTCAAGGCGCTGGGCTACGAGGTGGAGTGGCACGAATACCCGATGGAGCACTCCGTCTGCATGGAGGAAATCGCCGACCTGAATCGCTTCTTGCTGCGCGTCCTGGCCTGAAGCCGAAAGGCCACATTTCAGGCTCCGTGCGCGCCTTTCTGGCTTCTGCTACCTTCCAGCCCCACGAAGAACGACGAGCCATATCCATATGAGCAATTTGAAGGAGCGCCTCGATGCGCTCTCGGCTGCACGGCTGAGGGGCGTGCGGCGGGGGATCGAGAAGGAAAGCCTGCGCGCGCAGCCCGACGGCAAGCTCGCGCTGACGCCGCATCCGGCCGCGTTGGGTTCCGCGCTGACGCATCCGCACATTACGACGGATTTCAGTGAATCTCAGCTCGAACTCATCACCGGCGCGCACAAGGATGTCGAAGCGGCGCTCCAAGAGTTGGTGCAGGTACACCAGTTCACCTATCACGTACTGAACGAAGCCGGCGACGAGCGCCTCTGGGTTTCCAGCATGCCCTGCGGCCTGCCGACGGACGAGACCATCCCGATCGGGCGCTATGGCTCCTCGAACATCGGCCGTGCGAAGAGCGTCTACCGGATGGGGCTGAGCCACCGCTATGGGCGGCGCATGCAGACCATTTCGGGCATTCACTACAACTGGTCGCTGCCTGATGTGTCGAGCGAACAGTATTTCGCGCTGATTCGCAACTTCCGCCGTCATGCGTTCTTGCTGCTGTATCTGTTCGGAGCCTCGCCGTCGCTGTGTTCGACCTTCGTCGACGGCCGGCCGCACGAGCTGCAGCCGCTGGGCGAGGGCAGCATGTACATGCCCTATGGCACTTCACTGCGAATGGGCCGTCTGGGCTACCAGAGCGAGGCGCAAGCGTCGCTGGCGGTGAGCTACAACAGCCTCGACGGCTACGGCGCGTCGCTGCAGGACGCGCTGACGCGACCCTGGCCTGCCTATGAGGCCATCGGCATTCGCAGCTTGGGCGGCGACTACAACCAGCTCGCGACGAGCCTGCTGCAGATCGAAAACGAGTTCTACGGCACTATCCGTCCCAAGCGCGTGATCTATCCGGGCGAACGTCCGCTGCATGCATTGCGCGAGCGCGGCGTGGAATACGTCGAAGTGCGGCTGATGGATCTCGATCCCTTCGAGCCGGTCGGCATCAATGCCCAAACCATGCGCTTTCTGGACGTGTTCCTGTTGCACTGTCTGCTGACGGACAGTCCGCCCGACACTGGCAAGGAAATTGCCGACTTGGCGCACAACCAGCATCTCACGGCGGCCCGTGGACGCGAGCCCGGCCTGCAACTGCGGCGCGGCGATACGCAGGTGACGCTGACCGAATGGGGCTCGGAACTGCTGCGCGAATTCGAGCCGATCGCGGCTGCGCTCGACGCCGCGCACGGCGGCTCAAAGCACGCCGAGGCCGTGCGCGCGGCCGGCGCTGCCTTGGACGACCCGTCCATCCTGCCTTCGGCGCGCGTGCTGGCAGAGATGAAGTCGCACGACGATTCGTTCGTGAGCTTCGTGCGCGCCCGGTCCGAGGCGACCCGCCAGGGTTTGCTGGATTTGCCGTTTTCGGCCGAGCAACGCGCCGCCTTCGAGCAGATGACGCAAACGTCCATCGATGCGCAGAAGCAGATCGAGGCCGCCGACACCATGCCCTTCGAGATCTACCGGGAGCAATACGTCTCGCCGGCTCGATTGGGCTTCAAGAACCACTGGGCGGAAGCGCCAGCAGGTCCCGTGAGCCAGCGCGCGGCCCTCTGAGGACGGGCAGGGTAGGTTGAAGCCTACCCGGATTGGCCTTCCGCGCTCACGAGGCCGTCAAGATTGTTGGCGAAGATGGGCGGCACGGCGCAAGCCTCCTCTCCAACCTGACTGCCGACTCTTCCATGACTTTCAAGACCTACCTGGTCGAAGACAACCCCGTCATACGCGACAACCTTGCCGGTTTTCTGGAAGACATCACGGACGCCGTCGTAGTGGCCCACGCCAGCGGCGAAGACGAAGCCGTGGCGTGGCTGCGAAGGCACGGTGATGATTGGGACGTCGCCATCGTCGACCTTTTTCTCGAGCAGGGCAACGGCTTCGGCGTCGTCGATGCGTGCCGCAAGCGCGCCGCGCACCAGAAGATCGTCGTGCTGAGCAACTACGCAACGCCGGACATGCGCGCACGCTCCAGGGCCATGGGCGCGGACGCCTTCTTCGACAAATCGGCCGAGATCGATTTGCTGCTGGATTACTGCGAGCGTCTGAGCGAGAAGACCTGAGCGGAGGAATCCGGCGAAACGGGCGCTGGGTAAACCGGACGCTCGACTTGGCACGCAGGAGACGTGCTCGCGGCTGCTTTTCGGGTAAAACGCACCGCGTCAACGACTCCTACGAAAGCATTCCGGCATGAGCAATCTCGACTTCAAGGGCCGCGTGGCCATCGTCACTGGCGCGGGCAACGGCCTGGGCCGCCAGCACGCACTGGCTCTTGCGGCGCGCGGCGCGAGGGTTCTGGTGAACGATTTGGGCGGTGCGCGCGACGGGTCTGGCGGATCGGTCAGTGCGGCACAGGCCGTGGTCGACGAGATCAAGGCCGCTGGCGGCGAGGCGATTGCCAATGGCGCTTCGGTGACCGACTTCGAAGCCGTGCAGGCCATGGTCCGGCAGGCTGTAGACGCCTGGGGTCGCGTCGACATCCTAGTGAACAACGCAGGCATCCTGCGCGACAAGAGCTTTGCGAAGATGGAACTGGCCGACTTTCGCCTGGTGGTAGATGTTCATCTGATGGGTGCGGTGCATTGCACCAAGGCCGTGTGGGCGATCATGAACGAGCAGAAATACGGCCGCATCGTGATGACCACGTCGTCTTCCGGCCTCTACGGCAACTTCGGCCAGAGCAACTACGGCGCTGCGAAGCTCGCGCTGGTCGGACTCATGCAGACCTTGAGCATCGAAGGCGCCAAGAACGACATCCGCGTGAACTGCCTCGCGCCCACGGCCGCCACGCGCATGACCGAGGACCTGATGCCCGAGGAAGTGCTGAATGCCCTCAAGCCCGAAGCCGTGGTGCCCGCGATGCTCGTGCTGGCGGCCCAGGACGCGCCGAACCGCACCATCCTTTGCGCCGGTGCCGGCGTGTTCGAGGCTGCGCACATCACCTTGACGCAAGGCACGTGGATCGGGCTCGACGCCGATGCGCCGGAACAGCTTGCTGCGCGTCTGGCCGAAGTGACCGATCGCCACGGCGAGATCGTGCCTCAGAGCGGCGCGGCGCAGGGCACGAACGAAGTGGGCAAGGCGATGGCGAACTCGCGTCGGCATTGAGGCAGTCGACGCCTCAGCTCGCCGGCGCCGCGATGCCCTGCACACTGAAGCAATCGACCGGCCGCTGAAACCCCTTCAGGCTGAGAGCCCGAGGCGGGTCCACCTCAAGCATCGACTCCAGCTGCGCAAACACCTTGCGCGAAATCAGGATCTCGTTGCTTTCCGCCTCGCCGCACAGCCTTGCGGCGAGATTGGTGACAGTGCCGATCGCGCCATAGTCCCAGCGGCCTTCGAACCCGATGGCGCCAATCGTGGCAAAGCCCTGGGCAATGCCGATGCCAAGCCCGAGCGAATAGCCGCGGCGCACCCAGGTCTTGGCGATCGAGCCCACGCATTCACGAATCGCCAGCGACATGCGCACCGCGCGTTCGGCCGCGTCCGGCACGGGCACCGGATCGTTGAAGAAGATCATCATGCCGTCGCCGGTGAAGCGCTCCAGTGTTCCTTCATGCGCGAGGATCAGTTCGCCGGTCGCCGCGTGATATTGGCGCAGCACGCCCATGACGTCCTCAGGCTCTGCGCTTTCGGCGAAGGCAGTGAAGCCGCGCAGATCGAGGAACACCACGGTGATCTCGCGACGATGGCTTTGCAGAGGGTCCTCGGCGTCGCCGCTGACGATGAGCTCCGCCAGTTGCGGCGAGAAGAATCGGCGTAGGCGGCCCACGCGTTCAAGTTCGGCGACCTGGGTGGCGACGCGGTGCTCGAGCGAAGCGTTCCAGTCCTTCACCTGTGCAACCAACGATTCGACCTGGTCGTGCAGCCGCTTGATCCGCAGCATCGAGCGCACGCGCGCGGCAAGGGCGGCGTGGTCCACAGGCTTGGTGAGGTATTCGTCGCCGCCCGCCTCCAGGCCCGCGATGACGTCCTTCAGGTCGGACATTGCCGTCACCATGATGATCGGCGTGAAGGGAAAGTCGGGGTCCGCCCGCAGGCGGCGGCAAACCTCCAGCCCATCCATCCTGGGCATCATCACATCGAGCAGGATCAGGTCGGGCGAGAGTTCGCGCGCCGCCTGCAGGCCTTCGAGGCCATCGGAGGCCGAGACCACTTCGTAGCCCTCGCTGCCAAGGCGGGCCTGCAGAATCTTGACGTTGGTCGCGTTGTCGTCGACGATGAGGATGCGTGGGGGGGTTCTCACCGTCTTTCTCCCGAGACGAAAAATGTAGCGGCTTCATGGTGGTTCCACAAGGCTGCGAGCTACCTTCGGTCCCTTGATGGAGTGGCCATCAAACTCGAACAGCTTGTAACGCGGGTGTTGAAACAGTCGCCTTTTGCCGGGCTGGTGCAAAGGGTCGCCGCTGTTCGCGCTTCGGTGCACACCAAGCTGCTCCTGGCATTCCTGATCATCACGCTCTTGTTCATCGCCATGGCGGTGGCCAGCCTGCTCATCATCGTCAACATCACCGAGCAGAGCCGCATGCTGGACCAAGCCCATGAGCGGGTCAGCTGGGCGCAGCAGAGCCAGCATGCGCTGGACCGGCAGATGCACTTCACTGCACTCGCACTGCTGTCGAAAGACGAGGCCGCTATTGAACGCATCCTCCGCGAGAACAACCGGTTCAACGAAACACTGGCCAAGCTGGACACCTCGGCGGCCGGCGGCCAGAAAGGGCTGATCGACCAGATCCGCGCTTCGCAGGACGATGCCATGGGCGTCGTGGCCGACATCGCCAATGCCATTCGCGACGGCAAGCTGGGGGACATCACGGCCGATTTGCTGCAGCGCGAGGAACTCCTCGACAACCGGATCGCGTCGCGTATGGGCCAACTCGTCGAGGTCGAGCAAAGCCGGATGGCTCGTCTGCGCGACAGCGTCGGCGCGGCCAACCGCCGATCGCTGATCCTCACGTCCGTCTTTGCAGTCAGCGCCGTCTTGCTGGCTTGGCTCTGCGGATTCGTGATCTCTTGGTCCTTCATCTTGCCGGTACGCGCGGCGGCCGTTTTCATGGACGATGTGGCGGCCGGAAACTTCGGGCGCAGAATCTCCGTGCCCAACCGTGACGAATTCGGAGTGCTCGCCGACCGGATGAACCACATGAGTCAGCAACTTCAGCGCTTGGACGAATCCCAGCGGCAGGCGGCCGCGAAGCTCGTGGACCTCAACGAGCAGCTTTCGCGCGCGAGCAAGGCAAAGTCCGAGTTCCTGGCCAACATGAGCCACGAATTGCGCACGCCAATGAATGCGATCCTCGGATTCAGCGAAATGATGATCGACGGGATCTACGGCGAGGTTCCGGCTGAACTGAAAGAGCCGCTGACGGACATACAGGTCAACGGCCGCAATCTGCTGCGTCTGATCAACGAAGTGCTCGATCTGTCGAAGATCGAGGCAGGGCGCATGGAACTCGCGCTCAGCGATTACGCGGTCAGTGACGTCGTGAACACAGTGCGAACATCGCTGCGCTCCATCGCTGCTGAAAAGGGGCTCGCATTCACCGCGCGCGTGCCGGAGGATTTGCCCGTAGCGTTCGGCGACAGCGGTCGGCTTGCACAGTGCCTGACCAACCTGGCCGGCAATGCACTGAAGTTCACGCGACAAGGCCGCGTGGAGATCGCAGTGGAATTGGTAGATGACGACCTGATCTACAGCGTCTCGGACACGGGCATCGGCATTGCTCAGTGCGATCTCGACAACATCTTCACGGAATTCCGCCAGGTGGATACGACCATCACGCGTGAATTCGGCGGCACGGGGCTCGGGCTCAGCATCTCGAAGAAGTTCGTTGAGAGGCTCGGCGGGCGCATCTGGGTCGAAAGCGAACTGGGGAAGGGCTCCACCTTTCTTTTCTCCGTGCCATTGCGCGCGGGCGGGCGCAGCAAGGAGGTTGATCCATGACCGAGCGCAAGATCCTCTATGTCGAGGATAACGAGTACAACCGCAAGATCGTCCGGCAGTTGCTCAAGCGTTCTGCCTGTCAACTGATCGAAGCGGGGGACGGCGAAGCCGGCGTGGCGCTCGCGCAGCAGGAGTTGCCCGATCTCATCCTCATGGACGTGCAGCTTCCCAAGATGTCCGGGCTCGACGCCGCGCGGCTCCTGACCACCGAGGCGGCTACACGGCATATCCCAATCATCGTCATCACCTCATATGCGCTGAGCGGCGACCGGGAAAAGGCGCTGCAGGCGGGCGCCGCCAGCTACTTGGCCAAGCCCTACAGCCCCAGCGAACTGCTGGGAATGATCAAGCAGTTTCTGCCGGACATCTGATCAGTCAGCGGAGGGTTTCATGACAACAGCGAACATTCCAGGCGCGCAGCGCGTCGTCATTGCCACGATTGCGATGGCAATGTGCTTTGCTGCTGCAGGCGTGCGTGCGGAAGAAGAGCAGGTCCAGCAGTTCACGCCGGAGTTTCGCGAAGTTCACAAAGGCTCCGACCCGAAACACTCGCCCAAGATCACAGCGCCGGACAGCGTGCGACGGGGCGCGTGGTTCAACGTCACGATCAGCGTCGGTGCCGATTCGCAGCACCCGTCTCTGTCAGAGCACTTCGTGCGCTACATCGCGCTCTACAAGGACTCGGTGGAGATCGCGCGCGCCTACCTGCACCCCGTGTATTCGTCGCCGACCGTGACTTTCACGATCGCGCTCGACGAGGGCGGATCGCTCCGGGCAGTCGAGGAGCCGACCCACTCTGCCGCGTGGGAAACGACGAAGAAGATCGCCGTTGTGCCTTGAGGGCGTCTGACTGTGCGTTCGGCTCTACCGTGGCTTCAGTTCCACCGAGAGTTGCGCGGGCTCCCGATCGCTCACGGTGACACTCGCCGGTGTCGTTCCCAGGCGTTCATGCCAGATCTGCAGCTTGTACTGGCCCGGCGGAAGGTCGTCGAATGCGAACGTTCCGTCGGCGCCGGTGACCGCATAGAAGCGGTGCGCCGCGACGACCACCCATGCGGTCATCCATGAATGCAAGTCACAGTTGATGCGGACGATTTCAGGCTGGGCAAAGGTGATTGGAATCGTCCGCCCCATGGGCTGCGTTCGATTGAAAGAAACGTTCGCCTTCGGCGTGGCGTGAATGTTGTGCAGCAGTCGATCGCTGTTGAGGAAATCGACTGTCCCGCCGGCTCGGACCACGACGACCCTGGGGATGAAGGCGCATCCCTTCTGGTCGACCTCGACCTTCTGATTCACGGACGGCGCAACGTCGGCGGGCGCGTTCTCGATCCAGACGACGGCATTTCGGACTTCGCGATTCGCCGACACCTGCAAGTCGTCGGCGGCCTTTTCGTTGCCGCACAGATACTGATCGATCGTGACGGGCACCTTGACCGGCGCCGGCGCAGGGCCGGCGAACACGATCTTGCCCTTCAGACTCCCCGCGAAGCCGTGATTCGACACGCCGCACGCCAGAAGCAGCGTCCCAAGGAGCCCGAGGGCCCGGACGCCCCTCAAGGCGCATCCCCCTCGGCGTCGATCGCATCGCCTTCGGCGCCATTGCGGATCGAATCGCGTTGGCGATGGTTGTAGAGCCGTCCGAGCACGCTCTCCAGCGAACGCTTCAGCTTTTCCGACGCTCCGCGAAACGCCTCGTCGATGTTGGATGCGTGGTGGGTGACGGCCAGTGGCTGGTGATGCGCCAGGCGCGCCTCCATGGCGCAGCGCTTGGCGCCGCCGCCGCTGGCGTCATGGTTTTCGTCACTGAGATGGACTTCGACGCGGGTGACGTCTTCGACGAAGCGGCTGAGGGTCTGGCGTATCTGGCCATCGGCCCAGCGTTCGAGCGCCTCCTTGTTCTCGATGCCGTTGCTCGTTCTCACTTGAATCTGCATGCTGCTACCTTTCGCGACTATTGGGCGAGAGGCTCTAGCATGCGGTCAGTTGGGCCTCGGGCTCCAATGTCCACAATGGCCGTGCACTCATTCGAAGGAACTTGCAGAACCATGAATTCTTCCGTCCAACCTGGGCTTGCGCCTGACTACTCGAACGGGGTTGCCTTCATTCGGGGCCAATACGTGCCCATTGCCGAGGCCGCGATTCCCATCACCGACTGGGGTTTCCTGCGTTCGGATGCGACCTATGACGTGGTCACCGTCTGGGATGGAGCGTTCTTCAGGCTGGACGTGCATCTCGAGCGCTTCATGCGAAGCTGCGAGCGTTTTCGCCTCGATCCTGGCCTCACGCCCGACCAGATCGTTGCGGTGCTGACCGAATGCGTGCGCAAGAGCGGCCTGCGAAGTTCGTATGTCGAAATGATCGTGACGCGCGGACAACCGCCGTGGGGTTCGCGCGATCCGCGGCAGGCGGTCAATCAGTTCTATGCCTTCGCGGTGCCTTTCGTGTGGATCGCCAATGAAGCGCAGCGGGAGCGCGGCCTGCACCTGCAGGTGAGCGATGTGCAGCGTATTCCGGCGCGTTCGGTCGACCCGAAAGCCAAGAACTATCACTGGAACGATCTCACCATGGGACTGTTGAGCGCGCTCGATGCGGGTGCCGATACCGTCGTTCTGACCGACGCCGCGGGCAATGTGGTCGAAGGGCCCGGCTTCAACATCTTCTGCGTGCGCAATGGCGTGGTCGTCACGCCGAAGGAGGGGGTGCTCGAAGGTGTATCGCGCCGTACCGTGATCGAGATCGCGCAGAAACTCGGCTTGCCTGTCGAACTGCGCGACTTGCCTGCGGGCGAACTGCGCGAGGCTGATGAAGTGTTCCTGAGCACTTCGGGCGGCGGCGTGCTGCCGGTGACGCGAGTCGATGACCAGATGATCGGCCAGGGCTCCCCGGGGCCGATCACGCAGCGGCTTCTCGAGACCTATTGGGACTGGCACCGCGAGCCAGCCTACAGCCTTCCGATCGACTATCGCGACGATCTGAATTGACGACAATCCCGGGTCGTTCACAGACAGAGAAAGACATTCGCGATGGCCATCCAGTGGTTCCCCGGTCACATGCACCTGACCAAGAAAGCCATCGCCGAGCGCATCAAGGACATCGACGTCGTCATCGAACTGCTCGATGCGCGCTTGCCCGGCTCCAGCGCCAATCCCATGCTGGCCGAACTCACCGGCCACAAACCGGGGCTCAAGGTGCTCAACAAGCAGGACCTGGCGGACCCGGGATGCACGGCGCGCTGGCTCGAACACTACAACGCCCAACCCGAGACGCGCGCCATCGGTCTCGATGCCGGCCAGGCCGCGCCCGCCCGGCAACTGATCGACGCCTGCCACGCGTTGGCCCCGCAACGTGGCGGCATGGCCAAGCCGATGAGGGTGCTGATTTGCGGCATCCCCAACGTGGGCAAGTCGACGTTGATCAACACGCTCACCGGCAGCCGCAAGGCCAAGACGGGCGACGAGGCCGGCATCACCAAGCTGGAGCAGCGCATCACGCTGGCCGACGACTTCTATCTGTGGGACACGCCGGGCATGCTGTGGCCGCGAATCATCGTTGCCAAGAGCGGCTACAACCTGGCTGCAAGCGGCGCCATCGGCCGCAATGCTTTCGATGACGAAGAGGTGGCGCTGGAACTGCTGTCGTACCTGAAGCAGCACTACGCAGGCCTTGTCGAAGCACGCTTCAAGCTGGAGCCGATTGCGGGCCTCCGCGACGAGGAGGTGCTCGAAGCCATCGGCCGCAAGCGCGGCGCACTGCTGGGCAAGGGCCGCGTGAATTTGCAGAAGGCCGCCGAGATCGTCATGCACGAGTTCCGCAGCGGCAATCTGGGGCGCATCACGCTCGAAACGCCGGAAGAATTCGCGCAATGGCTTGCGGCCGGGCAACTGCTGGATGCCGAGCGCAAGGCGAAGAAGGAAGCCAGGGCCAACAAGAAGGGCTCTGGGCGGCGCGAGACCGGAGACGATGCCGCCGGAGAAACGCCAACGGCCTGATGCAAGGCACAAGGGCGCTTTGGTCGCTTTGGTCTTGCGCTCAATCCGCCAGTTCGATCGGCGCTTCCAGTGTGATGTAGGGCACGTGCCGGAAGTCCCTTATGAAGCTGACGCGCCCCTCACGCCACTGCAGTTCCATGAAGTAGCCGGGCAGCGTCGCCCCGGGCGCGCGCATGACAGCCAGCACTTCGCGCCCGTCGAGCCACGCAGGCACCAGCCGCCAATCGTCCTGTCGGCTGTAGTTCGTGTAGTAGATCTCGACCTCGCGCCGGCCGGCTGCCTTGCGCCGTGAGACGAGGTCCAGGCGAACTTCGTCCGCCAGCATCGCCCGGACGCCGTCCCAATCGCGCGCGTTGAAGAGATCGGCATAACGGCGCAAGGCAGGGGAGATTGCAGTGGGCGGGCGCACCGAAGAAATATCGATCGTCGAAGCGGACAACTGGCGCAGCTGCGTTCGTCCCCGATGCAGCGCGGCCTTGACTGCTGGCACGCTCAGATCCAGTTCCCCGGCGATTTCCTCCAGTGAATGGTCCAGCACATCCTTGAGGATCACGCAGCCGCGTTGCGCCGGTGCGAGCTGCAGAAAGCACGAGAGCGCGGCGCGCACCGCCTGCTGGCGAGCAAGCGTCTGGTCCGGCTCGCGCGTTTCGTCGTCGGCAATGTCGAGCACCGATTCGATGGGCTCGGCCATGCGATGCGCATCGCGCCGCCAGTGGTCGATGGCCCTGTTGTGCGCAATCCGAAAGAGCCATGGCCGCAGCGGCGGCATTTCCTTCAGCTCGGGCAGTTGGTAGTAGGCCCGCGCGAGGGTGTCCTGCACGACGTCTTCGCCGTCGGCCACCGAGCCCGTCATGCGCGTGCAGTAGCGATGCAGGTCAGGCCTGATGCCATCGACCAGCGCCAGAAACTGGCGCCGGCCCTCCTCGAGCGTGGCGATGATGTCGTTGCCGGGCTCAGTCGCCGAAGAATCCATATGAGCCGATCTCCTTCAGTTCCGTCCTGACCGGCGGCTCCTCGCAACGCTCGCGAACGCCCGCGGTGAATTCCTTGAATGCCGGCATGTCGGTCAGCACGCTGGTGCCATCGGCTTGGTCATACGAGACGATGTGCACAAAGCTCACGCCATCGTCGAGCCGGAAAGTGGCATAGCGCAGGCCCTTCGGCTTGAGCTTATGGAGTTCCTCGTAAACCTTGGCCGAGGAACGCTCGTTTTCGGCGACGCGGTCGGCCTTGACCTTGTATCGAATCATGTGCTTCACGTGGGGATCCTTTCTCCGGCGGCGCCGGAACCATTCTGTGACAAAGACAAGACGTTCGGGCGCCCCAAAAGGATGCGGTAGCGGCGCCTGCAGGAATTTCGGAGGGCGCCTATGCTGCGAGTCCGATTTGTTTGTCTGCACAACAAGGAGTTGTCTTCCATGCGTCACCATCCTCTCGGCCGCACTGGCCTTTTCGTGTCGGAGCTGTGCCTCGGAACCATGACCTTCGGCGGCGGCGAAGGCATCTGGGCTCAAATTGGCGATCTGCAGCAGAGCGACGCCGAACGCCTGATCGGCTCGGCGCTCGATGCCGGCATCAATTTCATCGACACGGCCGATGTCTACTCGAACGGCGTCTCTGAGCAGATCACCGGGCAGGCGCTCAAGAACCTCAAGGTGCCGCGCGAGAACGTGATCGTCGCGACCAAGGTCTTCGGCGAAACAGGCCCCGGGCCGAATGCACGCGGCGCCTCGCGCAGCCACATCATGGATGGCGTCAAGGCGAGCCTGAAGCGGCTGCAACTCGATCACATCGACCTCTATCAGATCCATGGCTTCGATCCGGCGACGCCCATCGAAGAAACCGTGCGTGCGCTCGACCAGCTCGTGCGTCACGGGCATGTGCGCCATGTCGGCGTTTCGAACTGGGCCGCCTGGCAAATCGTGAAGGCGCTCGGCATCTCCGAGAGATGGGGGCTGTCACGATTCGAATCGCTGCAGGCCTACTACACCATCGCCGGACGCGATCTTGAACGCGAGCTGGTGCCGATGCTTCGCAGCGAAGGCGTGGGGCTGATGGTGTGGAGTCCGCTCGCGGGCGGCCTGCTCAGCGGCAAATACGGCCGCGAACAACAGGGCGAACAGGGCAGCCGCCGAACCAGCTTCGACTTTCCGCCCGTCAACAAGGACCGCGCGTACGACTGCGTCGATGCGATGCGTCCGATCGCCGAGGCGCACGGCGTGTCGGTCGCGCAGATCGCGCTGGCGTGGCTGCTGCATCAACCGCAGGTCACCAGCGTCATCATCGGCGCCAAGCGGCCGGATCAACTCGCCGACAACATGGCCGCCACCAAAGTGGAGCTGAGCGCGGCAGAGCTGGCGCAACTCGATGAAGTCAGCCGGTTGCCTGCGGAATACCCCGGATGGATGTTCGCCCGGCAAGGGGAAAACCGCCGGAAGCAACTTGCCGAATCGCAGCGTTGAAGCGGCGCAGCCATGAGAGCCGGATGGGTGCATCGAATGGGTGCATGTAATTGGTTTGCGCGGACGGCCCAATGCGTCCGATTTGCATCCATTTAGGGTTGTCACTCTCTTCGGTTTTCTCTCTCTCGCCTATGGTTCCGACACATTCAGACACTTGGAGATTTTCGACATGCCCTTGAGTTTCAAGCTTCTCGCCGTGGCAGGCGCTATCGCCTTTTCCGCGGGAGCATTCGCAGCCGATCCCATCAAGATCGGCGTGGACGGTCCGTTTACCGGCGGGTCGTCCTCGATGGGTGTGAGCATGCGCGACGGCGTGCGCCTGGCAACGGAAGAAATCAACAAGGCTGGCGGCGTATTGGGCCGGCCGATTCAGCTCGTCGAACGCGATGACGAAGCCAAGAATGAACGCGGCGTGCAGATCGCCCAGGAGTTCATCAACAAGGAGAAGGTCGTCGCGGTTGTCGGCTATATCAACACGGGCGTGGCGCTGGCCTCGCAACGCTTCTTCCAGGAAGCGAAGATCCCGGTGATGAACAACGTGGCGACCGGCTCGGTCATCACGCACCAGTTCGACAAGGATCCTGAGAACTACGTCTTCCGCAACTCGGCGCACGACAGCATCCAGGCTCCGATGATCGTCGAGGAAGCAGTCACGCGTCGCGGCTACAAGAAGGTCGCGATCCTGGCTGATTCGACCAACTATGGACAGCTCGGTCGCGAAGATCTGGAGAAGGCGCTCAAGGCCAAGGGCATCACGCCGGTCGCGGTCGAGAAGTTCAACATCAAGGACGTCGACATGACGGCCCAGTTGCTGAAGGCCAAGGAAGCCGGCGCCGAAGCAGTGCTGACCTACGGCATCGGCCCCGAGCTGGCGCAGATCGCCAACGGCATGACGAAGCTGGGCTGGAAAGTCCCGATGATCGGCAGCTGGACCTTGTCGATGGCCAACTTCATCGACAACGCCGGCCCCGGCGGCGACGGTGCGCGCATGCCGCAGACCTTTATCCAGGAGCCGACCACGCCCAAGCGCAAGAGCTTCATCACCAGCTACATCGCGACCTTCAAGCCGAAGAACAACCGCATCGATTCGCCGGTGTCGGCTGCGCAGGGCTACGACTCCATCTACCTGCTGGCCGCCGCGATGAAGCAGGCCAACAGCACCGAAGGCCCGAAGATCATGGCCGCTCTCGAAGACCTGAAGACGCCGGTCGAAGGTGTGGTGACGACCTACAACAAGCCTTTTTCCAAGGGTGACCATGACGCGATCACCGCGAACATCCCGGTGTTCGGTGAAGTCAAGGGCGGCCGCGTGAGCTATGCCAACGCCGACGACATGAAGAATGCGTCGAAGGTGCAGATCAAGAACAACGCTGCCAACGACGCACTGCTGAAGAACTAAGCTGCGCCTCCCACAGGCGCCGCCCCGGGGATTTCCCTGGGGCGGCGCCTTTTCATGTTCAACGCATCGCAAGAGCCGCCATGCAAATCCTCACTCAACTCATCTTCAGCGGTATCGCGCTGGGCATGATCTATGCCGTGATCGCGTTCGGCTATCAGCTGACTTTCGCGACTTCGGACACTCTCAATTTCGGGCAGGGCGATGCGCTGATGCTCGGCGCGCTCGTTGGCTTGACGCTGGTCACGCTGGGCGTGAACTACTGGCTGATGATCCCGATCGTGTGCCTGTTCGGCGCAGTGCAGGGCGCGGTGGTGGAGCGCATTGGCGTGCGGCCCGCGATCAAGATCAAGTCGGAGTTTGGCTGGATCATGTCGACCATTGCGCTGGGCATCATCTTCAAGAACGTCGCGGAAAACGTCTGGGGCCGCGACGACCTGAGATTTCCTTCGCCGCTGCCGGAAGCACCCATCAAGTTCCTCAACGCAAATGTGCTGCCGATGGAAATCCTGGTGGTGGTCGGCGCCATCCTGATGATGCTGGCGGTGGAAGTCTTCAATCGCCGCTCGATCTACGGCAAGGCGGTGGTCGCGACTTTCAACGATCGTGATGCGGCCAAGCTGATGGGCATCAATACCGGACTGGTGATCACCTTTTCATATGCGCTGTCGTCGCTCACGGCCGCATTTGCCGGCGTGCTGATTGCGCCGCTGACGCTGACGGGTGCCACGATGGGCGCGGTGCTGGGGCTCAAGGCCTTTGCCGTGGCGATCATCGGCGGGCTGACCAGCGGCATGGGCATCGTGGTGGGCGGGATCATCCTCGGCATTGCCGAGACCACCACCGGTTTCTATCTGAGCACCGGCTACAAGGACGTACCGGGCCTGGTGCTGCTGCTGATCGTACTGGCCGTTCGGCCCGCGGGTCTGTTCGGCAAGACGGCCATCAAGAAGGTCTGAGCGCGAGGCATCGAAGTCAACACAATGAAAACTGGTCGCTTTCTTCTTGCCATCGCGGGGTTTGCAGCGCTGATGCTGTTCCCGATCGGCATCGACAACCCCTACTACATCCACCTGCTCGAAACGATCATGATCTACGCGATCCTGCTGTTCGGGCTGGACATCGTGGTGGGCTATACGGGACAGGTATCGCTCGGGCATGCGGGGTTGTTCGGTCTCGGCGCCTACACCGCCGGTGTGCTGGTGTACAAGACGGGCGCGCTTCTGCTGGTTTCGCTGGTCGCCGCAATCGGTGTCACGGCGGTCTTCGGCGCCATCCTCGCGCTGCCTGCGCTGCGGGTGACGGGGCCTTACCTCGCCATGGTGACGCTGGCCTTCGGGACCATCATCCAGATTCTCATCAACGAGATGAGCTTCATCACCGAAGGGCCGATGGGCATCAAGCTCAGCAAGCCGCCGCTCTTCGGCCACAAGCTCGATGAACGCGAGTTCTTCTGGCTGGTGGCGGTGATGCTGGTGCTGTCGTTGATCGTGGTGCACCGCATCCTGCGCTCGCATCTCGGGCGCGCTTTCGAGGCGCTGCGCGGCAGCCCCGTCGCATCGGACTGCATGGGTGTTTCGGTGTATCGCTACAAGGTTTACGCCTTCGTGATCAGCGCCGGATTCGCCGGGCTGGCCGGCAGCCTGTATGCGTACTCGGAGCAATACATCTCGCCGAACACCTACAACTTCGAACTGACGGTGCTCTTCCTGCTGGCGGTGATCATGGGCGGGCGCAAGAGCCGCATCGGGTCGATGCTCGGCGCGGCCATCATCGTGCTGCTGCCCAAGCTGCTGGACGACGTGGTGCTGTTCCGCTATGTGTCGGTCGGCCTGGCCGTGCTGGTGATGATCACGGCCGTGATCGGCATCCAGCGCCAGCGCGTGACGCCCAAGCAGATGGCGATCCCGGTGGTCGGCAGCATCGCACTCGCGGGGCTCTCGTTCTGGCTCGAAACGATGACTGACTGGCGGCTGTCGATCTTCGGCGTGATCATGCTTTTCGTCGTCTATTACCTGCAGGACGGCATCGTCGGTTTCGTGCGCAACGCGCTCAATCTGCGCCGGCCCAAGGCACAGGCCGATGTGGTCGGCCAGGTCGCGGGGCCGTCGGACGCGGTGAGCGTCGCCGCATCGGGCAGCGGCGGTGCGGAGTTGCTGCAGGCTTCGGGCGTGCTCATGCAGTTCGGCGGCCTCAAGGCACTGAACAACGTCGACCTGAAGGTGAAGCGCGGCGCGATCCATGGGCTGATCGGTCCGAACGGCTCGGGCAAGAGCACGATGATGAACGTGCTGACCGGCATCTACGTGCCCACCGCCGGCAACATCGAATTCGGCGGACGCTCGCTCGTGGGCCGCACGTCGGCGGACATCGCTTTGTCGGGCATCGCGCGCACCTTCCAGAACGTGCAGCTCTTCGGCGAAATGACCGCGCAGCAGAACGTGCAGGTCGGCCTGCACCATACGTTCAGGAGCAATCTTTTCGACGTGGCGGTGCACACGCCGCGCTATCGCCGCGAAAGTCTTGCCGCGGCCAACCGCGCACTCGGGTTGCTGAAGTTCGTCGGCCTGGAGCAGTTCGCCGCGGAAGAGGCTCGCAACCTGCCTTACGGCAAGCAACGCCTGCTGGAGATCGCCCGCGCACTGGCGCTCGACCCGCAACTGCTGCTGCTCGACGAGCCCGCAGCCGGACTCACGGCGCCCGACATCAAGGAGCTGATCGCGATCATCCGCAAGATCCGCGAGCACGGCGTGACCGTCATCCTGATCGAACACCACATGGACGTCGTGATGAGCATGTGCGATACGGTTTCGGTGCTCGACTTCGGCCAGAAGATTGCCGAGGGCGAGCCTGCGCAGGTGCAGTCGGACGAGAAGGTCATCGAGGCCTATCTCGGCGGACAGGAAACGGCGGCACCGGCCGCGCAGGCGGCGTGAGGATCAACAGATGCTGACCATCCAGAATCTTTCCGCCGGCTACGGCAAGGTGCAAGTGCTGCACGGTATTTCGATCGAAGTGCCCAAGGGCAAGGTCGTGACCCTCATCGGCTCCAACGGCGCCGGCAAGACCACGACCATGCGCGCGGTGTCGGGCATGATCCGCGCGACCGCCGGTGAAATCGCGCTCAACGGCAAGCGCATCGAGGGCTTGGAGTCCTACCACATCGCCAAGCTCGGGCTCGCGCATTCGCCCGAAGGCCGTCGCGTGTTCGCGACCATGAGCGTCACGGACAACCTCACGCTGGGTGCATTCCCGAGGCTGACCGGCAGCCGCCCGCGCGGCGACGTGGCAGCCGATCTCGAGCGGGCGATGGAGCTCTTTCCGCGTTTGAAAGAGCGCCGTACGCAACTGGCAGGAACCTTGTCGGGCGGTGAACAGCAGATGCTCGCCATGGCGCGCGCGGTGATGTTGAACCCTGAGGTTGTGCTGCTCGACGAGCCGTCGATGGGGCTCGCACCCATCCTGGTGGCCGAAGTGTTCCGAATCATCGAGCGGCTCAAGCAAGAGGGCGTGACGATGCTGCTGGTCGAACAGTTCGCGGCTGCCGCGCTTGGCGTGGCCGACTATGGCTACGTGCTGGAGAACGGCCGGATTTCGCTGCACGGGCCGGCCGAGAAGCTGAGGAATGATCCCGGAGTGAAGGCAGCGTATCTTGGAGGCGGGCACTGAGGATCCGGCGGTCTTGCCAATTTTTGCCAAAACTCGTAGGCTCTTCTGATGAGCACTATGAACGTATCGCTCCCGGACGCCATGAAGTCGTTCGTCGATGAGCAAGTGGTGGAGCGCGGCTATGGCACGAGCAGTGAATATGTTCGCGAGCTCATCCGCAAGGATCAACAAAAGCTTCAGTTGCGGACTCTTCTTCTCCAGGGAGGGCTCTCCGCGCCCGCCGCCACTGCGGACAAGGCCTACTTCGACGGTTTGCGCGAGAGAGTGCGCAGCGCCGGAAAAAAGGCGTCCCGGGCCGGCGGTAAGAGGTGAGGGCGAAAGCGGTCGTCCCCCGAGAACAGGCAAACCGCGACATTGACGACGTCATCGCGTACTACATGAAAGAGGGCGCGGAAAGCGCCGCCTTCGGCTTCATCGACGAGCTCGAGAGTGCCTACATCCACATCAGCCGAAACCCCGGAACGGGCTCTACACGCTACGCCATTGAGCTCGACTTGCCCGGCCTGCGTTTCTGGTCTTTGACCCGCTTTTCGTACCTTGTTCTTTACTTTGAGCAGACAGACTGCATCGACGTCTGGCGGGTCCTGCACGGCCACAGGCATATACCTGCGTGGATGCAGGAGCCGGCTTCCGGCGGACCATGAGCCGCTTTTCAGCAAATACGGCTCAGCGCAGCGTACGCGCCAGCAGCGACTCCAGCGTTTCCTCAGCGCCTTTCAGCAGCAACGCCTCTGTCGCCTGAGCCGCGGCGGTGGCATCCGCATAGCGCGCAAAGGCAAGCTGCTTGTCCAGCGGCGGCAGCATCACCGGCAGCGATTTCAGATCCTGCTGATTCAGGCTCGCTTGGTTGATCGCGCGCTTGGCGCGGGTCTGAAAATGCCGAGAGGTTCGGCGCGTCTGCAGCGCGGCGATCAGGTATTGCGGCAAAGCACGTTCGGTGTTCGGCACCAGCCGCATCATGTTCGATTCGAAGACCGTCGGTTCGGCCACGGTGCGGATCAAGACGCTCTTGCCGAGGTGCTCCGGGCTGTTGACGCGGTTGATCAGGATGTCTCCAGAGTCCAGCGCATAGCGCCTCGCTTCGTCGTCCTCGATCTGAAGGCGCTTGAGCGAGCCGGGTTCGCGCAGTTCGCCGTCGCGAAAGCTGTCGATGCGAACGATCGGCGTACCGGCGCCGTATGCGGACTTGTGCTTGTAGAGCCCGTTCTGCGGACCGGTCTTCAAAAGGCTTTCGAGAGGCACGACGGGCCACTGCCTGGGATTGCCGATCGAATCGCCGAATACGTCGGCATAGAGCGCCGGCACCATCTGGACGGTCCGCTCGCGGATTTCGCGACGCAGGCGGATGGCGCTCTGCGCGCACGACAGCAGGTCGACGATCCGGCGCTGTTCATTCAAGTCGGGCAGCGGGATCTTCTGGTCGAGGACGTGAGCATCCGACACCGCCGGATACAGCGCGCCGGTCGCGAGCTTGCACACGCCATTGACGAACTGCCTCGACCGCACGAAGAAGTAGATGTATTCGGGCAGCACGCGCGGGGTCGCACGCAATATGCAGAAGGCGGTGCTTGCAATTTCTCCATCGAGTTCCGGCGGCACCAGCGCGACGGCGTTGAGCTTCGGCCGGACGGTTGAAACCAGCACGTCGCCAGTGCGGATCTGCCTGCGCGCGCGGCTGGGCGCTTCGGCGCCCATCATCTTGCGAGCGCCGGTGATGGTTTTCTTCTTGTTGTCGACGGCGGCGACATCGACGTAGGTGAATGGATCGCCCGGCCAGGCCGACGGGTTCATCGTGCCCGTCTTCGCCTCGACCACCTCCCGCAGCGCGATCCGTGGCGCCGTCATTCTTCTTCCCGCTCCGTGAGCAGGATTCGCAGGTTTTCCATTTCCTTGGCGAACTCCAGTTCGAGCGCGATGACCTCGTCGACCAGTTCGCGCGGGTTGCGATGCTCGGCTTGCGCTTCGGTCAGGGGTCGGTAGCGCGCCGCCGAGAGATTGAAGTCGTTGGCGCGCAGCGTGGCGGCGTCTGCGAACCACCATTTCTCGCCCCATTCGACCTCGGGTTCGCGCGCTTCCCAGCGGGCCAGCGACGTTTCGCGCTGCGCATAGGCTTGCGCCAGGCGCGGCAGGTCGTCGGCTTCGATGGGCCGGTCGTGATTGGCATCGGGTGCATAGCCGTCATCTTCGACATGCAGGAAGAGCACATGCTCGGTGTTGCCGCACTTGCGAAAGAAGAGCACCGAAGTCTTGACGCCCGAGTAGGGCTGGAACACGCCGCCCGGAAGGCTCAGTACCGCATCGACCTGGTTGTTCTCGACGAGCTGGCGGCGCAATTCCTTGTGCGCCGTGGTCGAGCCGAACAAGACGCCTTCCGGCACCACCACGGCGGCCCGGCCCTCGGCGCGGAGGCTGTCCATCATGTACTTGAGAAAGAGCAGTTCGGTGCTGCTGGTGGTGCCCACTCGCACGTCATCGATGATGCGGTCCTTGTCGACGCGCCCGGAGAAAGGCGGATTCGCCAGGACCACGTGAAAGCCTTCGGGCGGCAGGTCGAGCTCGGCCTTCTTTGAATGGTCGAGCGCCGAGGTCAACACGTTCCGCTGGAGGATGCGCACGTTGGCGAGGCCGCGCAGCGTGAGGTTCATCGTCGCGAGGCGGACCATCTTCGGGTCGACGTCGTTGCCGTAGAAGGTCTTGTCCTGGAGGATCGCGAGCTCTTCGTCCGTGAGCTTGTCGCCGAGGCCGCGCCTCAGGAGCTTGCCGTCGGCTTCGGCCTCCACGATGGCACCGGGCGATGAATGAGCGAGGCGGATGTGGTTGTAGGCCGCCACCAGGAACCCCGCAGTGCCGGCCGCCGGGTCGTAGATGGTTTCGCCGATGGTCGGGTCGACCATCTCGACGATGCGGCGGATGATGTGGCGCGGTGTGCGGAACTGGCCCAGTTCGCCCGCCTGCCTGATCTGCCGCAAGACGTGCTCGAAAAGGTCGCCCTTGGTGTCGGAGTCCGCGTCGGCCAGCCCGAGGCCATCCACGAGCCGAACGACCTGCGACAGCACGGTCGGCTCGCTGATGCCCAGGCGCGCACCGCGCATGAAGTCGTGCGCGCCGGCCGCGCCAATTTCGGAGAAGAACGGAAAGACCTCGTCGCGCACGAAGTGCACGAGCGCATCGCCCGTCAAGTCGGTCGCCCAGGCGGACCACCTGAAGCGCGAGCGCGGGATCACGGACGTGCCGGTCTGGAGGACCGTTGCCGTCAGCACGCCCTCGCGCGCGGAGGGCAGAGAAGCGTTGGACGCATTCCTGAGGGGCCAATCGCCGCTGAACATGCTGGTGTAGGGCTCGTTCAGCGTCTTGGCACGCAGGGCGTTTTCGTCGTCGATGGTCTCCAGCAGATAGAAGAAGAACAGGAACGACAGTTGTTCGGCGTTGCTGACAGGATCGGGGTAGCCGCCGCCAAAGAGATAGTCGCGAATCTGGTCGATGGACCGTCGCATTTCAGCGGTCAAAGGCATGGGGACAGGGCTTGGGCGATTCGCATGATGAGCCCACGAGTCTAAGAGGCAAATTGGAGCAAACTCCGGGGACCCGGCGAATGCCGCCATGACCAGAGAAACGCAGGAAACGCAGCCTCATGACCCAGGATCTCCCCGCATTCGAAGTGCTCCCGCGCGACATTTCCGCCTATCGCCACGGCAACACCGGCATTGACTACGTCCACCGCTTCGAATCCGGCCAGCCCGGTCCGCACGTGCTGATCAATGCGCTGACGCACGGCAACGAGATTTGCGGCATGGTCGCGGCCACGCATCTGCTGGACACCGGCGTCCGCCCCAAGATCGGCACGCTGACCGTGAGCTTCGCGCACGTGGAGGCCTACAACGCCTTCGCGATCGAACGGCCCTTCGACAACCGCCAGATCGTGCACAACCTGAATCGCGTGTGGTCCGATGAGTGGCTGGACGGGCCTGAGGACAGCCCCGAACTGCGCCGCGCCCGCGAATTGCGGCCGGTGGTCGCGGCGGCGGACCACATCCTGGACATCCATTCGACGAGCCAGGACGTGGTGCCTTTCTGGGTCTATCCGGCATTCGAGCGCAATGCCAGCGTGGCGATGGCGATCGGGTTGCCGCCCGTTCACCTCGCGATGCCGAGTGGGCTGGGTTCGGGCACGCCGCTGATCCAGCATGGCCTGCATGCCGGAGCGGATGCGCCCGGCGCGGCGGTGGTCGTCGAATGCGGCCAGCATTTCAAGAAGGCTGCGGCGGACCTCGCGACCGAAGTGTCGCTGCGCTTTCTGGCGCATTTCGGGCTGATCGAGAGAGAACCGGTCGCCGCGCCCGAGCCGCAGCGGCGCTTTGAATTGCTGCAGACGCACGTCATCCAGTCGGAGGACTTCCATTTCGTGCGCCCGCTGATCGGCTTCGAGACTTTTGCGAAAGGCGAGCTGATAGCAATCAATGGCCCGGACGAAATTCGCGCGCCATGCGACGAATGCACCGTGTTCATGCCGGCGCAACGGGTGATCGTGGGGCGAGAGGCCGTCTACCTGACGAAGCCTCTCTGAAAGCGGGCAGCCGCGCGGCTACTTGCCCCAACTGTCGCGCATGCCGGCTGCGCGATTGAATACACGCCCGCCCGATGCGTTCGCGCGGGAGTCCAGCACGAAATAGCCGTGACGCTCGAACTGATAGGGCGCGCCTTGCACCGACACGCCAAGTGAGGGCTCGGCATACGCCTGCGTCGTCTGCAGGCTCGCTTTGTTGAGTTCTTCCAGCAACTCGCCGCTGCCCGGCTGGGACGCGGCGAACAGGCGCTCGTAAAGCCGAACTTCGACCGGCACCGCGTCGGCCACCGCAACCCACGTGATGTTGCCCTTCACCTTGATGGCATCTGCGCCTGGTGTGCCGCTCTTGGTGTCCGGCACCAGCCTGGCCTGCACTTCGACCAGTTTGCCGTCCGCGTCGCGGGTGCCGCCGGTGCATTCGACGACATGCCCGTACTTGAGCCGCACCTTGTTGCCCGGGAAGAGCCTGAAGAAGCCCTTTGGCTGCACGTCTTCGTAGTCCGTGCGCTCGATCCACACTTCGCGCCCCAGCTTGAAGTCGCGTCGGCCCATCTCCGGGTGGTGTGGATGCACGGGCGCCGAGCAGTCGTCGAGGACGTCGTCACCGCCCATCAGCTCACCCCAGTTGGTAATGACCAGCTTGACCGGGTCGAGCACCGCCATGGCCCGCGGCGCGATCGGATCGAGCGTGTCACGCAGCGCGGCTTCGAGACTGGCGTAGTCGATCCATCCGCCCGACTTGGTGACGCCCGAACGCTCGCAGAACAGCCTGAGCGCCTCGGGTGTGTAGCCGCGGCGGCGCAGCCCGGCAAGGGTCGGCATGCGGGGGTCGTCCCAGCCGTCGACGTGGCCTTCCTCCACCAACTGGCGCAGCTTGCGCTTGCTGGTGATGACGTGGGTCACATTCAGCCGCGCAAATTCATACTGGCGCGGATGCGGCGAGGCGATCAGGCCCCCTTCGGCGAGGCGGTCAAGCAGCCAGTCGTAGAAGGGCCGCTGGTCTTCGAATTCGAGCGTGCAGATGCTGTGGGTGATCTGTTCCAGCGCATCCTCGATCGGGTGCGCGAAGGTGTACATCGGATAGATGCACCACTTGTCGCCGGTGTTGTGGTGCGTGGCGCGGCGAATGCGGTAGAGCGCAGGGTCGCGCATGTTGATGTTGGGGCTCGCCATGTCGATCCTGGCGCGCAGCACGGCGGCGCCGTCTTCGAGCCGGCCGTCGCGCATGGCGCGGAAGCGCAGCAGGTTCTCCTCGGGCGTGCGGTCGCGGAAAGGGCTGTCGGTGCCGGGCGTGTTGAAGTCGCCGCGAGTCGCGCGGATTTCGTCGGCGCTCTGTTCGTCCACATAGGCAAGGCCGGCGCCGATGAGGTATTCGGCCGCGCGATACATGAAATCGAAGTAGTTGCTTGCGAAGTACACGTGATCGTTCGGTGCGCCGGGGTGGGCGGGATCGTCCGTCATCGTGGTGCTGTAGCCCATCCACTTCACGGCGTCCCGGATGGCGTCGACGTATTCCTGTTCTTCTTTTTCGGGATTGGTGTCGTCGAAGCGCAGGTGGCAAATGCCGCCGTATTCCTTGGCAAGCTCGAAGTTCAGCCAGATGCTCTTGGCATGGCCGATGTGCAGGTAGCCGTTGGGTTCGGGCGGAAAGCGCATGCGGACCTTGGCCGGGTCCTGCATGCCCTGGCCGTGGTGTGCGGCATCGCCTGGGGTGCCGCCCCATTTACGGGTCGAATAGGTGCCCTGTTCGAGGTCGTTTTCGATCACGTGGCGCAGGAAATTGCTTGGCTTGGCGGTGTCGTTGTCGGCTGCAGGGGAGGTCATTCGCCCATTCTAGGGGGCGGTCTGCGGGCGTTACTTTTGGCAACTTTCTTCACAGTGCGGCGTACACCACATTGACACTTGCCGCGTTCAATACCTACATGGCGGCCAACACCGCTTCAACAGGAGATCCAGAGATGACCACGACCCGATCCACTCTCTTCAAATGGGCTGCTGCCGGTGCGGTTGCCGCAGGTGCGCTTTTTGGCATGGCTTCGGCCAATGCAGCCAACTGGTCCGTCGGCGTGAACGTCCCCGGCATCGCCGTGGGTGTTGCGTCGCCGCAACCCTATTACGCGCCGCCGCCGGTCTACTACGCACCGGCCCCCGCGTACGTCGCGCCCGCACCTGTGTATTACCGGCCCGCACCGGTGTACATGGCACCCCCGCCGGTCTACTACCGTCCGGCGCCTGGGTACTACCATCGTCACCACCGCGGACCGTACTATCGCTATTGAGCGCGGTTGAAAGTTAATGAGCGTTAGCCGTCAGCAATTTGCCTGCTGTCACATGAAAAGCCGGCCTCTGTCACAGGGGGTCGGTTTTTTCATGGACGGCTACATCGCGCGGAAGAGGTGAGCGTAGAGCCGGCTGACCGGGATCCTTTCCGGGCGGCCCCGCAAGGTGAGGTGCTGCCTGCCGGCGTCGTCGCGGCAAACCGATTCGATCGCGTCGCTGCGCACCACCACGGCCCGGTGTACCTGCCAGAAGACGTTGGAATCGAGTTGAGGCAGCAATTGCTTGAGCGGCGTGCGGATCAGGTATTCATTCCGGACGGTCAGCACCCGCACGTATTTGTCGGCAGCCTCGAAATATTGCACTTCGTCGATGGGCACCATGCGCACGCTGTTGCCCGACGAGCCCGCTTCGCTGGCCGGAATTAGCTTGAGCGGTGCTCCGGCTGTCGCGCCTGAGGGCAGGATGCCTTCGCTGGCTGCGGCCAGAACCTTGTGCCACTGCGCCAACGTGCTGGCGAGCGCATCGGCCGGCGCCGCGGCGGGCGATGGGGTGGATTGCAGGGTCTTCCGCAGTCGTTCCACGGTGCGCCGCAGGCGGTCGGGCTGCACGGGCTTGAGCACGTAGTCGATGGCTTGCGCATCGAATGCGCGCGCAGCGTATTCGTCGTAGGCCGTGACGAAGACCAGCTGCGGAATCGGCGCCTCGTCGCCGGGCCATGTATCGGCCAGTTCGGCGGCGACACCGAGGCCGTCCATTCCCGGCATGCGGATGTCGAGAAAAAGCACTTGCGGCAACTTCGCCAGAGCCTCGCGCACCGCGCTGCGCCCGTCGCCCACGACAGCGATGATTTCGAGCTCGGGCCATGCGGCGGCCAGCTCGGCCCGCAGGGCCTGTGCCAGCAACGGTTCATCTTCGGCAATCAGGGCAGTCGTCTTCATGTCGGCGAGGGAAAGCTGATGACGGCGCGCGTGCCGCCGGTGTCGAGAGGGGTCAGGATCATCGTGCTTTTAGGGCCATACACCGTATGGAGCCGCTCGCGCACCTGGGCCAGCCCGAAGCCGCCGGTTCCATCAGAAGCGCTATCGCCGTCGATGCCGACACCAGAATCGGTCACCTCGATGACGAGCTGCGCGCCTTCGCGCTTGGCCCGCACGGTGATTTCGCCGCCTTCCACCTGGGGCTCCAGGCCGTGGCGGATGCTGTTTTCAATCAGGGGCTGAAGCATCAGCGGCGGCACGGGCACATCGCGGAGGTCGGCGGGCAGATCGAGCCTGTAGCGCAGGCGCTCGCCCATGCGCACGGACATCAGTTCGAGGTAGTCGCCGAGCCGGTCGAATTCGGCGGACAGCGGATGCGAGAGCGCCCGTGAGCCGGTGAGCGTGACGCGCAGGTAGCTGTTGAGATGGTCGAGCATGGCCACGGCGCGTGGCGGATCGGTGGTGATGAGCGCGCGCAGATTGGCGAGCGTGTTGAAGAGCATGTGCGGCTCAAGCTGCGTTTCGAGCAGCTTCAGCTTGGCCTCCGTCGCATCGCGTTCCGCTGCGCTGATCTGGGCGGCCAGCGCCGCGGTTTGTCCGCGGGCATGAAAGAAGAAGCTGGCAATGGCGCCTGCGAAGATGGTGATGGCGAGGCTGATCGAGCTGTCGCGCGGCGTGCCGACGCCGCCGTCACCGAGGAAGAAATCCGCCAACCGGTCGCCAAACAGGAATCCGCAGGCGATGCCGACAGCGGTCAACACCACGCCGCGCCAGCCTTTGGGCCACCCATGTCCGCCGCTGCTGCTGTGGTGGCAGTTGCGCTCGTCGACGAAATAGCGGCCGAACTCGATCACGATCCACGACACGAAGCCGATCGTCAGCGAATATCCCAGCTGCACCAGATAGGTCTTGCGCGGCCAGATCAGCGTTGTCAATACAGCGACTGCGCAGCAAAACGCCGCCACTTGAAGGCCGTGGCGGGCGGCGTCGCTCCATCGGATGTTCATCGCTGCAGATTCTGGACGAAGAATTGCGTGATCGCCGCGTAGACGCCCGGCAGCGTTGCTCGGTCGAAGCCCGGCGGGTCATCCAGCAAGGCAGCCAGGCGCGGGGGCAGATCGGGCACCTGGGGCGACAGTGTCGAGCCGTGGCCGCCGCCCGGCATGTCCGCGACCAGCACGCACCGCTTGCACGCGGCACGCACCGCGTCGATGTGCCATTGGGGCGCCAGCCACGCATCCTTGCCGCCTCGCACCAGACCGAGCGGAATTCCCGGCGTCGCGAGAGAAGCCATGTCGATGGCCGCGGCCATGGGCACCGCGGCCACGGCGGCGGTGATGCGCGGATCGGTCCAGCCTTCGAGGGTGGTCTGGCTGCCCAGCTTGAAATCGATCACGCGGCGGGAAACCGCGAGGCGCAACGGGTCGAGCACGCCGCCGGTGAGGGACGTCGCCAAGCCCACGCAGGATGGAAAGTCTTCCGCCAGATGCGCCTGGCAATGCGCGTTCAGCAAGGCCGGCGACCAGCGCGCACCTGCCAGGGTCAGCGCGGTGAGGCCGCCTGCCGACATGCCGTAGATGCCGACATGCTGAAAGTCGAGCAGCGGCGCGAATCGGGCATCCCCGGCCATCGCGTCGATGGTTTGCGACACCTCTTTGGGACGGCGGCGCCAGGTCCTGGGGCCGACGTCGCTCATGTCGTGAAAATTGTCGCCAGCATGTTCCGGCATGGCGACGGTGAAGCCTGCGTTCACCAGCGTGATCGCCAGATCGGCCTGCGGCCAGGCGGAGCCGCCCGAGCCGTGCGACACCACGATCAAATGGCCGTTGCCCGCGACAGGAGCGGCGTCGACGGCGGCGCTCAGCGTGAAGGGGCCGCGATGCACCGTCTTAGGAGGCGCATCGGTCGGATAGAACACCGTGATCGGCCCCGAACCTGCGGGCGCCGCGAGCACTGCCAGTCCCGTGGCTGCTTGCGCAGCCGAAGCGAGCGCGCAGACCGCGACGAGCGCCAGGGCGCGGAGGTACCGGGCGCTCACCACCGGTCTCCCTTGGCACCGGACAGCCTGGCGCGTTCGCGTTCGACCATGCGCTCGAGCATGTTGCTTCCCGGCGCAAAGAGCCACACCGCTGCGCCGTGCAAGGCCAGACCCACCCCCCAGCCCAGGAGCGGAAAAATCGCCCAGCGATGGCCGCTTGCGAACGAGAGCACGACGAGCATCAAGTTGACCGCCAGATAAGCGGCGAGATGGATGAACCAGCCGATCTTGGCCTTGGCGCGTCGGCGGGCCAGTCGTTCGATGTCATTTGAGTCCATGGCGAATATCTCCGGATGTATGGGTGGATTTATGGGTAAATGGAATGTCAGATGGCGATGGTTGCAGTGCGGTCGGCATGGATTGCCAGGCGCCAGAGGCGGATCGCCCGGCCGGCAAATATGCCCGTGAAAGCGCCATAGAGCGCGCTGATGCCGATCTCGAAAGTGGCTTGGTGTCCGAGTTCCGGATGCATGGCGAGCAGTACACCCACGACGTATTTGGTGAAGAAGATGCCCATCATGAGCATCAGCGGCACGGCCGTGCCTGCGAGATGAAAGCGGCGCGCCGCGGCGTCATAGCGCGTGCTCGCCGGCACGGGCCGCTGCACCACAAGGGCTAGCACGGCAAGCGCCGCTGCGGCCCAGGCCGGCAGAGCCATCAAGGATTCACCGAAAGCCGAAGCGACGCCGAAGAGCGACAGGCAGATCATCACGGCGGGCACGATGGTGACGCGGGTCAGGCTCACGCTGCTTGCGAGCAACTGCTTGGCGCCGAACCAAAGCAGGAGAGCAAAGGAGACGAACACCCACTTGGGCGTGTGGATCAGGATCTGGGTCAGCATCGTGTTTCTCCGTAAGGATGGGGGATGAGGGGTCAGGGATGAATGTCGATGGGCGGACTGTGCCGATCGATTCACGGACTCGCCATCGCTGTGCGACGAAACGCAAGCTGGCGGCGCCAATTGCGATCGGGCGGCGCCAGACGCAGACGTCAACCTGTGCTTTACCGTCCCTTTACGGTTCGTCGCGGTGGAGCGCTACGATTCGGCGATCAACTACAGGCAACCTGCATTTCTGCATACCTGCCCAAAAGCACCGATGTCGTCACCCTCCGCCGCCGAGCCCGTTCCCGCCCCCCAGCCCAACCATCGCGCTCCCTCCCGCAAGCGGCGCTGGCTTGGCAGCCTGTTGGCCGTTCTGGTGACGCTCGCGCTGATCGGCGGCGCCGTCTATCTCATCAAGCGCCCGCCCGCGCCCACAGGCGGTGCCGGCGCTTTCGGTGCTGCTTCGACCGTCGGCCACGCGGTGGCACGGCGCGCCGACCTGCCGATCCTCATCGACGCGCTCGGCACGGTGACGCCGCTGGCGACGATCACTCTCCGGCCGCAGGTCGGCGGTGTGCTGACCGAGGTTCACTACACCGAAGGACAGATGGTTGCCAAGGAGCAACTTCTGGCGCGCATCGATCCGCGCCCTTACGAGCAGGCGCTGGCGCAGGCCCAGGGCACGCGGGTGCGCGACGAGGCGCAACTGGAAGCGGCGCGCGTCACGCTGTCGCGCTACCGGACGCTGCTCACGCAGGATTCGATCGCGCGGCAGGACGTCGACACGCAGGCCGCGCTGGTCAAGCAACTCGAAGGGGCCGTGATTACCGACCGCGCGGCCGAGGCCGCTGCCAAGCTCAACCTCGAATACACGCGAATCGTCGCGCCGGTTGCCGGACGCATCGGACTGCGCACTGTGGATCCCGGCAATACCGTGACCGCCAACGCGACCACGGGCATCGCGATGATCACGCAGATGAACCCGATCGATGTGCAGTTCGCCGTGCCGCAGGACCGCATTCCCGACATTCAGGCGCAACTCTCCAAGGGAGAGAAGCTGCCCGTGAAGGCGCTGGACCGCGTTCGCAGTTCGACACTCGACACCGGCTTTTTCTCGACGCTCGACAACGTGGTCGACACCAGCACAGGCACGGTCAGGGCCAAGGCGCGTTTTGCGAATGCCGGAACACCGCTCTTTCCCAACCAGTTCGTCAATGTGCAGATGACGCTGCGCACCGTGAGCGCCATCGTCGTGCCCGTGACTGCCGTGCGCACCGGCCCCAACGGCACCTTCGTCTATATCGTGAACGACGACCGCACGGTGTCGATGCGCGCTGTGAAGCGGGGCGACGCGACCGTCGACCTGGTGTCGATCGTCGATGGCGTCAAGGAAGGCGACATCGTCGTGACCGAAGGTGGCGATCGCCTGAAGGACGGCGCGCGCGTGCAATTGCAGGGCGACAAGCCCGCCGCGGCAAAGCCTCCGGGTCAGAAGGGCCCGCGCGGCGAAGGCCAGGGCCAGGGCCGTCGCCAGCGTCCGCCGCCGCAGTGAGGGGACCGAGATGATGAGTCCGTCGCGCGCTTTCATCGAGCGGCCGGTCGCGACCGCGCTGCTCATGGTGGCGATCGTCCTCGCGGGGCTGGTGGGTTTTCGCTTCCTGCCGCTTGCCGCGTTGCCCCAAGTCGACTACCCGACGATCCAGGTCCAGACGCTCTATCCGGGCGCCAGTCCGGAGGTCATGAGCCGCACGGTGACGGCGCCGCTCGAGCGCCAGTTCGGGCAGATGGCCGGACTCGACCGCATGAGTTCGACCAGCGCGACGGGCGTGTCGATCATCACGCTGCAATTCGCGCTCGACCAGACGCTCGATGTCGCCGAACAGCAGGTGCAGGCCGCGATCAACGCTGGTGGCTCGCTGCTGCCGGCAGACCTCCCGGCGCCACCGGTGTATGCCAAGGTGAATCCGGCGGACGCGCCCATTCTCACGCTGGCGGTGAGTTCGGAGACGATGCCGCTGACCGAGGTGCAGAACCTCGTGAACACGCGCCTTGCGCAGAAGATCAGCCAGGTCAGCGGGGTGGGGCTGGTGTCGCTCTCGGGCGGCCAGCGGCCAGCCGTGCGTATCCAGGCGAACACCGATGCGTTGGCATCGGTAGGCATCGGTCTCGATACGTTGCGCACGGCCATCGCGGCGGCCAATTCGAACAGCGCCAAAGGCAGCTTCGACGGGCCGAAGCGCGCCTACACCATCAACGCAAACGACCAGCTTGCAACCGCCGCCGACTACAAAAACCTGATCATCGCGTGGAAGAACGGCGCGCCTGTGCGCATGAGCGATGTCGCGCGCGTGGTCGACGGCGCCGAGAACACGCAGCTCGGCGCCTGGGCGGCGCTGCGTTCGGATGCGAAGCCGACTGGTACGACGCCAGGGGCGCAAGAGACCCAGGAGGCCCAGGAGGCGCAACCCAAGCTCTATCCGGCGATCATCCTGAACGTCCAGCGGCAGCCGGGTGCCAATGTGATCGGCACGGTCGACGCGATCAAGCGGCAGTTGCCTGAGCTCGAGGCATCGCTGCCCGGCTCGATCAAGGTGGAGGTACTGAGCGATCGCACGACGGGCATTCGCGCGTCGGTGAGCCATGTGCAACTCGAACTCGCGCTGGCGGTGGTGCTGGTCGTGCTGGTGATCTTCTTCTTCCTGCACAGCCTGCGCGCGACGGTGATCGCGAGCATCGCGGTACCGATCTCGTTGATCGGCACTTTCGGGCTGATGTATCTGCTCGGCTACAGCCTCAACAACCTGAGCCTGATGGCGCTGACCATTGCGACAGGCTTCGTGGTGGACGACGCGATCGTCATGATCGAGAACATCGCCCGCTATCTGGAGAAGGGCGAACCGCCGTTCCAGGCAGCACTCAAAGGCGCGACGCAGATCGGGTTCACGATCATTTCGCTGACGGTTTCGCTCATCGCGGTGCTGATTCCGCTGCTCTTCATGGGCGATGTGGTGGGGCGGCTTTTCCGCGAGTTCGCGGTGACGCTGGCAATCACGATCCTGATTTCGGCGGTGGTCTCGTTGACGCTGGTGCCAATGATGTCGGCGCGCTGGTTGAAGCCCGAATCGGAAGAGGGTGGCCGTTTCGGCGTGAGCGTGCAGCGATTCTTCGACCGGGTGATCGCACGCTACGACCAATGGCTGCAGTGGGTGTTCCGGCATCAGCCGCTGACGCTCCTGGTCGCGGCGCTGACGCTGGCGCTGACAGTGCTGCTTTACGTCGTCATTCCGAAGGGGCTCTTTCCGACGCAGGATACGGGTCAGCTCCAGGCGCGCATCCGGGCGGCGCAGGAGGTGTCGTATGTGCGAATGGCCGAGCTGCAGCAATCGGCGGCGAATGCGATCCTGGCGGACCCTGACGTCCAAAGCCTGAGTTCTGTGGTGGGTGTGGATGCTGCCAACAACACGGCGCTCAACGCCGGAAGCATGCTGGTCAACTTGCGCAAGGGCCACGATTCGCAGAGCACTGTGATGCAGCGTCTGCGCGACCGCGTCAATGAAAGCGTGGCGGGCGTGAGTCTGTATCTGCAGCCGACGCAAGACTTGACGATCGATGCGGAGACGGGGCCGACGGAGTTCCGCCTGTCGCTCGAAGGCGTGGACACGGCGACGGTGAACGACTGGGCGCGCAAGCTGGTCGAGCGTCTGCGCACTGTGCCGGAGGTGCGCAATCCGACGACGGATGCAGGGGCGCAGGGGCTGGCCGCTTATGTGGACATCGACCGCAATACCGCATCGCGGCTGTCGGTGACGGCAAGCTCGGTGGACGACGCGCTCTACAGTGCCTTCGGGCAGCGGATCGTATCGACGATTTTCACGGAGACGAATCAATACCGGGTGATCCTCGAAGCGCAGCGCGATGCCTTGTCTTCGCCGGAGCTGCTGGGGAACCTGCAATTGCGCACGGGCACGGGCGCGCCGACGCCGCTGTCTTCATTGGCGACGGTGCGCGAGCAGTACGCGCCACTGCAGGTGACGCGGGTGGCGCAGTATCCGGGCGCGACGGTGGGCTTCGATACGGCGCCAAACCTGGCGCTCGGAAAATCGGTGGCGGCGATCCGCACGGCGGCCAAGGAGATCGGCCTGCCGCCGAGCGTGACGATGACTTTCCTCGGCGCGGCTGGAGCCTATGAGAAGTCGCTCACCAATCAGTTGTGGCTGATTCTTGCGGCGGTGGTGTGCGTGTACATCGTGCTGGGGGTGCTGTATGAGAGCTACATCCATCCACTGACGATTTTGTCGACGCTGCCTTCGGCGGGTGTGGGTGCGTTGCTGGCGCTGATGGTGACGGGCAACGACCTGGGGGTGATCGGGATCATCGGGATCATCCTGCTGATCGGGATCGTGAAGAAGAACGCGATCATGATGATCGACTTCGCGATCGATGCGGAGCGCCATCAGGGCAAGTCGCCTGAGGAGGCGATTCACCAGGCCGCGCTGCTGCGCTTTCGGCCTATCTTGATGACTACGTTGGCTGCGCTGTTTGCGGCTGTGCCTCTGATGTTCGGATGGGGCGAGGGGGCTGAGCTGCGGCGGCCCTTGGGGCTGGCGATATTTGGTGGGCTGGTGGTGAGCCAGGTGTTGACGCTGTTCACTACGCCTGTGATTTATCTTGGGTTTGATCGGTTGGGGCGGCGGTTTGGGCGGGGGGCTGAGGTGTGACTGTCTTGGTTTGCGGTCCGCTGGTTTGGTGGGTCCGCCCGGTATGCGGTGCGGGCTGCACAACCCCGCTGCGCCGGCCCTTCGGGCTTCCCTGCAGTGCTCACGTCAGGCGGGGTCCGCGTGAAACTCGCTGCGCTCAAACACACGCGGCCCTGATCCGCCTGACGCTCCGCGCTTCGGCGGTGCAGAGGGGTTGTGCAGCCCGCACCGCATACCGGGCTGCGTTGTTTTGCGAAGGCGGCTGGTGCTTCGACGGGCTTTCGGGGGGCGTGCTTTGAATCTCTCCAAGCCATTCGTCGAGCGGCCGATCGCTACGGTGCTGCTGACCATTGGGGTGGCACTGGCGGGGATCGTCGCGTTTCTGGTGCTGCCTGTTTCACCGCTTCCGCAAGTCGACTTTCCGACGATTTCGGTGCAGGCTCAGCTGGCCGGGGCCAGTCCCAGCACGATGGCTTCAAGTGTGGCGACGCCGCTGGAGCGCAGGTTGGGGATTATTCCGGGGGTCAACGAGCTGACTTCGACGAGTTCCAACGGGTCGGCTCGGGTGACGTTGCAGTTCGATCTGAGCCGCAATATCGACAGTGCGGCGCGCGAGGTGCAGGCGGCCATCAATGCGGCCCGTGTCGATTTGCCGGCGACGCTGCGGAGCAATCCGACTTATCGAAAACGCAATCCGACGGCAGCGCCGGTGATGATTCTTGCGCTGACGTCGAAGACGCGTACGCCGGGGCAGATCTACGAAGAGGTTTCGAACATCGTCAGTCAGCGCCTGTCGCAGGTCGAAGGCGTGGGCGAGGTGGAGATCGGTGGCGGCTCGCTGCCGGCGGTGCGGGTGGAACTGGAGCCTTTCTCGCTGAACAGGCTGGGCATCAGTACGGAGGACGTGCGCGCGGCGATCCAGGCCAACAACGCGAATCGGCCGAAGGGCGCGATCGAAAGCGGCGATCGCAAGCTGCAGATTTACACGCCTTCGCCCGGAAGGCGCGCGGCGGACTACAAGGATCTGGTGATCGCCTGGCGCAACAACGCGGCGGTGCGCCTGGGCGATGTGGCGCGTGTGATCGATGGGGTCGAGAACACGCGCACGCTGGGTCTGTTCAATGGCGCGCCGGCGGTGATCGTGCTGGTGACGCAGGCGCCGGGTGCGAACATCATCGAGACGGTGGACGGCGTGCGAAAGCTGCTGCCGGAGTTGCGCGCGCAGTTGCCGCAGGACATCGACATCCAGGTCGCCTCTGATCGCACGAACTCGATCCGCGCGTCGCTGCGCGAGATCGAGGGCACGTTGATGATTTCGATCGTGCTTGTGGTGCTGGTGGTCGGGCTGTTCTTGCGAAAGGCACGCGCCACGATCATTCCGGCGGTGGCGACGGTGGTTTCGCTGCTCGGCACCTTTGGGGTGATGCATCTGCTGGGCTATAGCCTGAACAATCTGAGCCTGATGGCGCTCACGGTTGCGACGGGCTTCGTGGTGGACGACGCGATCGTGGTGCTCGAAAACACGATGCGGCATGTCGAGAAGGGCATGAATCGTGTCGAAGCGGCACTGCGCGGGGCGCGCGAGGTGGGCTTCACGGTCTTGTCGATCAGCATTTCTCTCGTGGCGGTGTTCATTCCGCTGCTCTTCATGGGCGGGCAGGTCGGGCGGCTGTTCCGCGAGTTCGCGGTGACGCTGTCGGTGTCGGTGCTGATTTCGCTGGTCATTTCGCTGACCACCACGCCGATGCTGTGCGCGTTGTTGCTGCGCAGCGAATCCGAAGAAGCCGGCAAGCCGCCGGGCAAGGTGCGCGCGTGGTTCATCCGGGTCTCGGAGCGCATGTGGGACAGCACGCTGCGCACCTATGCGCACAGCCTTGACTGGGCGCTCGCGAGCAAGGGGATCGTGATCCTGGTGCTGTTGGCGGTGATCGGGCTGAATGTCTATCTCTTCGGCGCAATTCCGAAGGGCTACTTTCCGCAGCAGGACAACGGGCAGCTCAATGCGGGCTTGCGGGCCGACCAGAGCATCTCGTCGGAGGCCATCAACGAGAAGCTGCGGCAGGCGGTGGACATCATCAACAAGGACCCGGCGGTCGACAGCGTCGTCGGCTTTGCGGGCGGCAGCCGCGCGGGTGGCGGGTTCATGTTCGTCAACCTGAAGCCAGTGTCCGAACGCACGGAGCGCACCCAGGCAGTCATCGATCGCCTGCGGCCGCAGCTCAACCAGCTGACGGGACTGCGGGTGTTCCTCAGTCCGGTTCAGGATCTGCGCATGGGCGGCCGGTCGAGCAATTCCACCTACCAATACACGCTCAAGAGCGACAACCTTGCCGATCTGCGGGCGTGGTCGACCAAGCTGGCCGACCGCTTGCGGCAGGAGACCTTGCTGACGGACGTCGACAGCGACGATGCGGACAACGGCGTCGAAACCTTCGTCGACGTGGATCGCGAAGCCGCCGCTCGGCTGGGCGTGACGTCGAGCGCGGTGGACAACGCGCTCTACAACGCCTACGGCCAGCGCTCGGTGGCAACCATCTACGACGAGCTCAATCAGTACTCGGTGATCATGGAGTGGGCACCGCGATTCCAGCGCTCGCCGATCGTGCTGAAGGACCTCTACGTGCCATCGACGCTGGCGACCACCACGGCGGCGAACGGGGCGTCGATTGTCAGTTCGCTCGATGAAAACAGGGATGCGACCACAGGCACGTCGACCCTCACGTCGGCCAACCCTTCGTCGCGCACTGCCTCGACCGGCCAGCAGGTGGCGACCGACACGACGCTGATGGTGCCGCTGTCCGCCTTCGCGAAATTCAGCGAGCGCGCCGTGCCGACGTCGATCGATCACCAGGACACCGAGCTTGCCAGCACGGTGTCGTTCAACCTGGCCGATGGCGCCAGCCTGAGCGATGCGAAGCGCATCGTTGCGCAGGCCGAGGCGGACATCGCGATGCCGGTCAACGTGCGCGGGAGCTTTCAAGGCACTGCGCTGGCGGCGCAGCAATCGCAGGCGCAGCAATGGTTTCTCATCGTCGCCGCGCTGGTGGTGATCTACATCGTGCTCGGCGTGCTGTATGAAAGCCTGATTCACCCCATCACCGTGCTGACCACGCTTCCGTCCGCAGGGGTGGGGGCGGTGCTGGCGCTGCTGCTGTTCCGCATGGAGTTCTCGATCATTGCGCTGATCGGGGTCTTCTTGCTGATCGGCATCGTCAAGAAAAACGCCATCCTGATCATCGATTTCGCATTGGAGGCCGAGCGCTCGCGCGGCCTCACCGCGGTCGAGGCCGTGCGCGAGGCCTGCCTGCTGCGTTTCCGCCCCATTCTGATGACGACGCTGGCTGCGGCGCTCGGTGCGTTGCCGCTCGCCATCGGCTTCGGGCTGGGTGCGGAGTTGCGGCAGCCGCTGGGCGTCGCGATCATCGGCGGACTGATCGCGAGCCAACTGCTGACTTTGCTGACCACGCCGGTGGTCTACGTGCTGCTGGACAAGCTGCGCCGCCGTCCGGCCAACGAAAAATTCCTGAGCCGCGCCGCCGACGCGTCCCCGACATCATGACCGTATCGAACCGACTTTTCTTTCGTCGTTCTCAGCACCGCGCCGTTGTGCGCACCTGCCTGGCAGTGGCGATAGCTGCGGCCCTGGCCGGCTGCGCGGTAGGCCCTGCGTATGTGCAACCAACGACAGCGGCGCCGGCTGCCTGGAAGTCCGCGCCTGCCGCCGAGGGCTGGCTTCCCGCAGCACCCGCCGATGCGCTGGATCGTGGCGAATGGTGGAAGCTTTTTCAGGACCCTGTTCTCGACGACCTCGCCGCACGCGTGCAAGTGTCCAACCAGAACATCGCGACGTCGGTTGCCAACTACGCGCAAGCGCAGGCGTTGGTTCGGGGAGAGCGCGCGGCGCTGTTCCCCAGCATTTCGGCAGGTGCGGGCGCGGATCGCAGTGGCGCTCGCAACAAGTCGCCGGTGACGAGCACCACCGCATCGTTGAACGCGGATTGGGCGCCCGACGTCTGGGGCCGCCTGCGCGAGGCGGTCAACAGCGCGCAGGCGAATGCGCAGGCGAGCGAAGCCGATCTCGCGCTGGCGAGGCTGTCGGCTGTCGGCGCAGTGGCGACCAACTACTTCTCGTTGCGCGAAGCCGACGCCGGAATCCATATCCTCGACGTCACGATCGAAAGCTACAAGCGCAGCCTCGAGATCACGCGCAACCGCTATGCGGCCAGCATCGCCGCGCAGAGCGACGTCTTGCAGGCGGAGACGCTCTACGCGTCCACTCAGGCGGAGCGCCAGCAACTGCAGAGCACCCGCGACACGCTGGAGCATGCCATCGCCGTGCTGGTGGGCGTAGCGCCGGCGGACTTCTCGCTGCCCGTGGCCGAATGGAAGCCGGTCATCCCAGGCGTTCCAGCGGGCGTGCCGACGACGCTGCTGCAGCGTCGGCCGGACATCGCTGCGTCCGAGCGCGCAGTGGCTGCCGCCAATGCCCAGATCGGCATTGCGCGGGCTGCCTACTACCCGAACTTCACCCTCAACGGCGGAGTCAACAGCGCGGCGAGCAAGGTCGGCGATCTGTTCAATGCTTCGAACACGCTGTGGTCGCTGGGCCTGTCGGTGGCGCAGGTGGTGTTCGATGCGGGTGCGATCGGCGCGAGCGTCGATGCAGCCAAGGCGGGTCACGATTCGGCAGTGGCACGCTATCGGCAGACGGTGCTGGCCGCGTTCCAGGACGTCGAAGACCAGCTCACGTCGGGCAGCAGCCTCGCGCAGCAGGAAGTGAATCGCCGGGTATCGTCCGTCGCCGCCGATCGCACCGAACAGCAGTTCCTCAACCGCTACCGCGCAGGGACGATCGACTACACCAGTGTCGTGGTCGCCCAGGTTTCCGCGCTCAATGCGCGGCGAACGTTGCTCCAAGTGGAGTCGAACCGTCAGATCGCCGCAGTGGCGTTGATCCAGTCGCTGGGCGGCGGTTGGCAGGCCGAATGGATGGCGCAGGGCACCGCGCAGCCGGTCGCCAAGTCGGGCTCCTGAGTTGGCTGCAAGGGTTGGCAAAACGATGAAGACGCTGCTCGACAACCTCGCATGGCACACCCTGGCCGGGCCTCACGCAAAGTACGCCACCGGCACCGACCGAGCTCGCCGCTACGCGCAGGGCTTTTCGCCGATCGTCGGCTTTGCGGACACTCGCCATCCTGATTTCGACGCGCTGACGCCGTACTGCGATCCCGGCGAACACTTCTATTGCATGGACTGGTCAGGCGCGGCACCCGCCAACTGGCGGATCGAAGTGGATTCGACCATGTTCAGGATGGTGTGGGACGGCGCAATTCCCGATGAAGACGAATTGCTCGCTGCCGTTCCGCTGAGGCCGGAGCACGCCGCGCAAGCAGTCGAACTGGCGACGCTGACGCGCCCCGGCCCTTTCGGTCCGAGAACGCTCGAACTCGGTGATTACTTCGGTTGCTTTCAAGGAGATCGCCTGATCGCGATGGCAGGCGAGCGCATGTGCGCCGGGACCTTGCACGAGGTCAGCGGCATCTGCACGCATCCTGATTTTCAAGGACGGGGCCTTGCGCGCCGCTTGGCCGCAAAACTGATCCGCGGCCAGTTGCTTCGTGGCGAAACACCGTTTTTGCACGTCATGCACGACAACGACAGCGCGCATCGGCTCTACCTTCGCATGGGCTTTCGGGACCATTGCGAAACGGTGGTCCGGGTCATTTCGCCGTGCTGAAACTGACGAGGTCCTGAACGCGGGCATCGCGATAATCGACGCTCTTTCAAGGAGCGCGCGTGGATATCGTTTTGCTGGTCAAGGCCGCCATCATGGGCATCGTGGAGGGGCTGACCGAATTTCTTCCCATCTCATCGACCGGCCATCTGATCCTCGCGGGCTCGCTGCTCGGTTTCGACGACGACAAGGCCAAGGTATTCGACATCGCCATCCAGACCGGCGCCATCTTCGCGGTCGTCCTCGTCTACTGGCACAAGATCCACTCGACCATCGTGGCGCTGCCGCGGCAACCCAAGGCGAGGCGCTTTGCACTCAACGTACTGATCGCCTTCCTGCCCGCGGTGGTCCTCGGTTTGTTGTTCGGCAAGGCGATCAAGGCGCATCTGTTCATTCCGATCGTCGTCGCCAGCACTTTCATCATCGGCGGCTTCATCATCCTATGGGCCGAGAAGCGGCCGCCCGGATCGGTGCGCATCGAGAACGTCGACGACATGACGCCATGGGATGCGCTGAAAGTCGGGCTCGTTCAGTGCCTGGCGATGATTCCGGGGACCAGCCGAAGCGGAGCGACCATCATCGGCGGCATGCTGCTGGGGCTCTCGCGCAAGGCGGCGACGGATTTTTCGTTCTTTCTCGCGATTCCGACGCTCATCGGGGCGGCGGTCTACAGCCTCTACAAGGAACGTGCGCTGCTGTCGGCGGCGGACATTCCGTTGTTTGCGGTGGGCCTGGTGTTTTCGTTCATCAGCGCGTGGCTTTGCGTGCGGTGGTTGTTGAGGTACATCAGTACGCACGATTTCGTGCCGTTTGCGTGGTACCGGATCGCTTTCGGGATCGTTGTCCTGGCCACCGCGTGGAGCGGAATGGTGGTCTGGGCTGAATAAGGCTCGCCCCCAGGCTACGCGCACTTCGTGTCGCTTCGCCTACCCCCTACCGGGGGCAACACCGGCGGCCTGGCAAAGCCAGTTCCGCGGTGTTTCTGGAAGGGGGCGGGGCGTGCCGGGGGGCGGCGAGGATTAGGGGAGTAGGTTTCTCAGGGATGCTTCTACTGCGGCGGCGGTGGCTATGGGCTTTTCCATGGGGAAGAGGTGGGACCCGTCCAGCATCATGATGCGGCCCTTGGTGACCTGGTGGGTCATGGTCATGCCTACTCGGCGCATTTCTACGGACTGGCGGCCGCCGATGAAAGCTGCGGGGCACTTGAGGGGATGGGCGCGCAGGAGTGCGCTCAGGTTGTGCGGGATGGTGTCGTAGATGGCGGTTTCGACGTCGCGATCGAAGCTCAAGGCGCGGGCGTCCTCGATGTCGAAGGTGCCGTGCTCGATGTAGTCGCGCAGCACTCGCTCATCCCATTTCGCGAAGGCCTTCTTGCTGCGAAAGTGCTCGAAGACGGCCTCGCGATGCTCCCAGATGTTCTTGCGCTTGCGGCTGATCATGCCGGGCGACACGCTCTTCATGAGCGGCGTGCGCTTCATGAGGTTGATGGTGCCGGCGCGCCATCCGCCGATGATGGGGGAGTCGATGAGCACCACGCCGCGCGCGAGCTCGGGATGTCGCGCGGCGCACATGAGGCTCAGGAAGCCGCCGAGGGAATGGCCGACGAGAAATAACGGTTGCCCGGCCTGCTTCATGCGTTCGCGCGCGAAGTCGGCAAGCTGTTCCACCAGGTGCGGCCAGTTGTCGGTGACGGGATACTTCGAATCGTGGCCGAATTTCTCGATGGCATCGATGTCGAAGCCTCGATTGCGCAGGCTGTCGAGCATCACGCGATAGGTGCTCGCCGGAAAGCTGTTGCCGTGGGAGAAGATGACAGGAGGGAGCATGGGCATCACTGCCGCCGCATCGAGCGCGCGCGGCCAAGACCGGGAACCCCGCGGAACCGGCTTTGCCGGGCCGCAGGGGTTGCCCCCGGAAGGGGGGTGGCGGCCACACGAAGTGGGCAAGCCTGGGGGAGAGCTCTCACCTCAGATCAACTTTTCGTCGGGCGTGGAAATCTTGCGCAGCGCACCGTGCCGCGTGGCCGGCATCTTCAGCGGATGCTCGGTGTAGGCGTCATCCCAGACCGGGTCCTCGATGCTGTCGAAAACTTCGCGCAGCTTCTGTCCCCAGCTGTTGTGCATCATCCGGTAGTAGGGGTTGTCCGCGTCGATGCAGATCACCTTGTCGGTCTGCAACTGGTTGGCCTCGTACACGACGAGGTCGAGCGGCAGTCCCACCGACAGGTTCGACTTCATCGTTGAATCCATCGACACCAGCGCGCACTTGGCGGCTTCGTCGAGCGGGGTGTCGGGTGTGAGCACGCGGTCCAGCACTGGCTTGCCGTATTTCGATTCGCCGACCTGGAAGTAGGGCGTCTCGGTCGTCGCCTCGATGAAATTGCCGGCGGCGTAGACGAGGAATAGGCGCATGCCTTCGCCCTTGATCTGCCCGCCGAAGATAAAGGAGACGTTGAAGTCCAGCCCCGCATGCTTGAGCGCCTCGGCGTCGCGGTCGTACACGTGGCGCACGGCGGAGCCGAGAACGCGGGCCGCATCGAACATGCTCTTGGCGTTCCAGATGGTGATGGGCGTGCCGTCCTCGCCGTCTTCATGGGCTTCGCGCAACTCTTCGATCTGGAGGATTTCGCGTACCGATTGCGAGATGCTCAGGTTGCCGGCCGACAGCAGCACCATGACACGGTCGCCTGGCTTTTCGTAGACGATCATCTTGCGGAAGGTGCTGATGTGATCGACGCCCGCATTGGTGCGCGAATCCGAGAGGAACACCAGTCCGGCGTTGAGTTTGATGCCTACGCAGTAAGTCATGAGATGTTCTTGCACGAAACGGACCACGACGGCCTAGCCGTTTTCGCGCATCTGGAGTTTCTTCAAAGAGTAGAGCGCTTCGAGCGCCTCTCGCGGGCTCATCGCATCGGGATCGATCGCGGTCAGCGCGGATTCTACGGCGCTGATCGTCGGCGCCTCCTCCACCGGAGGGGGGGCAAAAAGGTCGACCTGAGCGCGCGCGTGGGTCTGCTGCGCCTCCAGCGCTTCGAGCGCCTGGCGGGCGTGATTGACCACCGCAGCGGGCATGCCGGCCAAGCGCGCCACCTGGATGCCGTAGCTCTTGCTGGCCGGCCCGGGCTGCATCTCGTGCAGAAAGACGATGTCCCGGCCGGCTTCAGTCGCGCTCACGTGCATGTTGACCGCGCCATGATGGGTCGCCGGGAACTCGGTCAGCTCGAAGTAGTGCGTGGCAAACAGCGTGAATGCGCGCGTGCGGTCATGCAGTTGCGCCGCAATGCCGGCCGCCAGCGCGAGGCCGTCGAAAGTGCTCGTGCCGCGGCCGATCTCGTCCATCAACACGAGCGAATGGGCACTCGCGCCATGCAATATCTGCGCGGCTTCGGTCATCTCGAGCATGAAGGTCGATTGCGCGTTCGCCAGGTCGTCGGCCGCCCCGATGCGCGTGTGAATCGCATCGATGGGGCCGAGTCGGCACGCCTGTGCCGGCACGTGCGAGCCGATCGAAGCCAGCAGCACGATGATCGCCACCTGCCGCATGTAGGTCGATTTGCCGCCCATGTTGGGGCCGGTGATGACCTGCATGCGCTGCTGCGGGCCCAGCCGCGTGTCGTTGGCGATGAATGCGCCTGACGACTTTTCGGCCAACCTCGCTTCGACCACTGGATGTCGTCCCTTCTCGATCTCGATGCACGGGTGCGCGACAAAGCTTGGCGCGCGCCAGTGGAGCGTGTGCGACCGTTCGGCAAGCGTACAGATGGCATCGAGTGTGGCCACGGCAGTGGCGAGCCCCGTCAGATCGGAAACAAAGGGCTGCAGGGCATCCAGCAGTTGCTCGTAGAGCCACTTTTCGCGGGCCAGCGCGCGGTCTTGCGCCGAGAGCGCCTTGTCCTCGAAAGCCTTGAGCTCGGGCGTGATGAAGCGCTCGGCATTCTTCAGCGTCTGGCGGCGACGGTAGTTGTCGGGTACGCGGTCGAGCGCACTCTGTGTGACTTCGATGTAGAAGCCATGCACCCGATTGAATTGCACGCGCAGATTCGTGATGCCCGTGCGTTCGCGTTCGCTGACTTCGAGCTTCAGGAGGAAATCGTCACAGTTCTCGCTGATGGCGCGCAGTTCGTCCAATTCGGCGTCGTGCCCCGTGGCGATCACTCCACCGTCGCGCACCAGCGCGGCCGGCTCGGGGTGGATGGCGGCGACGAGCAATTCGACGCAGCCCGTGGGCGGCGCAAGGCGCGATGCGATTTCGCCGAGCAGCGCTGCCGAAGCGGGCAAGGCGGGAGCAAGCTGCTCGGCCTTGGCGAGCGCCATGCGCAGCGCGACGAGCTCGCGCGGCCGCACCTGGCGCAGCGCGATGCGAGCGGCGATGCGTTCGACATCGCTCGTGTTCTTCAACTGCTCGCGCAAGGTGCGCCAGGGCGCCGCAGTGCTGCCGAAGGGTGCCTCTTGGAGCGCCGCGATGGCGTCCAGGCGCGCCTGCGCATCCGCACGTTCGCGGCGCGGTGCGAGCAGCCATCGCTTCAGCAAGCGGCTGCCCATGCCCGTCATGCAGGTGTCGAGCAGAGAAAACAGTGTGGGCGAGTCTTCGCCGCGCAAGGTCTGCACGAGTTCGAGATTGCGGCGCGTGGTCGGCGGAAGTTCGATCAGATCTCCGTCACGCTCCACCGAAAGCCGCTGCACGTGCGACAGCGCACGTCCCTGCGTGTGTTCGGCAAAGCCCAACAATGCGGCCGCGGCGGCGTGCGCGTTGGTCAGCGACTCGGCGTTCCAGGCGGCCAGATTGGTGCTGCCCATCTGCTCGCACAGCTTGCGCTCGCCAAGGCCGCCGTCGAATTGCCACGCCGGCCGGACAGAAAGCGTGAAAGGCGTGGTGCTGCGCGCGGCCTTCAGCCGGAGTTCGAAGGCGGGCGTGACTTCGGCGCTATAGAGCAGTTCGCTGGGTGCAATGCGGGCGATCCAGGCCTCGAGCGCATCGGCGGGACATTCGGCGAGGCGAAGCTCGGCGCCCGTGACGCTGAGCCACGCCAGACCGCAGAAGTTGCGAGATCCGGCGTGTACCGCGAGCAGCAGCGATTCGCTCTTGTCGTTCAGCAGTTCGGCGTCTGTCAGCGTGCCAGGCGTGACGACGCGGACGACCTTGCGCTCGACAGGGCCCTTGGCCGCGCCGACCTCACCGACTTGTTCGCAGATGGCGACCGATTCGCCAAGCTTGATCAACCGTGCGAGGTAGGCGTCGACCGAATGGAACGGCACGCCGCACATCGTGACGGGTTGCCCGGCAGATTGGCCGCGTTGCGTGAGGGTGATGTCGAGAAGGCGCGACGCCTTTTCCGCGTCGGCATAGAAGAGTTCGTAGAAATCGCCCATCCGGTAGAAGAGGAGGGTCTCGGGATGGTCTGCCTTGAGGCCCAAGTATTGGGTCATCATCGGCGTGTGGGGTGCGGTCGCGGGGAAGTTCATCGAAAGGAAAGCTGCGCGCGGCGATGCGCCGGCAAGTACGCATCATAAGGAACGCCCACCCGGCGCAGCCGTGCGGGACGTCCAATCGAAGCGGGGGTATCCGACCGCTCAATGCTCGCCGCGCCGGCGGCGCGCGACACGCACGGCTTCCACCCACGTGTCGACGTTGAAGCGCTGGCCCGAGTCCGCGATGCGCGCGGACGTGATCCGGTGCAGAGGCAGGCGCCTGATTTCGCCAGGCAGTTCGCAGTGGCCGAGGATGATTTTTTTCTGCAGATCGAGATGGTCGACCTGCATCACGGATTCAACCTTCTTGTCATGCGAATCCATGTAGCGGACGCGAATGCGCGGATGTTCGTCCACCACCGCGTGTTCGCCCTTGCCCTGGATGAACCATTCGGGGAGGGTGTCGGGAACCGAATCGCCCGACGTACTCACGCCGCCACGAACCGTGGGGATCTCGAGGGGAACATGCCCGGAGCGCACCCTGGCTGCTTCGATGCGGCGTTCCGCTTCGCGCCGTCCGGCCAAATGGCGCCAAGCCCACATCACACCGAAGAGCAGCAGTACGCCAGTCAACAATGAAATGAAGAACTGCCACTGCACCATGCTCATGCCCATTCCCCGATCTTTGTCTGGTCTTAGTGCCTAAGTATTCAAAAATCCAAGACAAGAATTTTCGACCCGGACCCTGGCAGCGTCAATCGCTACGCGCCATAGGCCTTTCGTTCAGGGGATGGCCGTATCAATCTTCGTGCGTGTCGTGGGTCGCGACCGCACCGCGGCGCCAGTAGCCTGAGGCCCGGGTCCACTTCGGGTTTGCGCCACGTCCGCCAACCAGGTGCGCGCGAAGGGACTTCGCAGCGCTCGATTCGCACGCCACCCAGGCGTGAAAGTCGCCGTGGGGCAAGGTCAGAGCTCGCAGCGCATCGAGCAGCGGCGTGCCTTCGCCAGGCTCGGCACCGGCGCGATGCACCCAGTGAAGTTCGACAAGGGCTGCCGATTCGAGCGGGATCTCGTCGGCTTTGCCGTCGACTTCCATCAGCACCACAGCGCGCGAACCGGCCGGTAGTTCAGCGAGCCGGCGCGAGATGGCTGGCAGGGCAGTGTCATCGCCAATCAGCAAGTGCCAATCGAATGCGGTCGGAATGATGAAGGACCCGCGCGGACCGCCCACGCCGAGGATGTCCCCGGGCTTTGCGGATTCAGCCCACTGCGTGGCGGGACCGGCGTCGTGCAGGGCGAAGTCGATCTCAAGCGTGCCGGCCGCGGCATCGTGCCTGCGCGGTGTGTAGTCACGCATCATTGGCTTCGGGCCCGGCCACTGTGGGCCATCGGGGCCGATCGTGGGGAGTGTGAGTTGGCCGGTGGTTGCGTCCGGAAAGAAGATTTTCGCATGATCGTCGAAGCCGGGGCTCGCGAAGCCGGTGAGTTCATCCCCGCCGAGGGTCACCCGGATGAGATGGGGTGTCACGCGCTCTACCGACTGCACCTGGAGCTTGCGAAAGCGCAGCTCATGGCGGACGCGGCGAGGAAGTCGATCGGGATGAATGTCGGACGCGGGCGAGTGAGTTGCCCCGGTTGTTTCGGTTGTTTCAGTCATGAGGCTAGATGCGTTCAAGTTGTTGAGCGGCGCCGTCGAGCACTGCGGCGAATTTGTGGGCTTGTTCTTCGGTGAGCGGTTCTCGCGCCAGACGCATGCGCATCGCGAGCTTGAGGTTCTCGAGGGCGCGAACCACTTGCGGCGGCCGCCCCGCGCGCAGTCCGGCGCCGTCGACGCCGCCACTCATGCGAGCCATCATTTCATCGGTCATCGCGCGGTTGGCCCCGAGGAATTCGCGCCCGGCATCGGTGACGCTATAGCGCTTGCGGCCACCGCTGTCGGCGGTGTCGACGTTCACGTAACCCAGCTCCTCCAGTAGCGTGAGCGTCGGGTAGACGGTGCCGGGGCTCGGGCTGTAGCGTCCGCCAAGGCGTTCCTCGATGCCCTTGATCAATTCGTAGCCGTGGCTGGGTTTGTCGGCGATCAGTTGGAGCAGCACGAAGCGCAGACCGCCGTGCCCGAAAACCCTTCCTCCGCCTCGACCGCCGCGCAGGCCGCCATGGTGGTCGTGGCCTTCGAAGCGCCCGCCGCCCAACCCGTCGCCGTGTTCGGCACGCGGCATGCCGTGAAGGAAGTGTCTGATATCTCGCATGGGTGACCTCTGTCTGGTTTATCGAAAGTCTAAAAGATATATCTAAATAGTGTCGAAGTCAATGTTCCGCGAAGGACGATGGACTCGCCTCGGATGGCGCTTTATCTGACGCTGAGCGAGTGGCGCCCACGCGATGCTGGCCGACGGCCGGAGACGGTCCTTCACCTTCAGGACGGCCCCGGGCAGACGCGCCAACTGGCATTCCCCTTCCACCCACATCAAGCCAAGGAGCCTGCATGGCGCCGCTTCCTGAGAAGCGTCTTTTTCATTCGCTCGACGCCGCAAGGGGAGTGGCGGCCATCGCGGTGGTCGTTTACCACAGTCATTTGCTGTTTGGCGCACAGTGGTTTCAAAGTGGCTTTCTCGCCGTTGACTTCTTCTTCGGCTTGAGCGGCTTCGTGATCGCGCACGCGTACGGAAGCAAATTGGTCACCGGACGGATGACCACGCGCGAATTCATGAGGGCCCGCTTCAATCGCCTGTACCCGATGTACCTGCTCGCACTGGCACTGATCGTGCTCACGCTGGTGATCATGTGGGCGCTGTCGATGAATTTGCCGTGGTCTCGGACGGCGCTCGCGGCCAAGCTGCCGTTCGCGGTGCTGATGCTGCCGTCACCTTCGCTGGACCCAGGCGGGTACCTCTATTCGTTCAACGTTCCGGCCTGGTCGATCTTTTTTGAAGTACTGGCCAATTTCCTGTTCGCCGTCTTTTGCCGGCCGCTCATGGACGCCCGGATACGCTGGACGGCAATCGCGGTCTCAGCGTCCATCCTGGTGTTTCAGGTCGCCGTACTCGGCATCGAGCAGGGCGGTGCCACATGGAGCGCCGCAATCGCTGGCATTCCGCGCGTCGTGTTCTCGTTTCTGGTCGGCGTTCAACTCTACGACTGGCACAAGCGCCGCGCGCCTGATGAGGGAGAGGGACGTCGCGCTCGGCAAAGCGCCTGGGCCTGGCTGGCACTCGTGGCTCTGCTGGCCTGCCTGGCGGCTCCCGCTCATCCAGCATTGCAACTCGAGAGCACGTTGCTGATCTTTCCGCTGCTCATCCTGCTGCTGGCCGAGTGCGACCTGCGCCTGTCCATCCCGGGACGGGCCCTGCGCCAGTTGGGTATCGTCTCGTATGCCGTCTACATGCTTCATGCCCCTGTCGGCACTGCCTATGCGGCGCTGACGACTTTCCTTGGCGTTTCACCCGACGGGGAGCCCGCGTGGGCGATTGCGTCGATCGCCTGTCTGATCCTGCTGAGCGTTGTCGCGGACCGGCTGTTCGACCGCCCTGTGCGTGCCTATCTGCAAAAAATCGGAGGTCAACGGTTCATTCGACCTCGCGCTGAAGTTCTGCGCCGGCGCTGAAGAACGACCTCGCGCGGAGCCTGCCGCGCAGCCTGCTAGCGCTCTTCCGGCATCGCCTCGAGCCGATCGCCGGACCGTTCGCGCATCGTGCCGCCGGAATCCTCGATGCGCATCTTCGGCAGGAACTGCGGGTACTCGCGCCGCATGAAATCGATCAGCCCTTCGCGCACCGTGCAGCGCAGGTCAAATGCCAGCGCCGACGATGCAGCGGTGCAGAGCACACGAATCTGCATCGTCCGCTCGGTCGCATCCGTCACGCGCAGGTTGAAGAAGCGCCCGTCCCATTCGGGTGCCGCCTTGACGATGCGCTCCACCTCGGTCCGCAGCGGCGCAAGCGGCATGCCGTAGTCGGCATAGACGAAGACGGAGCCCAGCAGTTGCGAACTGTGGCGAGTCCAGTTCTGAAAAGGGTGCTCGATGAAGTAGGTGAGCGGCAGGATGAGGCGCCGGTCGTCCCAGATCCGCAGCACGACGAAGGTGCCGCTGATTTCCTCCACGCGGCCCCATTCGCCTTCGACCACCAGCACGTCGTCGAGCCGAATCGGTTGCGCCAGCGCGATCTGCAGGCCGGCAATGAGATTGCTGAAAACCGGCTTGGCGGCGAGGCCGGCCACGATGCCGATCACGCCCGCCGATGCCAGCAAGCTGGCACCGACTTGTCGCGCGCCCGGAAACGTCATCAGCATGAGCGCCGCGCCGGCCACCAGCAGCACCGAATTCGCGGTGCGCGCCAGTACGCGTGATTGCGTGAGCACGCGCCGCGCTTCCAGGTTGTCCCTCACGTCCGAAGGATGCTGCTTGACCATGCCTTCGGCAAACCCGCTGACCGCCTGGACCGCAAGCCACGTCGCCGCGGCGATCAGCAACAGGCCATTGAGATGCCGGATGTTGCCGATGAAGCGCAGGTCATCGGGCGCCGCCTGCCAAAGCAATTGCAGCCCGATCAGCGGGAGCACGATCTTGGCGATGCGCTTGATGTTGAGCAGCATCGTGTGCAGCACCGGCACGGAGCGGGTCACGCGCTCCAGCACCAGCCCGCCCAAACGATGCGCAAGCAGGGCCAACGGCACGATCAGGAGCGCCGCAATCAGGAGGCCGACCCACGGATTGGCGAGCATGTCCTTGGTCATCGTCATCAGGCGGTTTCGGTCTTGGTTCCGGGTTCGTTGTCGGTTTCTTCGAGAGATTGCAGGATACGCGCCGCATCGTCGCGCAATTGCGCGGCGATTCCAGTGGCCATGTCGAGGCGCCGGAACATCCATGGCGTGATGTCGTTCTCGAAAGGATCCGGCAGCGGAATCGGGCCTGCAATCGTGCTTGAAGATGCGCTTTCCGGCATCGCCGGTCCGCCGCTGGGCGCCGAGCCGATGATCGCCTCGATGCGCTGCGCGGTGCGCGCCAGCGGCCCTTCGATGTCGGACAAGGTGAGCCGGTCGCGCCGCAGCACGAGCATCGACTTGACGGCGCTCAGTTGAGCCAGCAACTGGTAGCTGTGCGCTTGAAGGTGTTCGAGCGGCCCGACCGGCGGACGCACCGCGCGGGGTTCGGACAGAGAGCGTTGCGTCGCCTGCACCAGTGCTGAAAGGCTGTCGAAAGCCTCGCGGCGGGCGAGGCGCCATTCGAGTTCGGCGCTGGCGTCGACGGATCGCAACTGCCCGAGGCCAAGCGCCAGGCGTGCATGCCGGGCTTGCGCCGTGAGCACGCGGCTCACGAGTGCGGGCAACTGGTTGCGCTCCCATGAGGGCAGCACATAGCAGAAGGCCCACGCCAGCGCGGCGCCGATCAATGTGTCGGCAACGCGTTCGAACAGCGCGAAAGTCGTGCTGATGCCCACATTGAGCATGTGCGCCTGGATCAGCCCAAGCACCGTCGCCGCGACTGCGGTGATCAGGTAGCGGCGCACCGCAAATCCGTGTGCAATGGCCTGCGCCACCGTCATCGTGAACAGCAGTTCCAGCGGCCCAAGCTGGGCGGAGAGCAGCGCCACCGCAAAGATACAGCCCAGCAGGGTTCCGGCGACGCGGCTGTTGCGCCTGTCCAATGTTTGCGAGAGGCTCCCCCGCAGCACTACCACGATGGTCAGCAGGATCCAGTAGTCGTGTGAGCCCCAGGGCATGGCGAGCGCGACGCCGTAGCCCGCCGCGATGGCGAGCGACGCGCGAATCGCATGGCGCAGCGGCGGGGCGTCCCAACGCCAGAGCGCAAGAAACGGCCGCCACGACCATTCGGTAGGGCTGACGAACACCTGCCAGCTCGCGCGCACCACTGCCAGATCGGGTTCGCGGTCGCCGCGGGCGAGCGCCGACAGTCTCAGTACTTCGTCGTTGATATGGCCGATGCGGCTTGCCAGACCGCGCGCAAGCATGGCGGGCGTGGGACCGGTGTAGCCCTGGTTTGCCAAGGGGTCTTCATCGACCCTAATGCCCGCGAGACGCGCACGCCGGTCGGTCAGTTCAGCCGGTTGGCGGCCCAGCAACAGGGCATCGGCGAGTGCCGCGGTATCGTCGGCCAGCTCCTCGAGGATGCGCCGCATCTCGGCCAGGGCCGGCGCGTGGCTCGGCTGCGAACGGAGCATGTCCAAGTCCAGTTCGCTCGCCAGCAGCATGTCCCGCAATTCGAGCACCGTGATCAGCATGCCGGCCAGCCTTTGCCGGCGCGGCGTGCGCGGAGATTCGAGAACGATGTCGCGTGCAGCCTGCAGCTGGTCGGCGAGCGCCGCCTGTTCCCTCAGCAGTTGCCCAAGCAGCGACGCCGGCACTTCGCGCACGTCGCGCAGCTCGTCCTTGGACGTGAACTGCCGCGCTTCGGTGCGCATGAGAGCGGCGAGCGACAGCAGCAGATCGGCCATCACCTGGACGCGATAGCGTGCGTTCAGCGCCAGGTTCGCCAGCGTCGCGTAGATGACGTAGAGCCCCGCGCCGAATCCGAAGTAGAGCGTGCGCTCCAAGGCCTGGTGCATCCCGGTGGGCGTGGGCGTCGCCATCGAGAAGATCATCGAGAACATCACTGCGATGGCGATCGGGATGCCCCGCTTGCCCCAGGCCATCGCAAGAAATGCGAAGAACGTTGCCGGCACCAGCAACAGGCCCAGCCGGACGGGCGCCGCATGAAGCAGTTGGACGAGGAAGAACAACGGCAAACCGATCAGCGGTGCCGGGAGCATCTGCAGGAATTTGCCGCGCCGCGGGGCGGCGAGGTCGGGAGGTGCGGACACGATCACGCCGACGGATGCGGCCGATGCCGCTATCGCCCCCAGCCACAGGTGCACGCCGCCGGAGATCAGAAGGAGGCCCACGGCGACGGAGATTCCGTTCGCGATGTAGTGGCTCAAGGCCACGCGCATTGCTGCGCGGCCTCTGTCGGCGGCGGCGCGCGGCGCCTGCATCACTTCGCGGAAGCGTCGCCCTTGCCGGGTGCGACGGACGCGTCACGGCGGATGCGCGTGAGCTTGCGTTGCGGTGGGGCGGCTTCAGCGGCCGGGTCGGCTGCGGCGCCTTCGCTCGATGGCGCCGCGAACTCGACCGTGCTGCGCGCGTAGGTGTCGGCCTTGGAGGCCGAGGGATCCACGGCACGGATGCGGTCGCTGGCGCGCAACTTGTCGTCCACGCCCGCGAACTTGGAGTATTTGGACAGCAGCGGCACGAGTTGCCCATAGATGCGCGGCGCACCGGCCAGGCATTCGCGTTGATCGAGAAAATTGGGTTCGCCCGTGAAATTGCCGATCAGGCCGCCCGCCTCGGTGACGATCAGCGAGCCTGCCGCGATGTCCCAGATGTTCAGGCCGGTCTCGAAGAAGGCATCGGTGAAGCCCGCGGCCACGTAGGCCAGGTCGAGCGCCGCGGAACCGGGGCGCCGCAGGCCGGCAGCCCGCGGCATCAGGTCGGCCATGATCGCCAGGTACTGCTTGAAATTGTCTCCAGTGCGGAAGGGAAAGCCCGTGGAGATCAGGCATTCGCTGAGCCGCGTGCGCTTGCTGACGCGCAACCGACGGTCGTTGACGAAGGCGCCTCGGCCCCTGGTCGATGTGAAGAGATCGTTGCGCGTCGGGTCGTAGATGACGGCCTGTTCGATCTTGCCCCGGACCGAGAGCGCGATGGAGACGCAGTAGACCGGAAAGCCGTGGATGAAGTTGGTGGTGCCGTCCAGCGGATCGATGATCCAGACGTAGTCCGAATCCTTGGCGCCGTGTTCGGTGCCCGATTCTTCGGCCAGGATGCCGTGCCCCGGGTACGCGGTGAGCAGCGTTTCGATGATGGCGTGCTCGCTCGCGTGGTCGACTTCGGTCACGAAGTCGTTGACCTGCTTTTGGGAGACGCGAACGGCTTCGACGTCGAGCGCGGCGCGATTGATGATGGCGCCGGCGGCGCGGGCGGCCTTGACGGCCACATTGAGCATGGGGTGCAGGTTGGGGGACGACATGAATTGTGTGAAGAACGTTAGAAGGGCGCCCTGTGCGTGTAGCCCCCTGAAATGCGGCCCGGCGATGCGGGCGGCGAGAATCGAGGGATTTTAGCGACTCCTCGCCGTCGTGCCTTGCGTTTGCAGTGGCGGCCCGAATCCAGTCTTCATGCCTACCCGATTCATCCTGATCCAGACCAGCCATGCCGGAAACGTCGGCGCCGCGGCCCGCGCCATGAAGACCATGGGTTTTGGCGACCTCGTGCTGGTCGCGCCCCGATGGGCCAACGTGCTGCGGCGCGAAGAAACCATCCAGCGGGCAAGCGGCGCGCTCGACGTGCTGGCCAACGCGCGCATCGTCGACACGCTCGAAGAGGCGCTGGACGGAGTCACGCACCTGTGCGCAACGGCGATGGTGCCCCGCGACTTCGGACCGCCGACGCGCACGCCGCGCGAGCATCTCGAACCGCTCGCCAGGGACGAGGCGCAGCACGTGGCGTTCCTGTTCGGCTCGGAGCGCTTCGGCATGCGCAACGAGGATGTCTATCGCTGCAATGTCGCCCTCAGTATCCCGACCGACCCGAATTTCGGATCGCTCAACCTCGGCGCGGCGGTCCAGGTGATCGCCTACGAATGGCGTCTTGCGCTGGGCGGCTATGCGGTGCGCGATGCGACTGCACCTGTTCGCGCGGCCGATGCGAAGGCGGTCGCCGGAATGCTCGATCACTGGGAACGTTCGCTCGTCGAGATCGGTTTTCTCGACCCGGAGGCGCCGAAGAAGCTCATGCCGAGGCTGCAGCAGTTGTTCAACCGGGCGCGGCCCACGCCGGAAGAGATCCATATCCTGCGCGGCATCGCCAAAGCCATGGCGGATGCCGCGCATGGGGGGCCCAAGACCCCTTCCGCGGTGCGCGAAGATCCTTCGCTATAGACTGCCTGCCCTCTATCGATATAACAACAACCGAGCATGTTTTCGCGGCTGCGTTCCGACATCCAGTGCATCCTCGACCGCGATCCCGCGGCGCGGACCCGCTGGGAAGTATTGACTCTTTATCCGGGCCTGCACGCGGTCGTGCTTCACCGGTTCGCGCATTGGTTCTGGACCCACGGCTTCAAGTGGGTCGGGCGCTTCATCTCGCAGGGCTCGCGCTGGTTGACCGGCATCGAGATCCATCCTGGCGCGATCGTCGGCAAGCGAGTCTTCTTCGATCATGCGATGGGCGTGGTCGTCGGCGAAACGGCTGAGATCGGCGACGGCTGCACGATCTATCAGGGCGTGACACTGGGCGGCACCTCGCTCTACAAGGGCGCCAAGCGGCATCCGACGCTCGGGCGCAATGTGGTGGTCAGCGCCGGCGCCAAGGTGCTGGGCGGCTTTGTGGTGGGCGATGGCGCCAAGATCGGCAGCAATGCCGTCGTGATCAAGCCGGTCCCCGCCGGCGCGACGGCGGTGGGCATTCCGGCACGGATCATTCCCTCGAAGGCTGGCGAGAGTGCCGATCTTGCCAAGCCTGTGACCAACTTCTCGGCCTATGGCGTCACCCAGGAAGACGATCCGCTCAGCCAGGCAATGAAGGGGCTGATCGACAGCGCGGCGGGCCAGGACCATCAAATCGCCTTGCTTTGGCAGGCCATCGAGGCACTGTCGGCGCAGCCCGGCAAGAAAGACTGCGTCCCTCGCGATGCCGCCAAGGACGAGTGCTTCGAAGCCGAGCGGCTGACTCAGCTGATCGGCAAGTGAATCACCTCATTGAATCGGTGAATCACATCCCCACGTAGTTCGGTCCGCCACCGCCTTCCGGCGTTACCCACACGATGTTCTGCGTCGGATCCTTGATGTCGCAGGTCTTGCAGTGCACGCAATTCTGGGCGTTGATCTGCAGCTTTTCCTTGCCTTCTGAATCGGGCACGAACTCGTAGACCCCGGCCGGGCAGTAGCGCTGTTCGGGGCCGGCGTACTCGGGCAGGTTGATGGTCGTCGGCACCGCCGCGTTCTTCAGCGTCAGGTGCGGGGGCTGGTTCTCTTCATGGTTGGTGTTGCTGATGAACACCGAAGAAAGCCGGTCGAAGGTCAGCTTGCCATCGGGCTTGGGATAGGCGATCTTCTTCGAGGCCGACGCGCGCTTGAGCCGCTCGTTGTCAGCCTGTGTCCGATGAATGGTCCAGGGCACGTTGCCGCGCAGCAGCAAATGCTCGATACCGGTCATGACCGTGCCGACCGCGAGGCCCTTCTTGAACCACTGCTTGAAATTGCGCGCCTTGTGGAGCTCGGTGTGCAGCCAGCTCTTTTCGAAGGCGGCCGGATAGGCCGTGAGTTCGTCATGCTGGCGACCGGAAGTGACCGCCTCGAAAGCAGCTTCTGCGGCCAGCATGCCGGTCTTGATGGCGGCATGACTGCCCTTGATGCGGCTGGCGTTGAGATAGCCGGCATCGCAACCGACCAGCACGCCACCGGGGAACACCGTCTTTGGCAGCGAGAGCAAACCGCCCGCCGTGATCGCACGTGCGCCGTAGCTCAGGCGCTTGGGTGCCTTGAGGCCCTTGTCCTGCCCTTCGAAATACCAGCGGATGTTGGGATGCGTCTTGAAGCGCTGGAATTCCTCGAAGGGGCTCAGGTATGGATTCTGGTAGTCGAGGCCGACCACGTAGCCGATGACGATCTGGTTGTTTTCGGCGTGGTAGAGGAACGAGCCGCCGTAGGTGTCCGAAGGCAGCGGCCACCCGGCGGTGTGCACGGCGAGCCCGGGTTCGTGGCGTGCGGGATCGATCTCCCACAGTTCCTTGATGCCAATGCCGTAGCTTTGCGGATCCTTGCCGGCGTCCAGCTTGTACTTGGAGATGAGTTGGCGGCCCAGATGTCCGCGCGAGCCTTCGGCGAACACGGTGTACTTGCCGAGCAGTTCCATGCCGAGCTGGAAGTTCTCGGTGGGTTCACCGTCCTTTCCGATGCCCATGTTGCCCGTGGCAACGCCGCGGACCTTGCCGTCTTCGGTGTAGAGCACTTCCGCTGCGGGAAAGCCCGGGAATATCTCGACCCCGAGTGCTTCGGCCTGTTGGGCGAGCCAGCGCACCACGTTGCCGAGGCTCACGATGTAGTTGCCATCGTTGTGGAAATTCTTGGGCAGCAGGAAGTTCGGCGTGCGCGTCGCGCCGGTCTCTGTCAGCATCAGGAAGGTGTCCTGAGTGACAGGCTGGTTGAGCGGTGCGCCCAGTTCTTCCCAGTCGGGAATCAATTCATAGAGCGCGCGTGGGTCCATGATCGCGCCCGACAGGATGTGCGCGCCGGGCTCCGAACCCTTTTCAAGCACGACGACCGAGATTTCCTTGCCGTGCAATGCGGCCAATTGCTTCAGACGGATGGCGGTTGAAAGGCCTGCCGGACCAGCGCCGACGACAACCACGTCGTATTCCATGGCTTCGCGGGGGCCAAACTGGGCAAGTATTTCGTCATGCGTCATTTTGTGGGTCTCGTCGATAATGATTCGGGGGTGCGAGGCACCGCTTAGGCCGGACCATTTTATGCGGCGGTTGCGCGGGTCCCGGGCCGTCGCGTCGGCGACTCCAAGAGGATCTTCCATGGCTTACAGCATCGATCTTTCCGGCCGGGTGGCCTTCGTCACGGGTGCGTCCAGCGGACTCGGCGCGCAGTTCTCCAAGACCCTGGCGCGCGCCGGTGCGGCAGTGGTCCTGGCCAGCCGCAGCACCGACAAGCTCAAGGAGCTTCGCGCGCGCATCGAAGGCGAGGGCGGCGACGCCCATGTGGTCGACCTCGACGTCACCGACATCGACAGCATCAAGGCCGCCGTGGCGCGCGCCGAAACCGAAGTCGGCCCGATCGACATCCTGGTCAACAACTCCGGCGTCAGCACCACGCAGCGCCTCCAGGAAGTGTCGAGCAAGGACTACGACTTCATCTTCGACACCAACGTCAAAGGCACTTTCTTCGTCGCGCAGGAGGTGGGCAAGCGCATGCTCGCGCGCGCCAAGGGATCGGCGCCGGGCACCTATATCGGCGGGCGCATCATCAACATCGCTTCGGTCGCCGCGCTCAAGGTGCTGCCTCAGATCGGCGTCTATTGCATGAGCAAGGCGGCCGTGGTGCAGATGACGAAGGCAATGGCGCTCGAATGGGGGCGCTTCGGCATCAACGTCAACGCCCTGTGCCCGGGCTACATCGCGACGGAGCTCAACGAAGAACACTGGGTGACCGATGGCGGCCAGAAGCTCGTGGGCATGCTGCCGCGAAAGCGCGTCGGCAAGCCGGAAGATCTCGACGGATTGATCGTCCTGCTTGCGAGCGGGCAAAGCCATTTCGTCAATGGCGCGGTGATTGCGGCGGACGACGGCTTCGCGCTCTGAGTCCGTTACGCGCTGGTCGGCTCACACCGGCTTCAGGACGATGCGAGCCTCGAAGCCCGTCGTCGCGCCCACGGCCGGTGAACTCAGCTCGAGCCGCCCGCTGAGCTTCTCGACGATGGTTGCGACGATCGACAGGCCCAGTCCGTAGCCTGCATGCCCCAGGTCGTGACGGACATGCCGCTGCCGCAGGGTGCGCAGTTGCTCCGGGCTCACGCCCGGTCCGGCGTCGCGCACGGAAAGCGTGCAGGGCGCCATCACTTCGATGACGACGCGGCCGCGGCCGTACCGCAATGCGTTCTCCACCAGATTGCGCAGCGCGATCGCCAGCGCATCCACGTCGCCGAGCGCGGTGGGCGGCTCCGTGTCGGGCACCTTCAGTGCCAGGCGCTCGTTGGCATCGGCGCTCTGCCAGAACTCCTGTGCCACCGCGCCTGAGAGTTGCACGAGATCGATGCGCTCACGCGCCAGCGAAGCGGCCGATTCGGCTCTTGAAAGCTGCAGCAGCTTTTCGGTGCGGTGGCCGAGCACCTGAAGCGCTTCGAGCGCAGCCAGCACTTCGTCGCGCTGCAAGTCGTGCTCCAGCGCGGTCTGCAGCCGCAATCGGGCGGCGGCAAGCGGTGTGCGCAGCTCGTGCGCCGCATTCGCCGCCAGCGCGCGTTCGACGTCGAGCGATTGCGAGAGCCGTTCGAGCAGCTGATTGACGTGATCACCGACCGCCCGGAGTTCCCTGGGCAGCCCTGGCAGCCGGATCGGCCGCAGGTCGGCCCCGCTGCGCTGCTCGATCTCGGCCGCGAGCATCTCCAGCGCACGCAGTTCGCTCCGCGCCACATTGCGAAGCACCAGCGCCAGCAGCGGCAGAACGGCGCCCAGCGGAATGATCAGCCCGAAGAGCGTGTGGTTGAGTGCCTTCTGCCTTTCGGTCAGCGGATCGGCGACCTGCAGAAACAGCTCGCGCGTCGGATGCCGCACGGTGTAGACCCGCCACGGTCCGATGCTCGCGAAGCCGGGCGTGAGCGGCACATCGAACGAGGTGCCCGTGGCTTCGGCGGATCGCAGAAGAACGCCTTCGTGCAGATCGACCAGTTGGTACTTCACCGCATCGCTCGGAAACATCGTCTGAGGCGCCGCGATCAGCGGCTTCTTCGCGCCGGAATCAGGTTGCTGCCGTTCGCCGAGTTCGTGCAGGGCCATGGCGAATATGCGATGCGAGACCTCCACCAGCTCGTGGTCGAAGTTGTGATTGATCTCGCGATTCACATACCAGACGACGCCCAGCACGCCCATCAGCCAGACGCCGCCGATCCAGACGATGAGCGTGCGCGTCAGCCGGCCCGCGAGCGAATCGCGCTTGCCGGAGGAATCGGCACCGCCCGAAGGCGGAAGCCTGGGGTTCATTCGTCCTCTTCTTCGACTTCAGGCGCAAAGGACAGCCGATAGCCCAGGCCGCGAAGCGTCTGGATGTGGCTGCGGCCGAGCTTGCGTCGCAGACGGCTGATGAACACCTCCAGCGTATTGCTGTCGGCCTCGTCGCCAAAGCCATAGAGTGCGTCGGCGAGGTTGTCGCGCGTGTGAATGCGATCGGGCCGGGTGGCCATCACGCGCAGCAGCGCCCATTCCTTCTGCGTCAGCAGGACGGGCATTCCGTCCTTGAGGACCAAGTCGCGGGCGAGATCGATCTCCAGCGTGCCGAGCCGCACCACCGGCGAGCTGCTCGTGCTGCGCCGGCGTTCGACCGCCCGCAGTCGCGCGAGCAGTTCCGCGGGATCGTAGGGCTTGATGAGGTAGTCGTCCGCGCCGGCGTCGAGGCCGCGGATCCGATCCGTCACCTGGTCGCGCGCCGTCAACACGATCACGATGGGACGGTCGCGCAACGCACGAACATTGGGCAGCAGCGAAAGCCCGTCCCCATCCGGCAGATGCAGGTCGAGCAGAACCGCTGCGTACTGCACTGTCAGCAGCGCGGCGCGTGCTTGCGCAAGTCCGGGCGCGACATCGACGATGAACGCCTTCGCCACGAGGTAGCTGCAGACGGCATCCGCGAGGGCCGAGTCATCTTCAACCAGCAATATGCGCACTTCGCTGTCCCCTCGATTCACTTCTTGTCACGTGGCAGCCGGCCCATCAGGTAGAACTCCGGATTCGGCTGCATGCCGCTGAAGCTTGCCATCCGGTTTGAAAGACCAAAGAACGCGGTGATTGCGGCAATGTCCCAGATGTCTTCGTCGCTGAAGCCGTGCGCGTGCAACGGCGGAAAGTCGCTGTCGCCGATCTCGTGCGAATGCTCGCAGACCTTCATCGCGAATTCGAGCATCGCGTACTGGCGCGGTGTGATGTCCGCCTTGCGCCAGTTGACTGCGACCTGATCGGCCACCAGCGGCTTCTTCTCGTAGATGCGCAACAGCGCGCCGTGCGCCACCACGCAATAGAGGCACCGGTTGGCCGCACTCGTCGCGGTCACGATCATTTCGCGGTCGCCTTTGGTGAGCGAGCCTTCTTCTTTGAGCATCAATGCGTCGTGATAGGCGAAGAAGGCGCGCCACTCGGCCGGGCGGCGAGCGAGCGCGAGGAACACGTTGGGTACGAAGCCGGCCTTTTCCTGCACTTGGAGAATCGAGGCGCGAATGTCGTCGGGCAAATCCTTGAGTTCGGCCAGCGGATAGCGTTGGGTCATGAGGTCTCCTGATAGGCTGGTATGAGGCTCATCATAAGGAGCTACCGAGCGCTCCCGGATGGCCGTCCGCGTCGAGCACCGCCAGGTGGCTTTCATCCTTCAACCCGATGCCCGTCAGGCCGCGTCGCAATGACTCGCGCACCAGCCAGGCCAGCTTGTTCGCAGCCGCGCCGTAGGCGAGGCCCTCGGGACGTATGTTCGAAATGCAATTGCGCTCGGCGTCGTTGCGCCCGCGGCGGGGTGCGTGCGTGATGTAGGCCCCGAGGCTGTCGGGCGAACTGAGGCCCGGGCGCTCGCCGATCAGCATGATTGACAACCGGGCGCCGAGCGCTTCAGCGATCTCGTCCGCCAGGGCCACGCGCGCCTGCGACGCAATCACCACGGGCGTGAGGGTGAGGCCTTTGGGCAACTGCTGCAACTGCTGCCGGAACGCAGTCACCAGCGGCACGGCATGCCGATCGACCGCGAGCGAAGACAAGCCGTCGCCAATGACGATGCAGATGTCCTTCGGCGTCCCGGCCATGGCGCGCATGCGCGATGCGTCGTCGTCTTCGAGCTGCCGGCCGAGATCGGGGCGGCGCAGATAGGTCGTGCGATCGGCCGCGCGGCTTCGGACTTGGGCGGTTTCCCAACCCTGCGCATTCAACGATGCCGCGAGCGCATTGGTGTCGAGCTCGGCGTGAATGGCGTCGCGCGCCATCGCGTGCGCCCATCCGAAGCGCAGTATTTCGTCGGTCGGCATGCCCGCCCCGGCTCGGCCGAGCGCAATGCGCGCTGGCGTCGCCTTGCGCCAATCGCTCCACGGGCTGGGGCTGACGAGGTCGTTCGTCATCGGCCGAGAGCGCTCAAGGCGCGCATGTCGGTGAGCAGGTGGTTGGAAGAGGGCGGCAGGAGCCGGCCGGCCATGTCCGTGATCTGCATGCGCTCGAGCCAGGCTTCGAACTCCGGTGCGCGCTTCAAGCCCATCGTCTCGCGCATGAACAACGCGTCGTGAAACGAAGTGCTCTGGTAGTTGAGCATCACGTCATCCGCACCCGGCACGCCCATGATGAAGTTGATGCCCGCGGTACCGAGCAGCACCAGCAGCGTGTCCATGTCGTCCTGGTCGGCTTCCGCGTGGTTGGTGTAGCAGACGTCGCAACCCAGGGGCAGGCCGAGCAGCTTGCCGCAGAAGTGATCCTCCAGGCCCGCGCGGACGATCTGCTTGCCGTCGTAGAGATATTCAGGCCCGATGAAGCCGACGACGGTGTTGATCAGCAGCGGCTTGTAGCGCCGCGCGAGCGCATAGGCGCGGGCTTCGCAGGTCTGCTGGTCGACGCCGAAGTTGGCATTGGCCGACAGGGCGCTGCCCTGGCCGGTCTCGAAGTACATCACGTTGTCTCCGATCGTTCCGCGCTTCGTTGCCAATGCGGCGGCGTACGCCTCGTCGAGAAGTTCGGGCGTCACACCGAAAGATCGATTGGTTTTCTCGGTGCCGCCGATCGACTGGAACACCAGATCGACCGGGCCGCCCGATTCGATCAGCTTCAACGCGTGGGTGACATGCGTCAGCACGCAGCTCTGGGTCGGAATCTCGAAGCGCTGGATCACCTCATCCAGCATCCGCAACAGGTCTCCGAGCACCTGCATGCTGTCCGATGCCGGATTGATGCCGATCACCGCATCGCCCGCGCCCATGAGCAGGCCGTCGAGCGTGGATGCGGCCACCCCCTGCAGATCGTCGGTCGGATGATTGGGCTGCAGCCGCACCGAGAGATGGCCGGGCAGGCCGATCGTGTCGCGGAACCGCGTTATCACGCTGCACTTGCGCGCGACCGCGACGAGATCCTGGTTGCGCATGAGCTTGGACGCCGCGGCCACCATCTCTGGTGTGAGTCCCGGCGCGAGCGCAGTCAATGTCTCGGTGCTCGCCTGTTCGGACAAGAGCCAGTTGCGAAAGTCGCCCACCGTGAGGTGCGACACCGGCGCAAAGGCCTGGGCGTCGTGCTCGTCGATGATGATCCGCGTGATGTTGTCGTCCTCATAAGGCACCAGCGCTTCCGTGAGGAACTGCTTGAGCGGTGTCTCGGCCAGCACATGGCGTGCGGCCATGCGCTGCTGAGCCGTGGCTGCGGCGATCTGGGCGAGATAGTCCCCGGAGCGCGCCGGACTCGCGAACGCCATGACCTGCTTCAAGTCGATGAACTCGAAGACCTGCGAATCGATGGTGGTTCGGTAGCGCATGAGCGTCGGTGAGAAGGTGAGAAGGCCCGAAGGCAGTGCCGAATGGACTCGGCCACCCGGCAATAATGGGCCCGTTCATTCATTCGACCAAGGGGTAAATCGTGCGATCCATTCTTGTTGCAGCCGCTGTTTCGATGTTCGTCCTGCCGTCAGCCTTTGCGCAGTCGGCGCCCGTCACCAAGCCGAGCGGCCTCATCTTCCAGTCGCTGGTCGACGGCAAGGGAGCCTCGCCCGCCGCCACCGATGTCGTGAAAGTCAACTACCGCGGCACCTTCCCCGACGGCAAGGAATTCGACAGCTCCTACAAGCGCGGCGAGGCTGCCGAATTTCCCCTGAATGGCGTAATCCCCTGCTGGACCGAAGGCGTCCAGCTCATGAAAGTCGGCGGCAAAGCCAAGCTGACCTGCCCACCCGCCATCGCCTACGGCACCCGCGGCGCAGGCGGCGTCATCCCCCCCAACGCCACCCTCGACTTCGAGATCGAACTGATCTCGATCAAAGGCAAGTAACCGAAACAGCTCCGGCCTCGTCCCGGCCTCCATTCCCTTGCCAGAAATACCGCGGAACCGGCTCAGCCGGGCCGCTGGTATTGCCCCCGGTCAGGGGGTAGGCGAAGCGACACGAAGTGCGCGAAGCCTGGGGGCGAGCAACCGCTAAAACGGCTGGAACTGGTAGAGCCAGGTTTCTGACAGCGTCTGGTCGCCAGTCTTCAGGAACAGGCGCATGTCCACCGGATCCGTTCCCTCCGCCGTGAAATCGAACTGCGCGCGCCAATGACCGGGCACGCCATCCGGCACGGCTTCGGCAAAGATGTACGAGAACTTGCCGCGCGAGGCCGTCAACACCAGTTCGGGCTTGGTGCCGAAAGGCAGTGACTCCAGCGGCTTGCCGATGAATTCGACCATGAACTTGCGGATGCCCGCGGGTCTCGGCTGGCCGGGCTGACCCCCGCGGCCAATGCGTGTGGCCAGCACGCGCGCCAGCGGCGAAGGAAAGGGCTCGTCGGCCGCCCAATGCAGGCGGTACTTGAGGGTGTAGCTCGACCCCGCCGTGGCCGGCGCCTTGGGCACCCAGCAGGCGAGCACGTTGTCGTGAATTTCGTCATCCGTGGGAATCTCGATGAGCTGCACGGTGCCTTCACCCCAGTTGCCGAGCGGCTCGACCCAGAGGCTGGGGCGCTTGTCGTAGTAGACGCCATCCTGGTAGTGATCGAAGGAGCGATCGCGCTGCAGCAGCCCGAACCCACGTGGATTGGTGTCCGTGAATGCCGATGCGCGGGTTTGCGTCGGGTTGTTCAGGGGCCGCCAGATGCGCTCGCCGGCGCCGTTCCACATGGCCAGGCCGTCGGAGTCATGCACCTCCGGCCGCCAGTCGATGCCGGTGGGCTTCACGGTTTCGGAATACCAGTACATCGACGTCAACGGCGCAAGGCCGAAGCGGGCGACGTCCCGGCGCAGGAACAGCCGCGAATCGATGTCCATCAAGACTGCCTTGTCGCGCGTGAGCACGAACTTGTAGGCGCCGGTGATGCTGGGCCCTTCGAGCAGGGCGTAGATCGTCATGGAGTTGGCGCTGTCCGACGGGGGCGGCTCGAAGTAGAAGCGCGTGAAGGTCGGAAACTCCTCGGCGCGATCGGGCATGGCCGCGTCGAGCGCGATGCCGCGCGCGGACAAGCCGTACTGGTACAGCTCTCCGATCGCGCGAAAGTACGACGCGCCAAGGAAAGCCGCCCAATCGTTGGTCTGCCAAGGCAACTTCTTCTGATCGCCGAGGCGGCTTTCCTGAAGGCGAAATCCAGCGAATCCGGCACCGTCGGGCAGTTTTCGCGCCGGGCTGTCCGCAGGCATGGTGAAGTAGGCGCTGTCGTAGACGATTTCGCGGGCGAAGCCGTCATCGCCCGCGTTTTCCAGCACGTACATGTGCACCGGCACCTGAAAGAATCGGCCGAGGTGGAAGAAGGTCACCGGAAACTGGCCGGGACCATCCCGGAATAGCGCGTTGTCGGTGTTGAACTTGATCTTGCCGTGTGCGTCGTAGTCGATGCGCTCGAGCACGTCCGCCGGAAGCGATTTATCGGGCGCATAGGGCTGGGCGCCGAGCGACTTCGCGAGTGCAACAAGACGTTCGAAGGAAAAGGGCCGAGGCTGGCTCAGTGTGAGTCCGGCGGCGGCCATTGCTTCGGCAGGAATGCCGAGCGCGGCGAGTACCAGCGATGCTCCGCTGGCCGTGAGGAGTGAACGTCGATCGATCATGTGGCCCAAATGGTAACGAGGCCGCCAGGCAGCCCCCGTAGGCCGAGGGCTGAAGAAAGCACGGTGATGTCGGCATCGTCCTACGATCTGAGGAACGGCCCTGCGTCGAATTCGAAAGCAAGAGCCGGAGTGCGGCGCGCGGCGACGATCCCTACAGTGGACGCATCGACAACGACATGACTGAAGGATGCAAATGAACATGCGCAATCCCAACGAGATGCGGGCCCTCGCCACAGTAAGCGACCCGCGCTGGGCCGCCGTCATGGCCCGTGATGCGGCGGCGGACGGCAGCTTTTTCTATTCGGTCCGCACGACGGGGGTGTATTGCCGGCCTTCCTGCGGCGCACGCCAGGCACGGCCCGAGAACGTGGCCTTTCATGCGAGCGCGGCCGAAGCGGAGCGCGCCGGCTTTCGGCCGTGCAGGCGCTGCAAGCCTGACGCGCCTGCGCAGGCTGCGCAGCAGGCGGACATGGTGGCCGAGTCGTGCCGCTTCATCGAAGCCGCCGAGCAGACGCCGACGCTGGACGAACTCGCGCAAAGGGCGAAGCTCAGCAGCTCGCACTTTCACCGGCTCTTCAAGCAAGTGACCGGCGTCACGCCCAAAGCCTATGCAGCGGCGCATCGCGCGGCTCGCGTACGCCGAGAGCTGTTGCGCAGCGACACGGTGACCGATGCGATCTACGGGTCCGGCTACAACTCCAACGGCCGCTTCTATGAAAGCTCGAACGACATGCTCGGCATGACGCCGACGGCATGGAGGGCAGGCGGCGCCGACACGGACATTCGCTTTGCGATCGGCGAATGCGCACTGGGCGCGATCCTGGTTGCGCAAAGCGAACGCGGCGTCTGCGCCATCGCATTGGGTGATGACGCTGAAGCCTTGGCGCGCGATCTGCAGGACCAGTTTCCGCGGGCTCGGCTGATCGGTGGCGACGCGGAATTCGAAGCACTGGTCGCGAAGGTCGTTGGCTTTGTGGAGGCGCCGGGGGTGGGGCTCGACCTCCCGCTCGACGTTCGCGGCACGGCCTTCCAGCAGCGCGTCTGGCGTGCGCTCCGCGAGATCCCACTGGGCCAGACCGCGAGCTACAGCGAGATCGCGAAACGCATCGGTGCACCGAAGTCGGTGCGTGCGGTGGCGCAAGCCTGCGGCGCCAACGCGCTGGCGGTGGCGATTCCATGCCACCGCGTAGTGCGCAGCGACGGCAGCCTGTCGGGCTATCGCTGGGGCGTGGAGCGCAAGAGTGCGTTGCTTGAACGCGAAGCGAAGACGGCATGAACGCACGAGACAAAATGCCGCTGCGCGACGAGACCGGGCCTCGCGTCGCGGCCATCGATTGGGCACAGGTGGCCGACGAACTCGATGACCAGGGCAACGCCGTGATCGGGGGTCTGCTCACGCCGGCCGAGTGCCGATCCCTGGCGACGATGTATCCGGCCGATGCGCTCTTCCGCAGCCGCGTGGTGATGGAGCGGCACGGCTTCGGGCGAGGCGAATACAAGTACTTCGCCTATCCCTTGCCGGAGTTGATCGGGGACCTGCGCGCGCACATCTATCCACACCTCGCGCCGATCGCGAACCGATGGAATCAGGCGATGGGCATCGACGTGCGCTTTCCGCCGGCGCATGCCGAATTCATCGCGCGCTGCCATGCCGGTGGCCAGCTGCGACCCACGCCGCTGCTCCTGCAATATGGGGCCGACGACTACAACTGCCTGCATCAGGACTTGTACGGCGAGCACGTCTTTCCGCTGCAAGTCGTGGTTCTCCTGTCAGAGCCCGAACGCGATTTCACGGGCGGCGAATTCGTGATGACCGAGCAGCGACCACGCATGCAATCGCGGCCGATGGTGCTGCCGCTGCGGCAAGGCGATGCGGCGGTGATCGCGGTGCACCACCGGCCGGTGCAAGGCACGCGGGGGGTGTATCGGGTCAACCTGCGCCATGGGGTGAGCCGGGTCCGGTCCGGTCGCCGCCACACGCTGGGCATCATCTTTCATGATGCGGCTTGAGCCGGAAAATGAGCATGAGCCAGAGGATTGCATGACGCTGGACCTGTTCGAAGACACCGCTGAATCCGATGTGCCCACCGCGGAGCCATTGGAGCCGGGTGCGGTCGTGTTGCGACGCCATGCGATCGAGCGCGAGACCGAGTTGCTCGCCGCCGTTCAGCAAGTGATTGACCGAGCGCCGCTGCGCCACATGGTCACGCCGGGCGGCTTCCGCATGTCCGTGGCGATGACCAACTGCGGCGAGCTCGGCTGGGTGACCGACCGCACCGGATACCGCTACGACCCGATCGACCCCGACAGCGAACGGCCATGGCCGCGCATGCCGGCGGCCTTCACACGGCTGGCGGCGGATGCGGCTTCGCAAGCCGGGTTCGCCGATTTCGTGCCCGATGCGTGCCTCATCAATCGCTACGAACCCGGCACGCGGCTTTCGCTTCATCAAGACCGCGACGAGCGCGACTACGGCCAGCCCATCGTCTCCGTGTCGCTGGGCATTCCGGCCGTCTTCCTGTTCGGCGGCGCGAAACGGGCCGACAAGGCGCGCCGCGTGCCGCTCGGGCATGGCGACGTGGTGGTCTGGGGAGGGCCGGCGCGTCTGCGTTTCCACGGCGTGCTGCCGTTGAAGGAGGGCACGCATCCGCTTCTGGGCGATTGCCGGATCAATCTCACTTTTCGCAAAGCCGGCTGAATCCGTTGAATCCGTTCGGGAAGCGTTCGGGAAAACCAGTATCTCCATCGGATGGCGAGTGCCTACGCTGGCCTCGTGCGTACAACAGGAGCGATCCATGGAAATCCGCAATCCCTCACCCGGGCTCTACAACGAGGACCTGGCACCCGCCAAGGAACGGAACTGGGGCGCTTTCAGCATCTTCAACGTCTGGACTTCCGACGTTCACAGCCTGTGGGGCTACTACCTCGCGGCCAGCCTGTTCCTGCTGTGCGGCAGCTTCGTCAACTTCCTCATCGCCATCGGACTCAGCTCCCTGGTGATCTTCGGGCTGATGAACCTGATCGGCTATGCCGGTGAAAAGACGGGCGTGCCGTATCCGGTGCTCGCGCGAGCTTCCTTCGGCGTCTGGGGCGCCAATCTGGCGGCGATGGTGCGGGCGGTGGTGGCCTGCTTCTGGTATGGCGCGCAAACAGCGGCGGCTTCAGGCGCCGTGGTCGCGCTATTGATCCGCAGCGATGCGATGCTCGAATTCCACAAGGGCACGCACATCCTCGGGCACTCGGCACTGGAGGTGATCTGCTATCTGGTGATCTGGGCATTGCAACTGCTCATCATCCAGAAAGGCATGGAAACCGTGCGGCGGTTCCAGGACTGGGCGGGCCCCGCAGTGTGGATCGCGATGCTGCTGCTTGCGGTCGGACTGTGCGTCAAGGCCGGCGCTATCTCGTTCGACCATGGCATCCCGATGGACGCGCTGATCCAGAAGACCCAGGACGCTGGCGTCCCTGGCGAACCGGGCTCGTTCTGGGCGTTGATGGCGGTCGGTGCGACATGGATCACCTACTTCGCGGCGCTGTACCTCAACTTCTGCGACTTCTCGCGCTACGCCAAGGACAAGGACGCGGTAAGAAGGGGCAACCTCTGGGGCCTGCCGATCAACCTCGTCGCGTTCTCGCTGGTTGCCGGCGTCACGACGCTCGCAGCCTTCAAGGTCTACGGAGAAGTGTTGCTGCATCCCGAGCAGATCTCCGCCAAGTTCGACAGCTGGGTGCTGGCGCTGATTGCCGCAATCACCTTCGCCGTCGCGACCCTGGGCATCAACGTGGTGGCCAATTTCGTGTCGGCGGCGTTCGACATTTCAAACACCTTCCCGAGGCAGATCAGCTTCAAGAAGGGGGGCCTGATCGCAGCTGCGATTGCGCTGGTGCTCTATCCGTTCGCACCGTGGGAAGGCAACGCCGCGCATTTCGTGAACGCCATCGGGTCCACCATGGGGCCGCTGCTCGGGGTCATCCTGGTCGACTACTACCTGGTCGCGAAGGGCAACATCAATGTGGCGGCGCTCTATCAGGAATACGGCGAGTACCGCTACGAGGGTGGCTGGAACGTCAACGCCCTGGTCGCCGCAGGCATCGGCAGCGTGTTCTCGACCTTGCTGCCTACCTTCACGACCTTGCTGCCTACCTGGTGGAACATCTACGGCTGGTTCTTCGGCGTGGTGATCGGCGGCGGTGTCTATTTCGTCATGGCGACGCTGCGTCCGCGCGCAGCGGTCGCGGCAGCGAGTGCCTGAGCCTCGCGCCCGAAGCCTTGCCCGAACCGGAAGCTACTTTCTGCAGATGCCGAGTACCAGCTCCTGGTCAGAGCACGGTCTGGCTTGGGGTGGCGCCGCCTTCACCGGCGTCGCCCGGGCTGTGGCGGCCGCCTGCTGGCCAGCGATGCAGGCTCGCATCCGCTTCTCCATCGGAGCGTAGTAGCGCCATCCCTGGCTGAGGGGAGGCAGTTCGAATTTCACCTGCTTCCACTTCGGATGTCCGTTGGCCTGGAGCTTGTCGAAGTTGGTACACAGCGAGTCCGCGAAGCGGATGAGATTTCCGACGGTCGATTGAAGGTTGTATTCGTAGGTGACCAGGTAGGCCTTCACCGTCAGCGTCGGGATGTCGGCGGACAGCCATGCCGGGTAGCTGCTGGCGCGGATCACGGCCGGAAAGTAGGTCTTCTTCGCGCGCGCTGTCTCGGGCGCCGCATTGTCCAGCTTCAGGATCTTGATGTAGTTGCGCGCCTCCGGCTTCATGTCCGCGAAAAGCTTGGCGGGCTGCCCGGCGACGATGATCGCGACGTCGATCGTCTTGTCGACCGTGAGCTTCACGAGTGCATCCTCGTTGCCCAGGTACTCGATGTTGGCGGCAGGGATCTGTTCGCCGAACATCAGGTTGTAGATGGTTCGCGAAGTGAGCGCCGTGCCGCTGCCCAGGGGGCCGACGCTGATCCTCTTGTTCTTGATCTCGTTGATGGAGTTCATCGGCGCGTCTGCGCGGGCGACGAAGTAGATCTCCTCGTCATACAGCGGCATGATGAGCCGCAGCGGACGAATGATGTTTCCGGCCTCTGCGTTGCCTGCCTTCGCTTCGTCCAGGAAAGCCTGGTAGACGTCCGACTGCACCAGGGCCAGCTTGACCCCGGGCTCGAAGCGCATGCGCTGAACGTTCTCCGCCGACCCTTTGGACTCGAGCACTTCGAGGTCGATGCCCGCGGGCTCGGCGATCCACTTGGCAATGTCGTTGCCGATCTGGATGTAGGTGCCCGTCTTCGATGCGGTGACGATCTTGTACGCCGCCCGGTTCTGCGCCAGCGCAGGGGACAGGAAGACCATCATCAACAACGCGGTCAGGAAGGTTCTGATTGGCATGCTGGCTCCTTGAAGTCGATCGGTTGTGATTGTTATCGGTGTCTCGTTGCTTCTACTTTTGGCAGAGGCCCAGCGCCGTCAGCGTGGTGGTGCAATCCTTTTCAGTCGATTTCGCCGCGCCCGCCGCTTGCGCAGGGGATGAAGAGGGAGGGGGCGGGGCGCTTGTGTTTGCCGGAGCACGGGGAGCCGCGGGCTCGCCGAGTCCGAGCGCATTGGTTGTTTGACGGGCGGCGTCATTGACCGGCGCCGGTGCCTGGACGCGGCTCTGGGCTTGGACCGGCGCCGACTGCGCCGGCGGCGGAAGACCGATCGCCTTCGATGCCTTCAGCGCGGCCTCCCTGAGTTGCTCGCGCTTCGCGACCTGCTCCTGTAATCTTCGATCGAACGCCTGTCGGAGGGCCTGAACGCCTGCATCGTCCGCATGTTCGGTCTCGAGTCCTTCGAGGATGCGCGCCGCGCCGCCGAGGTCGCCGCGATCCATCGCACTGTGCACTTGCTCCAGGTTCGCCTTGAACTCCCGCTGCCTGCCGGCCTCGCTGCCGTTGTCGAGGTACAGGTTGTCGATCAACAGGGCGATCGCCACGAGGGCCAGCGCAGCCACGACGCTGATGACGAGGCGTATTGGCAATAGTGAACTGCCGGCCCAATGCCGCGGCATTCCGCGGCCCCCCAGCACTTCCTTCTGCCAGTAGCCTCCGGGGCGCACGAGTCCGATTTCAGGGTCCGTTTCGTCGTTGGCTGCTGCGGTCGTCGGGACAGGGTAGCCAAGCGATTCGGAGGTCTGTGCGTCCGGCTGCACGGTGTCGGCGAAGTCCACGACATCCATGGGTGCCGGCGCTGCGCGCCTGACCGGAGAAACATGATCGGGAAATTGGTCTCTGCCGCAATACGGACAAAACTGAACCCCTTTCTGCAGCAGTGCAGCGCAGTGCTTGCAAGGCACTGACATCGACGGGTCCGGATCGGCCATGTTCATCATTACTTAAATCGAATGTATTACACGATGACGGCGGCATTTTGATTATTGACCTACGTTTGCGTCAATCCAACGCTTTGGGGGTTCGCAATGTGAGTTTGCGTGTCTCGCCTACGGCAAGAACGAAGAATTCGTCTTCGGGCATGCCCTGTGCGGCACGCAGCTCGGCCAGCTTTCTGGGGGGCTCGTCGAGAGCCTCGTCAGTCAGATTGAATACTCCCCAGTGAATGCCCAGCGAGCGCTTGGCAGCCACATCACGATGAATCCGCAGTGCTTCTTCGACGTCCACGTGCTGTGTCTGCATGAACCAGCGCGGCGCATAGGCGCCGATCGGTATCAACGCAATGTCGAAGCCGCCGCCTTGCTCGGGCGTTTGCCGATCGGCAAAGTGACGGCGAATGTCGGCGAAGTCGCGCGAATAGCCCGTGTCTCCGGTGAAGAGCAGATGGCAGTCCGGCGCCAGCACCACAAAGCCGCCCCATAGCGTCGCCATGGCGTCTCTCGGACTCCTGGAGGACCAATGCTGCGCGGGCACCAGAGCCACTTCGACAGCGCCTTGCGGCCCCGCTACCGGATGCCGTTCCCACCAATCGAGTTCGACTGCGTTGTGCACGTGGTGCGCAGCCAGCCAGGCCTTGAGCCCCAACGGAACGATGAAGAGGGGCGGACCCCCGCGCTGCCCGTTCAGAGCGGCCACGGAAGCCAGGTCGAGGTGGTCATAGTGGTTGTGCGAGACCAGCACCAGATCGATGTGCGGCAAGTCGGCGAGCGCAATGCCCGGCGGCGTCTGCCGCGTGGGGCCGACCAGTGGCACGGGAGACGCCCGCTGCGAGAACATCGGATCGGTCAGCATCGTGAGGCCGCCGAGTTGGGCCAGCACGGTGGCATGGCCGATCCAGTTCACGGCCGGCAGCATTGCAACGCCCGCGCTGCCGTTGGCGCGCAGCCAGGGCAGGTCGGCCGCCACGCGCGGCGTGGGCGCGAGCGGCGGTGGCGGCAGGTGATTGCGGATCGCATCCCTGCGCCAGCGCAGAAGCTCCGAGAGGCTCTTCGGCTGAAACTCGATGTAGTTGTTCTGGAATCCGCGTGCGCGGTGGTGGGGTTTTTCGGGGTCGTGCGAAGAGGCCATCGTTGGCCGGAATCTATCCTGCGATCAGCTTTTGCACCAATTCGGCGGTCGTCGCCGCCGCGTACTTGCGCATCAGCCGCGCGCGATGAATCTCGACCGTGCGGTGGCTGATCGCGAGCGCCTTGCCGATTTCCTTGGAGGTGCGGCCCTGCATCACCTGCGCGGCGACTTCGCGTTCGCGCGGCGTGAGTTCGGCCTTGGCCGAGCGCCGCGATCCCAGGTCCTCGAAGGTCCAGATGCCCGCCTCGTGCGGCGCGGCTCGATTCAGCGCCTGGCCGCTCACGTGGCACCAGAAGGTCTCGCCTGCGAATGCGCCGTGCAGGTTGCCCAGCCTTTTCATCATCCGGTTGTCGGCATAACGGCCGCTGGCGTTCAGGATCGGCTCCATCCGCTTGCCGATCCGTTCGAATTCGGCGACGCTCGGGTAGAGCACCTGAAAGGATTGACCGACCAGCGCATCGCGCGTGGTGCCGAACATCTCGCAAACGCGCGCATTGCAGCCGACGATGTTGCGATGACGGGAGAGCACCATGCCGACCGGCGCGAGCTCGAAGGCGAGCCGGTAGTCGACGGTCTGCCATTCCTTGGCGGGGGCCTTGTCGGGTGTCTCCATTACGAAATACTACGTATGCCTCTACGTAGTATCGTCGAAGGCGATTCACGGTCAACATCCATCACCACCATCACCACCATCATCACCAACGAGGAACCATGGCGAACAAGATCTACCCCTCCGCCGATGCGGCACTCAAGGGCGTCGTGGCCGACGGCCAGACTCTCGCCGTCGGTGGCTTCGGCCTCTGCGGCATTCCCGAAGCGCTGATCGATGCCCTGCACGACTCCGGCGTCAAGAACCTCACCTGCATCTCCAACAACGCGGGGGTCGACGGTTTCGGCCTCGGCAAGCTGCTGGGGACGCGCCAGATCAAGAAGATGATCGCGAGCTACGTGGGCGAGAACAAGGAGTTCGAGCGCCAATACCTGGCGGGCGAACTGGAGCTCGAATTCACGCCGCAAGGCACGCTGGCCGAAAAGCTGCGTGCGGGCGGTGCCGGCATCCCGGCCTTCTTCACCAAGACCGGCGTCGGCACGCAGGTCGCCGAGGGCAAGGAGCTTCGCGAATTCGATGGTGAAACCTACGTGATGGAACGCTCGCTGGTGCCAGACGTGGCATTGGTCAAGGCCGACGTCGCGGACAAGTCGGGCAACCTGCGCTTTCGCCTGACGGCGCGCAACTTCAATCCCGCCGCGGCCATGGCCGGCAAGGTCTGCATCGTCGAAGTCGAGAAGATCGTCGAAGTCGGCGAGATCGCACCGGACGATGTTCATCTGCCGGGCATCTACGTGCATCGCATCGTCCTCAACAGCAACCCCGAGAAGCGCATCGAGAAGCGCACCGTGAGCGCTGCGGCCCCGGTCGATGCGGTCGCCGCGAAGGTCGAGGCGCAAGCCGCCATCGCGCAAGCAGCCGCCGGCAGCGAAGTGCCGGCCCCCATCAAAAGCAACAACGGCAAGGGAGCTTGACATGCCTTGGACCCAGGACCAGATGGCCGCACGCGCGGCACAAGAACTCGAAGACGGCTTCTACGTGAACCTCGGCATCGGCATCCCGACGCTGGTCGCGAACTTCGTCGGCGACAAGGAGGTGTGGCTGCAGAGCGAGAACGGCATGCTGGGCATCGGCCCTTTCCCGACCGAAGACCAGGTCGACGCCGACCTTATCAACGCCGGCAAGCAGACCGTGACGACCATTCCCGGCTCGGCCATCTTCGGCAGCCACGACAGCTTTGCGATGATCCGCGGCGGCAAGATCAACCTGTCCATCCTCGGCGCCATGCAAGTGAGCAGCAAGGGCGATCTCGCCAACTGGATGATCCCGGGCAAGATGGTCAAGGGCATGGGCGGTGCCATGGACCTCGTCGCCGGCGTGAAGCGCGTGATCGTGCTGATGGAACACGTCGCAAAGAAGAAGGACGGCACCGAGGACCTCAAGATCCTCGAGAAGTGCTCGCTGCCGCTGACGGGCGTGGGCGTGGTCGACCGCATCATCACGGATCTGGCTGTCATCGACGTCGTGCCCGAAGGCTTGAAGGTGGTCGAACTCGCGCCGGGCGTGACCTTCGACGCCCTGCAGTCGAAGACCGGTGCCAAGCTGATCCAGTAGCGAGGTCACCGGCAGCGCTGTCTGGTGCGCAAGGACAGGAGCACGAACATGGACGGGGCGGAAGCTCTCAAGGACATCTGGCAACTGTCAGGCTTGCCGCTGGATGCGCTGGCCTTTGCGCGCCTCGGCGGCGCTGACCCCGTGCTGCCTTCCTCTTTTGCCGTCGGCGTGGCGGCGCAGAGCACGATTGCCGCCGCAGCACTTGCCGCCTGCGAATTGGGGCACGTGCGAGGCGTGCCGCGCCAGCAGGTCGAGGTCGACATGCTGCATGCCGCGCTCGAATGCACGGCCTGGTACAGCGTCGACGGGCGGGTGCCCGACGCCTGGGACCCGTTCTCGGGCCTTTATCGCACGGCGGATGGTTGGGTGCGCATCCATGCCAACTTTGCGCACCATCGCGACGGCGCGCTCCGGCTGCTGGGGCTCGATCCGGCCACCGCCCAGCGCGCCGATGCCGAAGCGGCCATGCAGACGTGGAAGTCGATCGACTTCGAAGACGCAGCGGCCGCCAAGGGCTTGGTGGCAACCGCACTGCGCCGTTTCGACGACTGGGACGCCACCCCGCAGGGCAGGGCACTGGTGTCGCAGCCCTTGTTCAGCATCGAACGCATCGGCGATGCACCGCCGCTTGCGCTGCCGCCTCTCGCGGACGACGTACGGCCCTTGTCCGGTGTGCGGGTGCTGGACTTCACGCGCATCCTCGCCGGGCCCGTGGGCGGCCGTGCGCTGGCGGCCTATGGCGCCGACGTGATGCTGGTCAATTCACCGAAGCTGCCCAACATCGAGGCCATCGCCGACACCAGCCGCGGCAAGCTCTCGACGCATATCGATCTTCATGAAGAGGCTGGCCGAGACGCGCTGCATCGGTTGGCGAAAGATGCACATGTCTTCATCCAGGGCTACCGCCCCGGCGGCATTGCATCGCTGGGCTTCGGTCCGGAGGATGTCGCGCGGACTCGGCCGGGCATGGTCTATGTTTCGCTCTCGGCTTACGGAACGGTTGGCCCATGGGCGGCACGGCGCGGCTTCGATTCGCTCGTGCAGACCGCCATAGGCTTCAACCATGCCGAGGGCGAAGCCGCTGGGGGCGGCAAGCCGAGGCCCTTGCCGATGCAGATCCTCGATGAGGCGACCGGTTACCTCATCGCCATGGGCGCGGCCGCGGCGCTTTGGCGGCAACAACGCGAGGGTGGCAGTTGGCTCGTGCAGGTGTCGCTCGCACAAACCGGCGATTGGTTGCGAGGACTCGGCCGGGTGCCCGATGGATTCCGTATCGAAGTGCCTGACAAGGCACCCTACCTGGAAATCTCTCCGTCAGGCTTCGGCGAACTGACCGGGTTCAGGCACAGCGCGCAGCTTTCGCGCACGCCTGCCGCATGGCCGCGGCCATCGATGCCGCCTGGGAGCCATCCGGCGGTCTGGCCCTGAGGTTGGAACGGCGAGTCGAGCCGCTTTTTCATCATCGCTTTGGATGATGACTCGCCAAGGGTGGTCGTCTAATCTCCTGCAGCACGTTGATGAGCGGGAGATTCCGGCCATGTTCAATCGCACTCTTCATTACCTCCACGAAGGCGCCAAGAGGGCATCGGTGCGCTTTTACGTCACGCTGGTCGTGTTGGTTCTTCTGGCGCTGATCTGGAAGAGTCCGGCGGGGCATGTCGAGGCGGCCATACACCCGCAGCCTGCAAAGGCAACCGGTTCGGTTCCGCCGGAGCCGTCGACTTTCAATTCGCTGCGCAATGCAGCGGCCAGCGGAGACGACTTCGCCAATCGCGAACTCACCGCTGCCTTGCTGGACAGGTATGACGTGAGCGGCAACTCGGATGATCTGTACGAAGCCGTGGTCTGGATCGACAGGCGGTGGGACGATTCCTCCAAGACCGAATTGGCCGCGCGCATCACCACTCAGTATTGCGGGCAGCGCGTCATTCGGTGGCACTGGCTGTGCGCATCCAACGAATAATGGGCTTTTTCGCCCGCGTGATTCTGCTGGCGGCATTCGCCGCCGTAGTCACCGCATGCTCGCGGCCCAATGACGAGCCGATGACCTATGACAAGGTCGTCAGTGCGGTGCAGTCGATCGCCTATGAGCCGGATCACCTCGCCGATTTGCTCGGTCGCCGGGTCGCTCTCGATCTCCGGCGCTTTGGCACGACCACCGGCTACTACGTCGACCAGGTCCATCTGATCAGCTTCGGATGTCGCACCGAAGACGGCGATTTCGATGGCCATTTCACGGGCGGACTGCACGTGATCGCAAGGGTCGTCGACTTCGACGCACTGCCGAGCGGCGTCACGACGATCACGCTCGACAGGTGTTCCTCGACCAGGAGCCTGCCCTTCGATCGATATGCGATTTCCTCTGCTACGGCAGCAACAACGCCCGCTGCGCCTCCACGATCTCTCGCAAAAAGTCCCAGGTCGCCTTCATTCGGGCGAGATGGCGCGTCTCCGCCGGAACCGACATCCAGAACGTGCGCGTGAAGTTCGCCTCGTCCGGCAGCACGCGCCGCAAGGATTTGTCCCGCTCCGCAATGAAGGCCGGCAGCACCGCAATGCCGGCCCCCGCAACCGTCGCCTGGTGCTGCGCCAGGATGCTGGTGCTGCGCAGCGCGAAGGAGTCCGGGCGATAAAGCTCGTCCAGGTACTGGAGCTCCTTGCTGAAGAGCAGGTCGTCCACGTAGCTGATGAAGGTGTGGCCGCGCAGGTCGTCGCGCTTGCGGATGGCGCCATGCTTGGCCAGATACTGCCTGGAGGCATAGAGGCGCAGCACGTAGTCCGTCAGTTTGGTCACCACCACCGGCCCGCGCGCGGGGCGTTCGAGTGAGATCACGATGTCGGCTTCGCGGCGAGACAGATGAACCAGCCGTGGCATCGCCAAAAGGTCGATCACGAGCTTGGGATGCTGCTGCGCGAAGAGTGCCAGGTGCGGCGCCAGCACGATGGTGCCGAAGCCCTCCGTCGCGCCGATGCGCACCAATCCTGACAAGCCCTCATCGGAGGCCGGCGTCGTGCTCTCGACCGTGAGAAAGGCGCTTTCCATCGCTTCGACCTGGGGCTGCAACCGGCGGCCCGCTTCGGTCAGCCGGTGCCCGTCGGCCTCGCGCGAGAAGAGGGCGGTGCCGACCTGCTTTTCCAGCGTCTGGATGCGACGCGCCACCGTGGTGTGATCGACCGCCAGACGGCGCGCCGCCCCCACCAAGGTGCCCGAGCGCGCGAGCTCCAGAAAAAAGCGAAGGTTGTCCCAGTCCATGCGTTGCAATTATGCAGATCGGGGATGCGTATTTGTCTATTGCCATGGCAAAAGTGCAAAGCTAGCATCACCTCCTGCACCCCATTCAGGAGACAAGATTCATGGACGCCACCACCACACCCGCGACGAAGGTCGCCACCGTCAAGCTGCTCATCGGCGGCAAGTTCGTCGAGTCGAAGACCGCCGAATGGCGCGACATCGTCAATCCCGCGACGCAGGAAGTGCTCGCGAAGGTGCCTTTCGCGACGCAGGCCGAAGTCGATGCGGCGGTCGATTCGGCCAAGGAAGCCTTCAAGACCTGGCGCAAGACGCCCATCGGCGCGCGCTCGCGCATCTTCTTGAAGTACCAGCAGCTCATTCGCGAGAACATGGCCGAGCTGGCGGCGATTCTCACGGCGGAGCAAGGCAAGACACTGCCCGACGCCGAAGGCGACGTGTTCCGCGGGCTCGAAGTGGTCGAGCATGCAGCCGGCATCGGCAACCTGCAGCTGGGCGAGCTGGCCAACAACGTGGCCAACGGCGTCGATACCTACACGCTGCTGCAGCCGCTGGGCGTATGCGCCGGCATCACGCCCTTCAATTTCCCCGCGATGATTCCGCTGTGGATGTTCCCAATGGCCATCGTCACGGGCAACACCTTCGTGCTCAAGCCTTCCGAGCAGGACCCGATGGTGACGATGCGCCTGTGCGAGCTCGCGCTCGAAGCCGGCATCCCGCCGGGCGTGCTCAACGTCGTGCATGGCGGTGAAGCGGTGGTCAACGCGATCTGCGACCACAAGGACATCAAGGCGATCTCTTTCGTCGGCTCGACCAAGGTCGGCACGCACGTCTACAACCGCGCGACGCTCGCCGGCAAGCGCGTGCAATGCATGATGGGCGCGAAGAACCACGCCATCGTCATGCCCGATGCCAACAAGGAGCAGACGCTCAACGCACTCGCGGGTGCCAGCTTCGGCGCTGCCGGCCAGCGCTGCATGGCGGTGTCGGTCGCGGTGCTGGTGGGCGAGGCGCAGAAGTGGGTGCCCGATCTGGTCGCCAAGGCAAAGACGCTGAAGGTCGGCGCGGGCACGGAGAAGGGCGTCGACGTCGGCCCGCTGGTTTCGTGCGCTGCGTATGACCGTGTCAGCGGCCTGATCGAACGCGGCGTGGCCGATGGCGCGACGCTCGCGCTCGATGGACGCAAGCCCACAGTGCCAGGCTACGAGAAGGGCAACTTCGTCGGCCCGACGGTGTTCGCTGACGTCAAGCCCGGGATGTCGATCTACGAGCAGGAGATCTTCGGCCCGGTGCTGTGCCTTGCGAATGCAGAGACCATCGACGAGGCCATCGAGCTCATCAACGCCAACCCGAACGGCAACGGCACGGCGATCTTCACGCAGTCCGGTGCGGCGGCGCGCCGCTTCCAGGAAGACATCGACGTCGGCCAAGTCGGTATCAACGTGCCGATTCCGGTGCCAGTGCCGATGTTCTCGTTCACGGGCTCGCGAGCATCCAAGCTCGGCGATCTCGGGCCTTACGGCAAGCAGGTCGTTCTGTTCTACACGCAGACCAAGACAGTGACCGCGCGCTGGTTCGACGACAGCACCGTCTCGCACGGCGTCAACACCACGATCAGCCTCAAGTAAGCTCGTCCGCATGGACTTCGAGCTGACTGAAGAACAGCGCGCATTCGCGCAGACCGCGCGCGATTTCGCGCTGAGTGAATTCGCACCGCATGCGGCCCGCTGGGATGCCGAGGCGATCTTCCCCAAGGAGGCGATCGCCAAGGCTGGCGAACTCGGCTTCTGCGGCCTCTATGCGCCCGAGAGCATCGAGGGGCTGGCGCTGCCGCGGCTCGATGCCGCTCTGGTGTTCGAGGAGATGGCCGCAGTCGATCCGTCGACGACGGCTTTCATCACCATTCACAACATGGCGACGTGGATGCTGGGCACCTGGGGCAGCGCTGTCGTGCGTGAGCAATGGGGCGCGGATCTGACCAGCGGCCGCAAGCTCGCGTCCTATTGCCTGACCGAGCCGGGCGCCGGATCGGACGCCGGCTCACTCAAGACGCGCGCCGAGCTGCACGGCAACGACTACGTCATCAATGGTGGCAAGGCTTTCATCTCCGGGGCTGGCGCGACGGACGTGCTGGTGCTGATGGCGCGCACCGGCGGCGGCGGTGCCGGCGGTATTTCGGCCTTCGCGGTTCCGGCGGATGCGCCAGGCATCAGCTACGGCAAGAAGGAACACAAGATGGGCTGGAACAGCCAGCCCACGCGCACCATCAACTTCGACAACGTGCGAGTGCCTGCGGCGAACCTGCTCGGCAGCGAAGGCGAAGGCTTTCGCATCGCCATGAAGGGGCTCGACGGCGGGCGCATCAACATCGCGACCTGCTCGGTCGGCGCGGCGCAGGGCGCGCTGGATGCAGCCCGGCGCTATCTGCATGAACGCCAGCAGTTCGGCAAGCCTCTCGCAAGCTTCCAGGCGCTGCAGTTCAAGCTCGCCGACATGGCGACCGAACTCGTGGCCGCGCGCCAGATGGTGCGCCTCGCCGCGAGCAAGCTCGACGCCGGCCATGCCGACGCCAGCACCTATTGCGCGATGGCAAAGCGCTTCGCCACGGATGCTGGCTTCAATGTGTGCAACGACGCCTTGCAGTTGCATGGCGGCTATGGTTACCTGAGCGAATTCCCGCTGGAGCGGCTGGTGCGCGATGCGCGCGTGCACCAGATCCTCGAAGGAACCAATGAAATCATGCGAATGATCGTCGCGAGAAAGCTCCTCGAAGGCGACAGCGACATCCGATGAACCCAACCCAGAACAAATGACAGATCCAGTCGTCCTCTTCAACGAAATCAAGACAGCCACCGGCAAGCGCTTCGGCGTGGCCACCCTCAATGCGCCTGCTTCGCTCAATTCGCTCTCGGTGGCGATGGTGCGGTTGCTCATTCCCAAGCTGCAGGAATGGGCGAATGACGATGGCGTCGCCGGCGTGTTGCTCGACGCCGCGGGCGAGAAGGCTTTCTGCGCCGGCGGTGACTTGCGCCAGCTCTACCAGACGCTGCTCGAATGCGGGCCTGCGCGCAACACTTATGCGGAGTCGTTCTTCAGCGAGGAGTACGAGCTCGACTACCTGATTCACACCTTTCCGAAGCCCTTCCTCTGCTGGGGACACGGCATCGTCATGGGCGGCGGCGTCGGCCTCATGGCGGGGGCCTCGCACCGCGTGGTCACCTTGCAGAGCCGCATTGCGATGCCGGAGATCAATATCGGTCTCTATCCCGACGTGGGCGGAAGCTGGTTCCTGCGGCGGGCGCCCGGGCGAGTCGGCTTGTTCCTCGCACTGACGGCGGCGCCATTGAATGCAGCTGACGCGATTTTCTGCGGCCTCGCGGATATCGTCGTGCCGCAGGAGCGCAAGGCGCAGCTGCTGGAAGCCGTTGCGTCGAGTGCATGGAAAGGCGAGTCGAAGGCAGATCGCGCGACGTTGTCGCGTCTGCTGGCGCACGCTGGGGAGGGCACCGAAAAGCAGCATTCCAAGCTCAGGGAGCACTTCGACACCATCAATGCGCTGATGGCCGGCGACGATCTGCTCGACATCGCCAAGCGCCTGCGCGAGTTGAAGTCGGACGATGCGTGGCTGCAGACCGCCGCCACCACCTTCATGAAAGGCGCTCCGAGCACGGCGGCATTGTCTTTTGCACTGTGGCAGCGCGTGCTGCGCATGTCGCTGGCTGAAGTGTTCCGTCTGGAGTACTGGGCATCGCTCGGCTGCTGCGCGCACAAGGACTTTGCCGAAGGTATCCGCGCGCTGCTGATCGACAAGGACCGCAATCCGCGCTGGAACCCGCCGACGCTCGAAGAGATCACGCCCGAGTTCATCGAAGACCACCTCCGCGTGCGCGCCGAAGGGCCGCACCCGCTGGCGGCGCTCGTCTGAGCGCCATCCAGTCCAATCATCGAAACAGTGGAGACAAGCACATGAAGATCGCATTCATCGGACTCGGCAACATGGGTGGCCCGATGGCGCTGAACCTGCACAAGGCCGGCCACGCGGTCAGCGCCTTCGACCTTTCGGCCGAAGCTTGCAGGAAGCTGGCAGGCGAGGGCGTGATCATCGCGTCGTCGGCGGCCGAAACGCTCGCAGGCGCCGAAGTCGTGATCAGCATGTTGCCTGCGAGCCAGCACGTCGAAGCGCTTTACCTCGGCAGCGAAGGCAAGCCCGGACTGATGGCGGCGATCCCTGCCGGCACACTGGTGATCGACAGCAGCACCATCGCCGCCGCAACCTCGCGCAAGGTGGCAGAGGCAGGGGCGAAGCGCGGCGTGGCCGTGATCGACGCGCCCGTCTCCGGCGGCACCGGTGGCGCGATCGCCGGCACCTTGACCTTCATGGTCGGCGGCGCGGAGGCCGATCTCGAACGCGCGCGGCCCGTGCTCGAGAAGATGGGCGCCAACATCTTCCACGCAGGCGGTGCGGGCGCGGGCCAGACCGCGAAGATCTGCAACAACATGCTGCTGGGCATCCTGATGATCGGCACTTCGGAAGCGATTGCGCTGGGCGTCGCGAACGGGCTCGATCCGAAGGTGCTCTCCGAGATCATGCGGCGCAGTTCGGGCGGCAACTGGGCGCTCGAAAAGTACAACCCGCTGCCTGGGGTGATGGAGGCCGCACCGGCCTCGAAGGGCTATGCGGGTGGCTTCGGCACCGATCTGATGCTCAAGGATCTCGGACTGGCGCAGGAAAACGCCGCGGCAGTGCGCGCTGCGACGCCCCTGGGTGGCCTTGCGCGCAATCTCTATGCGGCGCACAGCCTCGCCGGCCATGGCGCGCTTGACTTCTCCAGCGTCATCAAGCTGGTGCAGGCCAAGGGCGGCTGAAGACCGCGCCAGCCTGGGGCTGACACGGTCGGCCTAGAGCCTTCGAGCTATTGCGACGCAGGGGTCGCGCTTCTCACAATCGCGCCCCAGAGGTTCGACAAGTAGGAGAAGGCACGCCATGGCCCAGCCAGCACGCGCGAAGCCACGCGGCAACAAGAAGACCAGCGCTGCAGTCGCCGCCGCGAACGAGATMGCGGCGGCGACGGCGATTCGCACACCGGTTCCGGGCAGGCTTTTCGATGCGCGGCCCGACCGGCTGGATTTTCGCGATCTGCCTTACCGCGCCCCATTGCGTTCGCTGCCGCCCAATTGGCCGCGCGAAACCAACGTCGCGCGCTTTCTCGGCAGCTATGTGCAAGCGGGCCTCGTGCTCGATCAAGGCCAGGAGGGTGCCTGCACTGGCTTCGGACTGGCCTGTGTCGCCAATTACCTCCTGTGGGTTGCGCACATCGAAGTGGACCCTTCGCAACCTTTCGACGAAGTCAGCCCGCGCATGTTCTACGAACTGGCGCGGCGCTACGACGAATGGCCCGGCACCGACTATGAAGGATCGAGTTGCCGCGGCGCCTTGAAGGGCTGGAACAAGCATGGCGTGTGCGGCCGCAAGTTCTGGCCGTATGACCTCGGCAAAGGCGGGGCCGTGAATTTCCAGCGGCCACTGGACGGCTGGCAGACCGACGCGGGCAAGCGGCCGCTGGGCGTCTACTACCGCATCGATCGGACTTCGGTGGTGGACCTTCAGTCCGCCATCTGCGAGATCGGCGCTGTGTATGTGTCCGGAGACGTACACGACGGATGGGACGACCTGCTTCGCGATACGCCGCAGCCGCCTCCGATGAACCACGCCGGGCTGCCGGTCATTCCGCCGCCGGCCGATCCGAAGAAGCTGGGAGGCCACGCCTTCGCGCTGGTCGGCTACAACGAGCATGGTTTCGTGGTGCAGAACTCCTGGGGCAGGCGCTGGGGTGCTTCCGGCTTTGGCGTGTTGCCGTATGACGACTGGGTCGTGCATGGCACCGATGCATGGGCCTGCGCCCTTGGCGTGCCGCTCGCGTTGACAGATGCCGGCGGCAAGCCACGGCGGGTGAGCGTCTCGGGGTTTCGCGTGCCGAGCGGGCAGTCGCTGGTCACTCTCGATCGTGCGACACGCGTGCCGGACAACCCGGCGGACGATCCATGGCCCATAGACCACCCATTCAAGGTGCCGGCCTACCAGCCATGGACGACGCCCCGCGCCTACGAGCACACGTTGGTTACCGGCAACAACGGTGAACTCGTCGCCACCGATTTCACGCGTGGAGCGGCCGACATGACCGGGCTCGTCGCCGAAGTCGTGCATGACCGGCCCTTGGCCTGGCTCGCCAAGCAGCCTGCCAACACCAAGACCCTCAAGCTCGTCATCTACGCGCACGGCGGACTGAACTCGGAGGACGAGTCGATCCGCCGCATTCGCGTGCTCGCGCCGTACTTCGAGGCGAATGGGGTGTACCCGATCTTTCTGACATGGAAGACGGGCGCGGGCGAAACCCTCGCCGACATGACCCAGGACTGGGTTCGGAAGCTTTTCGGTGCCGACGCGGTCCGAGCTGCCGGCGTGCTCGATGCGCTGGGCGACGCCAAAGACCGGGCCATCGAAGCGCTGGCCCATGTGCTGGGCAAGGGCGTCTGGGGCGAGATGCGCGACAACGCGGAGGCGGGCGCTTCGCCGGGCAAGGGACTCGACCTCCTCTCGCGCCAACTGGTGGCGCTGGCGAGCGATCTCGCGGCCGAGGGCAACGGGCTCGGCGGCGGACTCGAACTGCATCTCATCGGGCACTCGGCCGGATCGATCCTCTTCGGGCATCTGCTGGATCGGATGGTCGCGTTGAACGCGCGAGCTGCTGCCGCGCAGCAGGTTCGCGTCGCAAGCTGCACGTTGCTGGCGCCTGCATGTTCGGTTCGATTCGCCGTGCAGCACTACCTTGCTGCCGCGCAGGACGGCGTGATCGACCTGGGCGAGCTGAGGCTGCACGTGCTCTCGGACGAGAACGAAAAGAACGACGCGCTGCCTTCGCCTTCAGTGCCCGCTTACGGCAAGTCGTTGCTCTATCTGGTGTCGCGTGCGCTCGACGACGTACGCAAGATGCCGCTGCTGGGGCTTGTGCGTGCGCATGACCCCAAGTACGCCAACGACAACGATCAATGGGCGGACAGCGAACTGCCTTCGGTGCGGCAATGGCAGGCTGCATGGCCGCCGATCAGTGCTGGCGGCAAGGCACTGCTCGACGTCGTCGTCACGCCGCAGGTGGAGAACACCCGGGAGCACGGGCGCATCCAGGCGACACACGGCTCGTTCGACAACAACATCGTCGTCATGACGGAGCTTGTCCAGCGCCTTGCCGGGCGTCCGTTGGCCGGCGAGATCGAGTGGCTCGACTACTGAGGTTATTGCGGGGTCACGCGGGCGGCTTCGCCGTTGCCCTGGATGAAGACGCGCTGGCCCACGCGAAGCCCGGGAACCACCGGCTGCGTGATTTCGACCAGCACGCCGCTGTCGGTGCGAACGAAGACTTCCTGCCCTGGCATGGGCTGTGCGGCCCTGTTGGCGACCTCCGCGCCCGCCATCGTCCCACCGATCGCCCCTGCGACCATCGCCACGTCGCGTCCCGTCCCGTTGCCGATCAGGCTGCCCAGGCCCACGCCCGTGAGACCACCGACGACTGCACCTACGCCCGTGTGTGCCGGGCTTCGGATGGTGGTCGGCGTGATCTGCTCGATCGTGCCCTGACGGATCGACATCGGCGCCGACTGTGGGCCGCCCGGTGCCGCGCATGCTGTCAGTACGAGCGCTGTCGCAATCGCCGCGATGCGGGAGTAAAGATTGAATGCCATGAAGAATCGCCTCGTGTGTGTGACTGCTGAGGCCACAGTTTGGCGTTGATTTGCGCCCACACCAAGCATGTTCGGGCCGCTTCCTTCTTTGGACGGCATCTGCTAGCGCGTCAAATCAACGCAAGACCGGACGCTGTGCCCGCCAGTTCAGGAAGGCGCCGGCCGCCATCAGCACGCACGTCGCCAGGAACACGAAGCGCATGCCGAAATGCCCGCCGACAAAGCCGCCCATGAGCGGGCCGACCACCTGCCCCGTGTACTGCGCGGACACTGAATAGCCGAGCATGCTGCCCGCCGACCGCTCGGGAACGCTGTGCCTGATCACATGCGCGATGCACGGCAGCAATCCGCCGAGCGACAGGCCCATCAAAAACCGCAACATGACCAGTTGCCAGCTTGCGGTGACGAAAGCCTGCGGGATCAGCAGCGCGGCGGACACAGCAAGACAACCGACGATGACGTTCCATGCACCGACGCGGTCGGCAAGCTTGCCCAGTCGCGCCGCCGAAAGAATGCTCCCCAGCGCCGCGGCCGACATGACGAGGCCCGCCACCATGGTGATGTGGCGGGGGTCGGCAACGAGCTGCTGCACATAGACGGTGATGATCGGCTCGATCGACATGTTGGCGAGCATCAGCAGCGTGCCCGTGATGAACATGACGACCACCGGCCGCTTGTCGTCGATGCTCGGCCACCCGCCGCTCGATTTGGCCGTCTTCGCGATTCGCGGCCGCTTGTCTTCGCGAATGAGGAAGAGCGTCGCAAGAAAGGCCACGAAGATGACAGCGCCCGCAGCGAAGAAAGTCCAGCGGATGCCGATCAATGGCGGGAGGACGCCGCCGATGAGCGGCCCCGCGAGGCTGCCCGCCATGATGGCCGACGACAGCGTGCCGAGCGCCCAGCCGGAACGTTCCTTGGGCGTCTGGGTGGCAATGAGCAGAGTCGAGCCCGACGCATAGCCGCCCAGGAAGCCCGCAAGCAGCCGCAGCCCCACCAGCTGCCAGACGTTCTGCGCCGTGCCGATGAGCGCCATGGCCACGGCCATGCCGAGGCTCGCGCGGATCAGCATCAGCTTGCGGCCGTACAAGTCGGCCAGGCGCCCCCAGAGCGGCGCAACGAAGGCCGCGGACAGGAAGGTGGCGCCATAGGCCGCGCCCGACCATTGCGCAATGCCCGCGGGGTCCGTCACACCGAGTTGCTCGACGAAGAGCGGCAGGAACGGCAGCAGCAGCGTCATCGCGACGATGGTCGTGAACGAGCCGAACATGCAGACGTAGAGATTGCGTCGCCAGTGCGAGTCTGCAGACGAGTCGAACGTGGAAGCGGAAGAGGGCGCAGAAGAGGGCGCGGAAGAGGAGATGGGCACGCAGGCATGTTAGGCCGATGGGCCTGAATCAGCCGTGCTCATGCGAGGGGGCGACCATCGTGCGGCGCGAAGGATGCTCCGACAAAAAGCCCGCCGCCTTCGGTCATTCGCCGCTGGTTCAGAAGCCCAGCGTCGGATTGCGGCGCGCTTCGTCGCGCTTGCGCTCCTCGCGCACGAGGTTGCAGCGCGGGTGTCGCGAGTATTCGGGCTTGTCGCAGTGCGCGGCTTCGCAGCGCGCGGCGAAGACGAAGTTGAGCGTCTCGCACCCGTGGCGCGGATCGAGCGCGACGGGCCGTTGCGGCGCCGCCGTGCGCGGAGGCGACCGGCGCTCGGGTGCCGGTTGATAGCTCGGAGCGGCCGGAGCTGTGGAAGCGACAGGCGGCGCCGGGGTCGGCGGCGCGACTGCGGCGGGCGGCTCCGCCGCCGGATGGGGATGAGTCGGCGCGAGCTCGAGTTCGCCCGGCGACAGCGAGGCCACCAGCGGAACGGAATCAGCAGGCGCCTGATTCGCCGGACGGGGCGGATCCGCCTTCACGGTTGCGACGGCGGAGGACGCCACGATCGTAGCCGGCGCAGTGCTCGCGACGCGCGCCGCCTTGTGGGAGCTGCGCGACGCTTGCACGTACCAGGCGACCGCCAGTGCGGCGACCAGAAGCGCCACGCCCAGCGGAAACAAGGGCTCGCGCACGGCCCGCCTGAGCATGGACGCAGCCTGGCTGGAGGGCCTGGCGGAGGCCGCTGCATCCCGGGCCCGCATCGTTTCGAGCACGGACGGCGCTGTGGGCGCAAAAGCTGGCAACTTGCGTGCGCATCCGTGACAGAACATCGCGGCATCGCGATTTTCAGTGTGGCAGGCGGCGCAGATCACGGGCATTCAAGACTCCGATGCAACAGGCGGGATGATGATGCGTCACTTTCGATGCACGGCGCATCGATGTCTGCCAGCGGCCTCCTACTCTTTGGGGGCTGTTGGGGCGGCAGAATCGCTGGCAATAGAAACAACATTTGGAGACACTCATGCGCATGTCATCGTCCCGCCGCCTTTCGTTCAAAGTGGGCCTTGTGGCCGCCATCGCTTCCGCATTTGCGGCCGGCAGTGCGGGCGCGCAGACCTGGCCCACCAAGCCGATCCGCCTGGTTGTGCCGTTCTCGGCCGGCGGCGCCAACGACCTGATGGCGCGTGCAGCCGCCGAAGGAGCTTCCAAGGTGCTGGGCCAGCCCATCGTGGTCGACAACAAGCCAGGCGCTGGCGCCATCCTCGGCGCGGACGTCGTCGCCAAGAGCGCGCCGGACGGCTACACATTCCTCGTGAGCGCGGCGGGCGTGATCTCCAACAGCATGATCAAGAAGAGCATGCCGTACAAGGACAGCGAGCTGGTGCCGGTCGCGTTGATCGGACTCGCGCCCTCCGTGATCGTGGTGCCCGCGGACGCACCCTACAAAGACCTCAAGGAATTCGTCGCCGCCTCGAAGAAGGCGGGCAGCGGCTTCCATTGGGCGACTGCGGGCACCGGCAGCACGCCGCACTTCGTCGAAGGCATTCTCGAAACCAAGTACGGCGCCAAGCTGGACGTGGTGCCTTACAAGAGCGGTTCCGAATCCATCACCGCCGTGCTTGGCAGCCAGGTCGAGGCCACTTCGGAGGCCAGCATCGTGGTGCTGCCCTACATCAAGAGCGGCAAGCTGAAGCCGCTGGCCGGCACGTGGACCCAGCGCATTTCCGCCTATCCGCAGCTTCCGACCGCGAGCGAAGAAGGCTTCCCTGAAATCCGCATCGCGCACTGGGCCGGCGTGCATGCGCCGCGCGGCACACCCGACGCGATCCTCGACAAGATGGCCGATGCCATCGACAAGGCAATGAAGATGCCGGCCACCGTGGAGCGCCTCAAGAGCATGGGCATCGAGCCGATCGGCGGCAATCGCGCGTCCTTCACGAAGTTCGTCGACGAAGAGCGCACTCGCCTGGGTGGCGTGGTGAAGGCCACCGGCATGAAGGAAGACTGATGCAGATCGTTTTGCGCGAAGACCTGCGCGGCGTCGCGACGCTGTGGCTGAATCGTCCGGCGCAATTCAACGCGCTGTCGGAAGCCATGCTGGACGCGTTGCATGAGCAACTGGATGCGCTGGCCGCCGACCCTCAAGTGCGCTGCGTGGTCATCGGCGCAAAGGGCAAGGCCTTTTGCGCGGGGCACGATCTTCGTGAGATGCGGGGCAAGCCTGAGCTTGCGTACTACCAGGCGCTCTTTGCACGGTGCAGCCGGGTCATGCAGGCGATCCAGGCGCTGCCCGTGCCCGTCATCGCGCGGGCGCACGGCATCGCGACGGCGGCGGGTTGCCAGCTGGTGGCCAGTTGCGACCTCGCCATCGCGGCGCAATCGGCCAGCTTTGCGGTGTCGGGAATCAACGTCGGCCTGTTCTGTTCGACGCCATCGGTCGCGTTGTCACGGAACGTGTCTGCCAAGCGTGCCTTCGACATGCTGGTGACGGGGCGCTTCATCGATGCTGCGACGGCGGCGGACTGGGGCCTCGTCAACCAGGCCGTTGCCGACGAGTCGCTGGACGCAGCCGTTGAACAGAAAACCGCCGAGATCATCGCCAAGAGTCCGACCGCAGTGCGCTACGGCAAGGCGATGTTCTATCGGCAGCGGCAGTTGGCGCTCGCGGAGGCATACGCTTATGCCGGGGACGTGATGGCGCGCAACATGATGGAAGAAGACGCGGGTGAAGGCATCGATGCGTTTCTGGGAAAGCGCGCGCCGAAGTGGACGTCTTGACAGGGCTCGACACCGGCCTTGCAGCGTAGAGCTGCGCGTTCGGGGCGGTGCGACTGTTTTTGCAGGCCTTCCGTGTTGTTCGCGAACGAGAAAGAATTCACGGGAATTCGTTGAATATCCTTTAGCGTCGGCGAAAGAGTATTCAATGAATACTGAAAATTTGCCGCGGCAGCGCGTTGCTGCCGCTGGCGCCCCGCAGCATCAGGGGCAAGACAAAGTAGATGAATGCGAAAAAGATGCTGTGCCACGCGCTCTTGGCGCTGCCAGCTCTCCTGGGTGCTTGCGGTGGCAGCGGTGGAGGGGGAACGGACGCTGGCGGTGTTGCAGAAGGCTTGCCAATTGCGACGGTGACTGCGCATGCGCAGAAGCAAACAGGCCAAGCGAAGCCGCCTCCGGCTCCGATGGTGTCCTCCTGCTCCGTCGCCTTTTGGGGCGACTCGATCTCGGTCTTGACGGCGCCTCACTTGGGCGAGGGCCTGCAAGTCCAGCTTCGCGGCACCATTGGCGGAACCGCCGCAGCGACGGTGCCAACCTTTCTTCAAGATCCCCTCGATGCTCGCTTCGTCGTGCTGGAATACGGCACGAACGACAGCAACGGAAAGACGCTGTTCGAGTCTCCGATGCGCTCGATGTTGGAGTCGGTCAAGGCCAAGGGCCGCACGCCGGTCGTGGTGGGACTGTCGAACGCCACTCAAGGCGAAATGGCTTACCGCGCAGTGAACAACTTGAAGGGCAGCCAACTTGCGAACGAATACGGCGCTCTTTTCGTGGACTGGGCTGCTGTGCCTTGGTCGCCTTCCGACCTGATGGACGACGGTGTACATCCCGATGATGCCTATCAGCAACGCCTCGCAGGCCTCTTGACGCAAGTCCTCGTAGACGCCGCGCCTGAGTGCGGGCAAAGTGGCGCGGCCGCAGCCTGAGCGGTGCGAGAACCGGCCGATCGGGCGCCGGTTCACCCTCAAGGATTCGCGTCGTGAGTGAAAACAACCGTCCGCATCGCACGAAACCACTGTTGCCCGGCACGCCGTCTGTCCAGGAGATCAGGACCGCACGCCTGGATGCCGGACTCACTCAAGAGCATGCCGCTGCGCTCATCTGGTACAGCGAAATCACGTGGAAGCAGTGGGAGGGCGGTGTGCGCCGTATGCATCCCTGCACGTGGTGGGCGTTCCAACAACGGGCGAGCGTGCTGCGCGCGACAGCGAAGGTGAAGCAATGAGGGCAGCTACGAAGCGAAAGCCGATGGTGCGGGGCCCCTTCCACGTACGTGCATGTACGTGTGGGCCGGGATTTACGCGCTTTTGTCGACCGCCGAAGATGAAGTCGCTTCCGGCCGGCAAGTCGCATGACGTATGCGACACCGGACGGACGCAGCTTTCAGGAGGCAAGCATGAAGTCGAAGTTCATCCTCGCGCTGTGCGCAATGACACTGGTCGCGGGTTGTGTCTCGAAGCAGACCTACAACACCGAAGTGCAGAAGGCAAACACCTATGCGTCGCTCGACAAGCAGCTCTCCGGAGAGCTGAGCAGCGACCAGGCACAGATCACGAAGCTGCAGGACCAGCTGAAGGTGACGATGGTCAACGAAATTCTCTTTCCTGAAGGCGGCTGGAAGCTCAGTTCGAGGGGCGAGCAGACGCTCGGCAAGATCGCTCCGACGCTCTCCAATCTCCCGGGTCAGCAGATCATCGTGCAAGGATTCACCGACAACGTGCCGATCGGGCCTGAGCTGAAGTCGCGCTTCCCGTCCAATGTCGAGCTCTCGTCGGCGCGTGCGGACGACGTCGTGCGCTTCCTGACGTCGAAGGGCGTGCCGCAGAACTCGATCTCGGCGCAGGGCTTCGGGGATGCGCGTCCGGTCGCGAGCAATGACTCGTCGCAGGGCAGGTCCAAGAACCGCCGCGTCGAGATCGTGATCGCGGCGGCCGGTCGTCCGTGAGGACTGCGCACGAGCGCAGGCGTCCGCCGATGGCGTGACGCAGTCATCAAACAATCCTCCAGGAGGTCGCATGGACCGTGTCGATGCGCGCAACAAAGTCGTTGCGATCGCCGCAGGCTTGGCGTGGCGAAAAGGCCATGCCCTTTGATCTCAACTTCGGAGCACACCGATGACTCTCGCCATGGATCAACTCAGTCGTCGTCTTGCCGTGTCTTTGCTTGCCGCAATGGCGCTGCTTGGCGCCGGACCAACTGTTCTCGCGCAGGACAACAAGCCCGCGCAAGAGGTGGCGCCCGCGAAGGACTTGAAGGACGAGCGCGCGCTCGCGCTGCTCAGAAGCATGAGCGACACGCTCGCGGGCGCGAAGACCTTGAGCTTCAAGGTGCGCGGCATCGTGCCAACACACTCGCCGACAGGGCAGTTCGTGAGCCTTTTCGCGTCCTCGCGGGTGGTGATGCAGCGGCCGGACAAACTCTTTGTGGAAGCGCGCGGCGACTTGTTTCCGAGCGACAGCTTCTATGACGGCAAGTCAGTCACCGTGATTGGGGTCGATCGCAAGTTCTATACGCAGCGTGACGCCGCTGGGGGCGCGATCGAGGCACTGATGAACGGCGTGCAGCCGGATTCCGACGCCACGGCGCCTTTCTTTGACTTGTTGGTTCCAGACCCGTACGCCCTCCTGACAAAGGATCTCTCGAGTGCACTCTTCGTCGGCCAGACGGTCATCGGCGGTGTCATGACCCAGCACTTGGCGTTCACCGCCCCGGGACTTGACTGGGAGATATGGATCGGTGCTTCCGACAAGCTGCCGCGCCAAATGGTCGTCTCGTACCGCACGGGCGAGAGGCAACCGACCTTCACGGTCGGAATCTCGGACTGGAAGCTCAATGCGCCGGTGCCGGCGAAGACCTTCATCGCCGCGATCCCTCCCGGTGCGGCGAGACTCGAGTTCAAGCAGATGGGTCAGGCCAAGTGACCGTGAAAAGGAGCGTAGCCATGAATCAGATCAAGACCCTCGCCCTTGCGGCCACTCTTGTGGCCGGCGTCCTGGCTCCGCTCTCCGGCGCGAATGCATGGATCGCCGCTGCGGGCGGCTGGCGAGGTGGTGCCGTGGCGGTAGGCGGCTACCACCCCTATCACCCGTACTACCGTCCTGCCGGTTGCTATGGCTGCGGCGCCGCTGCAGGTGCGGTCGCGGGCATGGCCGTGGGCGCAGCGATCGCGAGCCGCCCCGCCACCGTGGTGGTCCAGCAGCCTGTCGTGGCCGTGCAGCCTCTCCCGGTTGTGGTGCAGGGCGGCCCGCCGCTCGGTACGCAGATGGCTGCGCTACCCGGTGGGGCGCGCAGCATGGTGGTGAACGGCGCCAACTACTACCAGTCCGGCGCCACTTGGTACAAGCCTTACTTCGGCTCCAGCGGTGTGTATTACGAGGTCGTTCCGGCGCCGTGACGACGCTGGTCCGCGGCTCAGCTCAGCACAGAAGAAGCCTGAGTGACTTCGGGCGGCACATAACCCGGCGCTCCCCCGGTGTGTGGGACCAGTCGCTTCTTCGCGAGCTGCTCGCCGAGCACCTGCTTCATGCGCGCCAGCAACTCGCGTGAGTGCTCGTCAGCGTATCTCGGATGTGCGAGGTTGCGCGTCTCGGTGGGATCGGCGGTGAGGTCATAGAGCTCATACTCGTCAGCGGCGCGTTCGCTGACCTTCTCGACCTTGTTGCGGCGCATGAGACGCTCGTCGCGTACACCCGGCACTGTCCAGAACTGAGGGTTGTCGTAGTAGCGCGCCAGTTTGGCCAAGTGCTTCTGACCGTTCACGTCGACCTCGGCAACCACCATCTCGATGTGGTTGGGCTGGATGACGTTGAAGTAGGCGCCGGTCATGCGAGCCCAGATCTGGAATGGGCTCTTCGGGTGCTCGCTGCCCTCGGTGATCTCGTCGTCGGTCATGAAAAGTATCGGTTCGCGTGCCGGCGCCTGGCCGCTCCCGAGGACCACGCCCGACAAGTCGCGGCCCACGAGCGGATGCGCTTCCTTGTGCGTAGCCGACACCTTCTTCAGTGCGGCGGCCGGATCGATGCCTGCAAGTCCCAGCAGGGTCGGAATGACGTCAGCATGGCTCGTCGGCGTGTCGATTGTCTTGGGTCCCTTGAGCAGGGGACTGGCGACCACGAACGGAATGCGGGTCGCCTCTTCGTAGGCGATGTGCCATTTCTGGTGCATACCGCCGTGGGCGCCGAGCATGTCCCCGTGATCGGTGCTGAACACCACGATCGTGTTCTCGAACTGCTTCGTGGCGCGCAGGGCCTCAAGCACGCGCGAGATCTGCTCGTCGACATTGCGCTGCATCTGGAAGTAGAACTTGCGCTGGAGCTCGACCCACGGCTGGGGCGCGAGCATCTTGCCCCAGACGTCGACATAGCTTTGCTGGGCGCTCGGTTTGGTCGACAGATCCTCGTCGTGCGTTGGCGAATTCGGAATCGAGGGAATTTCGCTGGTGTCGAAGCGCAGGCCCTGCGCCAGCCCGATTACGCCGAATATTGCGATGTCATGCGGATTGAGGAACGAGCACACCGTGAGCCAGGGTTGGTCGCTGCCGTCGGCATCGAGGCGCTTGAGCAGTGCGATGGTGTCGTCCGCCGTGAAGGGGTCGCGGAGCGTGCCGGTGTTCTGCGGCCCGAGCCCGTGGGGCTCCGGCCCGACCCACTCCGAAAAGCCGTACGGCTCCATCAGGTCCGCCTTGAGGCAAGTGGCGATGTTCTCGGGAATCGGCGCGCCTTCCTTGGTCAGCGTCTGCAATTGTCCTTCGCCATCCGGCGCTGGCAGGTCCCTGTGGGCCACGTGCCATTTGCCCTTGTAGAAGGTCCGGTAGCCGCCAGCGCGGAACCAGTCGCCCATGGTCGGCACCGTGTCAGGCGCGAGCCAGTGCATATCCGCACTGTCCGGTCCTTTGCAAATCCCATCCGTCTGGGTGACGCCGTGCAGCGACGGATACTGGCCGGTGAACAACGATGCACGGCTGGGTGTGCAGGCTGCCGACATCGCGTAGTGGCGCTCGAACGACACGCCCGCGTCGTGCAGGCTCTGCTCTCCCTTGAGCACTTCACGGCGGAAAGTCTTCAGGTCCTCGTTCTCATAGGACGGCGGAAATCGCTGCTGGTCGGTCAGGATGAGGAAGATGTTCGGCTGCTTTGGCATATACATCCCTTCGATCGATTGATCTCGCGGTCATTGACGAACCAGCTGCGCAGCGACAGAGCGCCGCATCTCGGATTGTCGAGAGGGCCGCACAGGCAGGCAATCCCGGCAGCTACCTATCTCCACGTACGGGCTCTCTGGCCAATGGGGGCTTTCGAGTTCGACTTGCTCTGACCCCGGCCTTGCTGCTGCGATCGGGCATCGGATGGATCGACGGACCGCGGCCCGTCGGATCTCGCTTCAGGCGGTCGGGCCGTCTGTCAGCGGAGTGAAGCGTGGAGCGCCGCGGGCCGTGAACTCGCCGGTTGGCCTGACGCTGTAGATGCTTCGCGCCGCGTTGTGCGGGTGCCGCGCCGCCTCGGCGAGACTCAGCACCGGTGCAAAGCACACGTCGCTTCCTTCGAGCAGCATCGACCAATGCGCCCGCGATTGGCTTGCGAACAAGGACGTGAATCGCGCCTTCAGCGTTGGCCACGTGGTCTTGTCGTACTGGGCGGACGGGTTCACATCGGCAAAACCGAGCTTCTCCAGCAGCAGTGCGTAGAACTGCGGTTCGAGTGCTCCCAGTGTGATGAAGCCGCCGTCGGCGCAGGCATAGACGTCGTAGAACGGCGAGTCGTGGAACGGGCTCGGTTCGGGTCCATCGATCTGGCCGCCGGAGCGCACCATCTGCGCGATGCCACCGAGCATGGCGAGCACGTCGACGATGGCGCCATCCACGACGCGTCCATGGCCGCTCTCACGCGCGTCGAACAGCGCGCAGGCAATGCCGAAAGCCAACCCGAGGGCACCGGCGGCATCTCCGACGACGGTCGGCGGCACCATCGGTCTTTCGCCGCGGCGGGCGGACAAGGACAGCAATCCCGTCAGCGCCACGTAGTTCAGATCGTGGCCCGCCGCCTGGGCCAAGGGCCCGCTCTGGCCCCAGCCGGTCATGCGGCCATAGACCAGCCGCGGGTTGCGCGTTGCGCAGTCGGCAGGGCCGAGCCCGAGTCGTTCCATGACGCCCGGCCGGTTGCCCTCGATCAGCGCGTCCGCGGCCGAGACCAGCGCCATCGCCTCGGCGATCGCGCCCGGCTGCTTCAAGTCGAGCGCGACGACTGCCTTGCCGGCACGCATCGGGTCTTCGCCGCCGCCTCCCAGTTGCGCGCTCACTGCGCCTCGAGAAGGGCGCGTGATCAGCGTCACATCGGCACCCATGTCGGCAAGCATGCGGCCGGCCAGCGGACCGGGGCCGATGCCTTCGAACTCGACGACGCGTACGCCTTGCAGCGGCGGGTTCATGGCGCCAGCTTTCGTGCGATCAGGTCCTTCATGATTTCGGTGGTGCCACCGTAAATACGCTGGATTCGCGCGTCCGCATACAGCCGCGCGATCGGATATTCGGCCATGTAGCCGTAGCCGCCGAACAGCTGGACGCACTCGTCGACGACCTTGCCCTGTTGTTCGGTGCACCACCACTTGGCCATGTACGCGGCCTCGTCGTCGAGCGTGCCATTGAGCATGCGCTGGATGCAGTCGTTGACGAAAGTGCGCACCACGTGCGCGAGGGTGGCGCATTCAGCAAGCTTGAATCGCGTGTTCTGGAAGTCGAACACGGTCTGGCCGAAGGCCTTGCGCTGCTGTGTGTATTCGACCGTGAGCTCGACCGCGCGCTCGATCACCGCCGCTGCCGGTACGCAGAGCAGCATGCGCTCATACGGGAGCTGGCTCATCAACTGGATGAAGCCTTCGCCTTCCTTCGCGCCAAGCAACTGGTCTGCCGCCACGCGCACGCCATCGAAGAACAGTTCGGCGGTGTCCGATGCATGCTGGCCCAGCTTTTCGAGGCGGCGGCCGACGCGGAAGCCCGGCAGGTTCTCGGTTTCCAGCACCATCAGCGACACGCCGCGGCTGCCCGCATCGCCGGTGCGTACCGCGACCACGAGCAGGTTGGCCGTGAAGCCGTTCGTGATGAACGTCTTGGCGCCATCGATCACGTAGTCGTCGCCATCGCGCCTGGCCCGGGTGCGCAGCGCCTTGAGGTCCGAACCGCAACCGGGCTCCGTCAGCGCAATGCCGGCCAGCAATTCACCACTGGCGAGCTTGGGCAGCCATCGCTTCTTCTGTGCCTCGGTCCCGTAGTCCAGGATGTAGTGCGCGGCAATGGTGTGAACGGCGGAGTTCGCCGGCACTTCGGCCTTGGCGAGTTCGTCTTGCACCACGAGCTGATAGGCCACCGATGCACCGGCCCCTCCGTACTCCTCGGCGAGTTCGGGCAGCATGAAGCCCATCTGACCGAAGGGGCGCCAGACTTCGCGCGGGATGTAACCCTGGCGTCGCCATCCTTCAAGGGATGGCACCAGTTCGCCGACGACATAACGGCGCACCTGGTCGCGAAAGGCTTCGATGTCTTCGTCCATCCAGCGATGGCGGTAGAGCTGTGGCAGCATGGTTCAGATCCCCGTCAGGCCGCCGCTGCACATCAGCGTCTGGCCGCTCACGTAGTCCGACTCGGGGATGCACAGCAGATACACCGCGCCCGCGGCCTCTTCGGGCGTGCCGCCGCGGCCCAGTGGGATGCTTCGCTCCATCATCGCCATCAACTCGGGGTTGACGCCGACCTTGATCTCGCGGCCCTCGATGTTGGCCGTGGACTCGCCGGCCGCACTGGTGGTCAGGCGCGTCTTGATGAAGCCATAGGCCACGCAGTTCACGGTGACGTTCATGCGCCCCCATTCCTTGGCCAGGGTCTGCGTCATCCCGACGATGCCCGCCTTGGCCGCGGAGTAGTTGGTCTGGCCCGCGTTGCCGAACAGCCCGGCCACCGACGAGATGTTGACCACCTTGCGCATCACGCGCTGTCTCGCCTCCGTTTCGGTCTTGCCGAGCGCGCGAATCACCGGTTGCGCGGCGCGCAGGATGCGAAACGGTGCCGTCAGATGGCAGTCCATCATGGCGTACCACTGCTCGTCGGTCATTTTCTGAATGACGTTGTCCCAGGTATAGCCGGCGTTGTTGATGATGATGTCCAGGCCCTTGTATTCGCTGACGGCAGTGCCGACGAAGCGCTCGGCAAAGTCCGGCGCCGTGACGCTGCCGACGCAGGCGACGGCCTGGCCGCCAGCCTCGCGAATGGCCTGCACGGTTTCCTGGGCTGGGTCGCTGTCGAGGTCGTTGACGACGATGCGCGCGCCTTCGCTGGCCAGCTTGAGTGCGATCGAACGGCCGATACCGCGGCCCGAGCCGGTGATGAGGGCAACCTTGCCCTCGAGTTTGCGTGTCATGTGGGATGTCTCCTGGGGTGAGGTGTTCAAGGCAATGCAACGAGTGCAATGCCCGCGATCTTGGTTTGTCCGAATTGGTTGGCGCTTTGCAGTTCGATGCGCACGCAGCGCTCGCCGTTGTGCTCGAGTTTCTCGATCACCCGACCGCTGCAGCGCATCGCATTGCCGAGGTGGGTGATGCCCTGGAAGCGCGCTTCGAACTGGCGCAAGCGGCTCTGCGGCGTCCAGCCGGTGAGCAGGCGGCCCAGCCAGGCCATGCCGAGCATGCCCTGCGCAAAGACGTCCGGCATGCCGGCACGACGTGCGACGTCGATGTCGATGTGGATCGGGTTGTGGTCGCCCGAGGCGCCGCCGAAAAGAGCCAGCGTCGTGCGATCGACAGGTGGAAGCTGCAGCGCGGGCAGCTCGTCGCCGACTTGGACGGTATCGAAGGTAGGCAAGGTCATGTGAAGGTCCTTCAGTTGCGGCAGACAAGCACCGTGCGCAGTTCGGCCAGGAGCTCATCGCGCTGGTTGGTCGCGCGCGCGGTCTTGACGACGAATTCGAGTGCGCCGTTCTTCTTGTCGTAGATGTCGCTGATGGATGAGCGCACCGTTACCGTGTCGCCCACGCAGGCGGCGCGGTGGTAGCTGAAGCTCTGCTCGCCATGCAGAAGCCTCGCGATGGGGATCTGCAAATCCGCGAGCATGCGCTCGGAGGCGCCGGAATCGAGTTCGGCCGCGAACAGAAAGGTCGGCGGCGCGGGCAAGTCCGGGTAGCCGGCATCGCGTGCGGCGGCCGCATCGGTGTAGACGGGATCGGTCTCGCCGATCACCTTGGCGAAGAACTGCAGCCGACTGCGCTCGATGGGCAACACCGACGCGGGCAGCTCATGGCCGATCCATTTCTTGTCGATCATGATTTCTCCCTCAGACGCGTTCGTACAGCGTGACCACGCAGGCGCCGCCCAGGCCGAGGTTGTGTTGCAGCGCCAGTTGGGCGCCTTCGACCTGACGTTGCTCGGCAGTGCCGCGCAGCTGGTGCGTCAACTCGAAGCATTGCGCCAGGCCGGTGGCGCCCAGTGGATGGCCCTTGCTGAGCAAGCCGCCCGAAGGGTTGGTGACGACCGTGCCGCCATAGGTGTTGTCGCCGTCGCAGATGAACTTCTCCGCGCCGCCCACCGGGCAGAGGCCAAGCGCCTCATAGCTCACCAACTCGTTCTGTGCGAAGCAGTCATGCAGCTCGACGACATCGATGTCTTGCGGTCCCACGCCGGCGGCCTCGTAGACCTGCTGCGCGGCCGAGCGAGCCATGCTGAAGCCAACCACTTCGCGCATGTCACCTGCCTTGAAGGTGATCGGCTGGTCCGTCGTCATGGCCTGCGCCTTGATGCGAACCTGGCGATTCAAACCATGGCGCTCGGCGAACTCGGACGAGCAGATGATTGCCGCCGCCGCGCCGCAGGTGGGCGGGCACGCCATCAGGCGCGTCATGACGCCGGGCCACATCATGGGAGCATTCAGCACGTCCTCTTCGGTGATCACGGTGCGGAAGAGGGCGAGCGGATTGTTGGCCGCGTGGCGGCTTGCCTTGGCGCGGATCTTGGCGAAGGTCTCGAGCTTCGTGCCGAACTCCTTCATGTGCGCGAGGCCCGCGCCGCCGAAATAGCGCAAGGCCAACGGCAGGTCGACGTCGGTCAGCGCCGCGGCCTGTTCGTCGAAGCGCTCGAACGGGCTCGTCCGGTCCGTGTACATCGAGCCGAGCGCGCCGGGGCTCATCTGCTCGAAGCCCAGCGCCAGCACGCATTCGGCGGCACCGCTGCCGACGGCCTGGCGCGCCAGGAAGAGCGCGGTCGAGCCGGTGGAGCAGTTGTTGTTCACGTTGACGACCGGAATGCCGGTCATGCCGACTTCGTACACGGCGCGCTGGCCGGCGGTGGAGTCGCCGTACACATAGCCGACATACGCCTGTTGAACCAGCTCATAGCCGATGCCTGCGTCGGCCAGGGCCTGGCGGGTGGCCTTGGCGGCCATCTGCGGATAGGGCTCGTTGGCGCCTGGCTTGGTGAAGGGGATCATGCCGACCCCGCTGACAAAGACGTCACGGTTCATGGAGGACTCCTGGAGGTGCTGAAGAGGGCAGCGGGATCGCGCCCTTTGAATGGTTCGATGGTAGGAATTCGTTGCCCCGCCGGCGATGACACATCGCATCGATCGCATGGCAAAAGGCATCGGCTTGCCGGGACATGCCCTGCTGTCAGGCCACTTGCCGGGATTGCGCTTGCCAGAAGGGCTCGCGCAGCTTGGTCTTGAGGACCTTGCCTGCACCGGACAGCGGCAGCGCTTCGGTGAAGACCAGGCTGCGCGGGCATTTGTAGCCAGCGATCAGTGACTTGCAGTGGGCGATGAGCGCTTCCGCGGAGGCTTCCTCGCCGGGCTTGAGAACCACCACCGCATGCACCGATTCGCCCCAGTCCGCGCTCGGAATGCCGATGACCGCGCAGGCCGCAACGGCGCGATGCTGGGCGAGGGCGTTCTCGACTTCGGCCGAGAAGACGTTTTCTCCGCCGGTGATGATCATGTCTTTCAGGCGGTCGGCGATGAAGATGAAGCCGTCCTCGTCCATCCATGCGCCGTCGCCGGTGTGCATCCACGCGTCGCGCACGGCCTGGGCGGTCATCTCGGGCTTGTTCCAATAGCCTTGCATCACGTTGGGGCCTCGCACCACGACCTCGCCGACGGTTCCGCGGGGCACTTCGTTGCCCTGTTCGTCGACGATCTTGACCTGGGTAACGAAGCTGGCCCGACCGGCTGCGCGCAACTTGCCGCGTTTGCGGCCCTCCACCGTGTGAGTCCAGGCGGGGTTGATGGTGGCAACCGGCGAAAGCTCGGTCATGCCGTACGCCTGCACGAAGCTCACGCCGGGCAGCGCGGCCATGGCGCGGTCGACCAGGGCCTCCGAGATGGGCGCGGCGCCGTAGATGATGGTGCGCAGCGCGCTCAGGTCGCGCGGCTTCTGCATCGCCGCGTGGTCGACCATCATCTGGATCATGGTCGGGACCATCAACACATGAGTGGCGCGGTCGCGCTCCAGCACATCAAGGACCCCTTCGGGATTGAATGCCGGAATGATCGAATGGGTGTTGCCCTCCAGCCAGTGCGCCATGGCACAGCCCATGTCGGCAAGATGGAACATCGGGGCCGCATGGAGGTAGGTCCCCGCAGGCGAAGCGAGCCCTTCGGCCCGCGCGGCAAGCGCGGAGCTGCACAAATTGGTGTGGCTCAGCATCACGCCCTTGGGAAATCCCGTGGTGCCGCCGGTGTAGAAGATGCCGGCCAAGTCCTCGCCGCGTCGCAGGGCATCGGGCACCGGGTCCGTGATTGCGATCAGCGCTTCATAGCCGTGCATGCCCTCGGGCACCTCGCCATCGCCGCAATAGACCACTTCACGCAAGGTGCGCGAACTGCGCCGGAACTGCTCGGCCATCGGGCGAAAGGTCTCGTCGACCAGAAGGATCGTCGAGCCAGAGTCGTCCAGCGAATAGAGGATCTCTGCAGCAGTCCAGCGGATGTTGCAGGGATTGAGAACGCCACCGGCCCAAGGCACGGCCATCTGGTATTCGAGGTACCGATCGGAGTTGAGCGACAGCATCGCGACGCGATCGCCGACCTGCATGCCGAGCCCTTGCAAGGCACCAGCAAACCGCGCTACGCGATCGACCAATTGCCCGAAGGTGCGATGGCGATCGCCACAGCGCACTGCAACGCGCTCGGGGTGTTGCTGCGCCGCCCGGTGCAGGGATTGCGTGAGATACATGGTGCTTGTCTCCATTCGGCCACGGAAAAACGTGGCCCATTGATATGCACCCGATCGTAGGAAGCGCCGGCCTCGCGCACGATTGCGCAATGCCCTGATCCGATGGCAAAAGACCTCACTCCCGCGAAGTCCGGATCACCTTCCGCTGCGGCGATAGGCTCCGGGCGCGCTGCCCGTCCATCCCTTGAAGGCCCGCTGAAAAGCCGCGCTGTCCGCAAACCCAAGCTCATAGGCCAGCGCCGCCAGCGAAATGCCGCTGGTGTTCAGCCGGACGATGGCCGTGTCGCGGCGGAGTTCGTCCTTGAGCGACTGAAACGAAGTGCCTTCGCTCGCAAGGCGCCTCTGCAAAGTGGAGGTCGACATATGCAGCGCTTCGGCCGTGGCGACAAGATCGGGCCATGCGGGCTGCGTGCCCTGCAAGTGACGTCGCACGCGCGCGCTCACAAAGTTATCGACTCGCCTGGGAACGATGATTTCGGCCTGCGCATAACGAAGTGCCGTGCGCACTTCGGCTTCCGTGCGTCGCACCGGTTCTTTCAACCAGGCAGCCTGGAACCAGAAGGTCGACCGCACGCAATCGAAGTGCAGCGGCGCAGGAAACGCCTGGCCGTAGCTACCGGCGTAAGCGGGCAATCCGAACGCGAAATCGAAGCGCTCCGCGGGGAGTTTGCCGCCGATCAACCAGGCAAGCTGGCGCCAGAACATCCGAAGAAAGAACTCGTGAAGAAAGTTCGGATAAATGACCGAAGCGTTCGCGAACTTCAGCGACAGGCCTGCCAATGCGCCGTCTTGCACAGGCTCCAGAAGCACATCGTCCTGCAGCAGCCAAAAGGCGCGAGCGATCCGGCGCATCGCCAGTTCGAGCGTTTCGGCCCCGACAGCAGACAGGGTGATCAAGCCGAGGCTGCCAGGCTTCAAGGGCCGCGACAAGAAGCCGAGGCATTCGTCGTCGAGGCGCTTCATCAGGATACGGAACAGTTCGGAGTACTGACTCGCTGTCACCCGGGCGCTGGCCTGTTGCATGAGCGAGGGAGCGATGCCGGCTTCGAGCAGGAATTCGTCGCAGCCCTGGCCGCGCGCGTGGACACCCGAAAGCATCCCCTGCACAAAGGTCATTGGAATGGTGACGGGCGGAGGCAGCATCGAATGGGAGAGGTGTCGACCTCGGTGCTCAGACGCTGGTCAATCGTCGAGTGGTGGGCGATCGAGTGGTCTGCAATCATCTTATCGCGATGAATATCGCTTCCTGCAGAACGCATCGTCGCCGCTGCGCTTGCAGATCGCTGCGGCGGCCGCGGCGGCATCCTGGTCCATTGGACTGAGCTTCAGCGCGTTTTCCAGTGTTGCGAGCGCCAGTCGGTCCTGGCCATCGCGCTCGAGAGCCAGCGCATAGACATAAGCGAAGCGAGCGTTGTCCGGCGCAAGTTCTGCGGAGCGACGCAAGTGCACGAGTGCCTGGTCGAGACGGCGTTGGCGCAGCAGTGACAAGCCCAGGGCATGCTGGGCGGTGGCGTCGCCCGGAAACTTCGCGGCAACATCTCGCAGCAGCAATTGCGCATCGTCCTCTCGACCTTGGGCGCGATACACGTCCGCGAGATTCAACGAAGACGCGGCCATGTCCGGTGCCAACTCGATCGCCTTGTTCAGCGCTGCCTCCGCCTGTTTCCACTTGGCCTGGTCCGCATAGAGGGTGCCGAGGTTGTCATAGGACTCCGGACGATCGGCGTTGAACAACTGCACCTTGACGTATTCATCGACGATCGCGGAAAGCTGCGCCCGGTCTTTCGCGTCCCATCCTGCGACCGGCACACCGGCCAGCCAGCGGGCGACGGACATGCGAACGGCCTTGACCGGATCGGCGAGCATGGGGCGCAGCCATTGGGAGCGGATCTCTGGTGGCGCGGTGGCCAATGCTTCCACCGCCGTTCGCCGCACCAACGGATCGCGGTCCTGCAGCAGCTTGCCGATCTGGTTCAGCCCTTCAGGCCCCATCGCGGGCACGGCCCTCGACAACGCGCTGGCACGCGCAATCGACGATTGGCCGGCGTCTTCGAAGACCTTCGACAGCAGCGACAGCGCCTTCTCGTCGCCCTTGTCGAAGGCCGCGAATGCGGTCTGCAGCGGCGGGTGACGCGCTTCGATGCCCGGATACCAGCGCAGCAGCGCTTGCGAGGCCCACTCCGGCGACTTGTCGACATGGCACTTGTTGCAGGCGTTCGGAATCCCGGTGCCCACCGAAAGATCGGGCCGCGGCACGCGGATGCCGTGGTCGTGCCGCGGGTCGATGGACATGTAGGTCGTGGTCGGCATGTGACATGCGACGCAACTGCTGCCCTTGGAATTCAGTTCGTGGAAGGTGTGGGTCTGCGCCTCGTACTTGGCCGGCGCATGGCATTGAAAGCACACGGCGTTGCCCGGCGCGCGCAGCTGGAGCGAATGCGGGTTGTGGCAGTCGCTGCAGGTCACCCCCTTCTGGTACATCAGGCTCTGCTGGAAGGACGCGTAGTTGTAGACCTCGGCCTTCATCTGCCCGTCGGGCCAGAACAGGGACTTGTCCAGCAGCGAGGGCACGTGCGTGTCCAGCAGCGGCTTGCCATGCACGTAGTTGTCCGAGATCTGGCTGCGATGCGAATGGCATTGCGCGCACAACTCGACCTCGGCCCTGTCGGGCGATACGGCCGGGCTGCGCACCGCGTTGCCGGTTTCCGCGCTGATGTTCCATTGCGCATCCTTGCGGTCCCGAAGCAGCTGCGCCAGTCCCATCGTGGCATCCGACAGCCGTGCTGCTCCTGACAATCCGGACCAGGCCACATGGCGCGACCCCGGGCCATGGCAGCTTTCGCAGCCGACATTTCCTTCAGACCACGTGCTGCCGTAAGTGCGCGTGACGACGTCGAAGTTCTTCTTGAAGTTGGTCGTATGGCATTCGGCGCACATGAAGTTCCAGTTGTTCTGGCGGCCCGTCCAGTGCAGCGGGTCGCCGGGCTTGACGTTTTGCCCTGCGTGCAGATCGAACCAGCGCTGGCCTCCCTTGCCCTGCGGGCGGGCATCCCAGGCCATCGTCAGCGCCTGCATGCCTTTGTCGGGCATCGGAACCAGGAACTGCTGCAGCGGATAGACGCCGAGTGTGTGGGTCACCTCGAACTCTTGTTCGCGTCCGTCGCGATCCTGCGTCTCGATGTAGAACTTGCCGTCGCGCTGCCGGAAACGCGACGTGATGCCAGCTTCGGTGAAAGCTTCTCCGCGGAAGGGCGCCAGCACGGTCGCGGGCGTCGCGTGCTGCATCGCCAGATCGTGGTGCGAACCTTGCCATGCCTGGCCTTGAGCCTGGTGGCAGGCCACGCAGGCCTGCGACCCGACGAACCTGGCGGCTGACGAAGGCGCATCGGCGCCCGAGGCGATCTTGCGAGGCCCGGTTTGCGGCGAACCCAGCAGCCAGGCCAGCACGAGCAACCCGGCGCCGACAGCCAGCGCAATCGCAACAAGCCGGCCTTGCTGGATGCGCACGGCGCGGGCCTCAGGTGTGAGCGTGGCGGGGGCGCGTCGTCACCCGTCCACCCGCCGCACTGCGCCTGCGCAACTTGCGCAATCCAAACACGATGGCGGCGATCAAGACGACGATCAGGAGCACCGCGGCGGCCAGAACGCCTGCCATCTGCCGAACCAGCACCGGCCAGTTGTTCTTCAGCAGCTGAAAGAGAGGGTTGTAGCCGGCGGGCGGATTGATCACGCCGTTCTGGCGGATGTAGTCGTCGTACTTGGCCAGCATCGTCTTCATCAGTTCAGGTTTCTCGGCGCTGAGATCGCGCGATTCGGTCGGGTCCGACTTGATGTCGTAGAGGTGCCATTGACCGTCGAAGAACGGCGCAACATTGCGGCTGATCTTGTAGTCGCCAAAAAACAGCGCGCCGGCCCCCGTCGCTTCAAAGCCGACCGTGTAGTCGGCGGGGTGGATCGACGGCGCATGTCCCTCCAGATAGGGCAGCATGCTCGTGCCGGTCGGACGGTTCAGCTTCTTGCCCTTGTACACGTCGCCGGGCATGGGGATGCCGGCGATGTCGAGCATGGTCGGCAGAAAGTCGGTGACGTAGGCGAACTGGTCGGTCATGCCGCCCGGCTTGATGCGCTCCGGATAGCTCACGATGAATGGCACCCGCATGCCTCCCTCCGCGGACGTGCCCTTGAAGCTCGCGAAGGGGGTATTGGACACTTCCGCCCAGTCCTGCCCGTAGTGGACATAGCTGCCCTTTTGCCCCAACGTTTCGATGCCGAGCGCATAGTTCACGTGATACCAGAGCTTGAACGGCAGGTTGAGGTTGTTGAGCTCGAAGGGGTCCGCGCCGTTGTCCGACATGACCACGAAGACGGTGTTGTCCAGTTGGCCGGTGCGCTTCAGGTAATCGCGGAACCGGCCGATGTGCTGATCCGCGCTGTCCAGCATCGCTGCGAAGACTGACATCTTCTTGGCATAGAGCTTCTGGTCCTTGGCGTCCAGGCTGTCCCAGCTCTTGCGCAGCACTGTCTCGGGCAGCTTCAACCCGGCGGGCACCAGGCCCATGTCGACCTGGCGCTGATAGCGCTCGGAACGCAAGTTGTCCCAGCCCTGCGTGTAGCGATCCTTGTACTTGTCGATGTCCACTTCGGGTGCCTGCAGTGGCGAATGCACGGCCTGGAAGGCGAGCACGGCAAAGAAAGGCTTGTGGGCGTCGTTGCCGTTCTTGCCGTCCTCGACATAGCTGATCATCCGGTCGACGTAATGCCGCGTCGAGTAGAAGTCGGCAGGCAGCACGGCGCGCTTGCCGTCTTCCCACCAGACGGCCTCCATGTTGAGCGGCGCGTAGACCTTGGCTTCGAAGTTGTCGGCGCCCGTCTGCTCCAGGGAGATGTACCGGTCCCAGCCTTTTGCGCCGGGCGCGTGATCGAGTCCGTCACCCATGTTCCATTTGCCGGCGAAGTAGGTGGCATAGCCGCCGTCGTGCATCAATTGCCCAAGACTGTGCGCGTTCGGGCTCAGGAAACCCTCGTACCCGGGCTGGCCCTTCTGGTTGTCGGCCATCACGGGGCGCAGCGAGCCTGCGCCGGCGCGATGGTGGTCAATGCCGGTGTGCATCATCGCGCGGGACGATTCGCAGGTCGATGCAGTGTGGAAGTTGGTGAACCGGACGCCGGATTTCGCGATGTCGTCGATGTTGGGTGTCTTGATCTCGCTGCCATAGGCGCCGAGGTCGCTGAAGCCGGCATCGTCGATCACCACGAACACGATGTTCGGGCGAGGCTGCGCTGGCTTGTCGGCGGGGTCGGCTGTCGCGCCGTGCACGCTCGACACCAGCAGCGCCGTGGCGGCGAGCGAACACGTCAAGCCTCGGACCTTGGCCCATCTTTTCGTCATTTGTCTGTCTCCGGTCTTTGTGCGGCAAAACGCCGGGCGGCGAACGCGCGAGATGGGAGTTTGAACACGCGGCAAAAATGTGTCCAACGCAAAAATAGCCCGAGTACATTGCGTTTCATGCAACCTGACCCGAAGCTCGCCACCGACCTGCGTCGCTTGACGCACTTGATCGCCTTGGCCGAAGAAGGTCGCTTCTCGCGCGCCGCCGTGCGCGTCCACCTGAGCGAAGCGGCCTTCGGGCGCAGCATCCGAAGTCTGGAGGATCAGGTCGGCATGCGATTGTTCGACCGGGATGCCCAGCGGGTGTCGCTCACCCAGGCCGGCCAGATGGTGCTCGAGCGTGCGCGCGCCCTGGTCTTCGACAGCAGCTGCCTGCAGCGCGACATCGAACTGATGAGGCAAGGCGATGCCGGCGAACTCGCGATCGGTGCCGCGCCCATTCCCGCGGCCATCATCATGCCGAGCCTGTTGTCCGAGCTTGGCCGCAACAGCCCGCGGCTCGTCACGCGAGTTCGTCTCGGCAACCTGATGGCCCTGATCGAAAAGCTCGAAGCGCAGGAACTCGATTTTTGCCTCGGCGAGCCCAGACTGCTGGCCCGTAGCAGTCGCTATTCGACCGCTTTGGTCGGTGTGCAAGGTGGGGCCCTGTTCTGCCGGCCGGGCCATCCCATCGAGCGCATCGGCAAGATCGACGTCGAGGTCCTGCGCCGCTATGGCATCGCCGGAATTTCTGCGACGCACTCCGTCATGGAGCACATTGCCGTCAGCTACGGCTTCGAATCGGTGCATGACTTTCCGCTGACGGTCGAATGCGATGACCTGAACCTGCTCGGCCGCCTTGTTGCCGAAACCGACGTGCTGGGCCTGTTGCCCGACGGGCTGACCGAGGCGAGCAGGCTGGACCTGCGCCGCCTCGACATCAAGGTGAAGGCACCTTTGGCGGTCAACATCCACGCCATCTGGTTGAAGGGCCGGACGATGTCGCCGGCGGCGCTGCGTGCGGTGAGCCTGGCCCGGCAGATCGCGGCGCGGCAGAGCGCTTGATCCGCGCAACGGCCGTTACGGCGCAGTGTCTTCCGTTGAAGCGAAGAGTGGTCCATTACGATTGACGGTATGCGTACTGCGATCTACTACTTGCTGATGCTTCTGCTTGGATTCGCCTGGTACAAGTTCGGGCAGAGCCTGCTTCGGAAGGGCTATCGCGACGAGAACGGCGAACTCACGAAAGGACTCATGGGGCCGATGGGATTCCTCGTGACGGCCGTTGTGACGTGCGGCCTCCTGTTTGGCTTGTTGCGTGCGCTGTTTCGAGGTGAGGTGTCTTGCGTGGGCAGGGGTTGCAAGATGCAGATCTACACCTTGGCGGCACATGCTGGCGAGTACTGGGCCAACGTGTCATACCTCGCGTGGATGGTGCTCGGGCTTGGCTATGCGATGTATGTGACGTTCAAGATCTGGTTTCGAGCGCCTGAGGCCCTCGAGACAAAGCAGGGGACACGATGGCACTAGCTGAAGAACTTCCCGAGTTGTTCGAGCGCTTCGGGCGCGTGTCGGCCCGGCGCATGTTCGGCGGTCACGGCGTCTTCCACGAAGGGCGTATGTTCGGGCTGGTGATTGGCGAGCGCCTGTACCTCAAGACCGACGAGGCGAGCCGATCCGATTTCGAATCGAAAGGGATGGCGCCCTTCGCGTACATGCGATCAGGCAAGCTGACGCAGACCTCGTATGTCGAAGCGCCGCCCGAAATCTACGAAGACCGCGAGGAAGCGGCACGCTGGGCCCGCTTGGCCTGGGAGGCTGTCCTGCGCAAGGGCGGCGCGACCGTGCGACGCAAGACGGCGACTCGGAAGAAGTGATCAGAATGACGTTGTTGGCGCCGGCCTGCCAGCACAGCAGCAGAACAGCAGAACAAGAGAAGACTGCCTCACCACTCCACTGGAGTCGTTCGTGACCACCTCAAGCTGACGTCCTCATGGATGAATTGTCGAAGCTGTTCCAGGACCTGATGGCATTCGCTGCTGTCGTCGACGCCGGGGGATTCAATGCTGCAGGCGCGAGGTTCGGGGTTCCACCCTCGCGGCTGAGCCGCTCGGTCGCGGCGCTCGAAAACAACCTGGGCGTCCATCTTCTTGTGCGCACCTCGCGGCGTTTCACGGTGACCGATATTGGCCGGCGAACCTACGACGATGCGGTGAGTGTTCGCGCGCGGTTGCAAGGCGCTGCGGCCGCTGCGAGCGATTCACGCGGCGAACCCTCGGGCTTGTTGCGGGTTTTGTGTCCAATGGCGCTGGCTTCGGCCTTGGTCGGCCGTATCGCAATCGAGTTCATGATGCGATATCCCCGCGTGAAGATCGTGATCGAGTCGACCGATGGCAGGAGCCGTCCCTTCATGGCGCCAGCAGACCTGGCCATACAGCCGAGTCTGCAGCCACTTCGCGATTCGAGCCTGGTCGCACGTTGTCTGGCGAATGCGCACTACGCGGTCGTGAGCGCACCGGGTCTGGCGCACGAAATCCCCGAGGATCCCGGACCGACAGACTTTCCTTGCTTTCCGGCGGTGGGATGGACGTTCTTCCCCGATCCTGCGCATTGGTCTTTGCAGCATTCCCGCCATGGCAGGCATGAGATCACCGTGGACGTGCGCTTCAGCACCGATAACCTGCTGCTCATTCGCGAAGCGGCACTGGCAGGCGTGGGTGTCGCACAGCTGCCGTATGTACTGTGCCGCCGGGACATCGAAGAAGGCCGCCTGCGCGTGATCGCGCCCGACTGGGCTGCACCTCAGGTCGGCATCTACGCGCTGTATCCCTCGCGGCGCGCCCTCACGCTGGCGGGTCGCCGGTTCATCGATGCTTTGGAAGAAGGCATGGCCTCGCTCGAACGCGATCCGCGCTGACCCGGATCGTTGCACCTCTGGAACGCTGCATTGCGGTGGCGGCCTTATGCGAAGTACGCGCGATGCCTAGCATTCTCCCTAGCCGCTCGCGCCCGGGCGGTGCATCCACAGGAGACATATGCAAACAGACGCGCTTCGCGCAGCGGCCACACGCCGGCGCTTCCTGCTCTCAAGTGCCGCACTGGCAGCCGCGCCCCTGGTGGGCTGCGGCGGTGGCGGTGATAGCGGCATCGGCATCGGTGTCGGCGGCGATGCCAATCTCGTGGCCGCAACCGCGTCCGGCCGTTTTCGCGGCCGACAGCAAGATGGCGTCACTTCGTGGTTGGGGATTCCCTATGCGCAGCCCCCTGTAGGGCCGCTACGGTTCCAGGCGCCGCGACCGGCCCAGCCTGCAACCGGAATCGTCGACGCCGCTGCTTTCGGGGCAGCCAGCCTGCAGACCGTCGGAGGCATGGTGTCCTGGATCTATCCATCGCCGGACCTTCAAAGCGAAGACTGCTTGACGCTCAACGTCTGGAGCCCATCAGGAGCTCAGCGCCTGCCGGTGATCGTCTGGTTTCATGGCGGCGGCTTCCGCACCGGCGCAACCGGTATGCCGCTCATGAACGGCAAGTTGCTTGCGCAGCGCGGTGTCATCGTGGTCACGGCCAACTATCGGTTGGGTGCTCTCGGCTTGCTGTCCCATCCGGACTTCGCCGATGCCGGCAATGGCTCGACGGCAAATTGGCAATTGCAGGACATGGACGCGGCGCTGCGATGGGTGCGCGACAACATTGCCGCGTTCGGCGGCGATCCAGCGCGTGTCTGCGTCGTGGGCCAATCGGGTGGCGCCATGCACACGGCGATGCTGGCCCAGAACCCTGCGTACCGCAGCACTTTCCACAAGGCGGTGCTGCTCAGTCCGCCGAACGTGACACCGCCGGCCTCGTTGACCATGACGGATGCAGCGGCCTACACCGAACTGCTCGCGACGAGTTTCGGTACCACGCCCCGCGGGCTGCGGGACCTGCCGGCAAAGGCGTTGCACGATGCCGAGCTGGCTCAGAACGCGGCGCCTTTGCCGGCAGGATTCACCTCGGGTGCGTCACCCTACAAGCTCGCGCCCGTCGTCGACGGCAAGACCTATCTGGCGGACTGGACTCGGCGCGACTGGCCGTCGGACCTGCCTGTCGTCATCGACTACACGCTCGACGAAGGCGCTTTCTGGTGGGACCTCTACGATCCGGCGACCAACACCATGCTCACGCCGACACCTCCCGCCACGCTGCCAGCCCTGGGCGCCGCGCTGGCGGCCCAACTCGGCGGCCGAACCGACGCTGCCAATACAGTCATCGACGCGTATGTTCAAGCCGCGCTTGCGGAAGGACGGCCGACGACGCCATCGCTGCTGTGGACGGACATCTTCGGCGACCAGTTGCTGCGCAATTTCGGAACCCGCTATGCAGCGCGTCTTTCCACGGCCGGTGTGCCGGTTCGCTTTGGTACCTACATGCACGCGGTCAAGGCGCCCGGGCGTGGCGTGCCGCACTGCGCTGATGTTCCCATGCTGTTCGGAACCTACGGACTGAACTACTACCGCGACAAGCTGGGTGCCGCACCGCAAGAGGCGCAGTTATGCAACCAATTCATGGCGGCCATGGTGTCGTTCGCCAGCGAGGCGCAACCCACGCTCGGCACAGGCGAGACCTGGCCGCTATATCGGCCCGGCACCGCCACTGCCGTGCGCTGGGGCGAAGGCGCAACAGGCGACACCGTGCTGGGTGCGGTGCCGAAGCTGAATCAATTGAAGGTCTGGGATGCTGTGTTGGGCTATTGACCTGCGGCTCTAGGGCCGAGCCTCGAAGACAAGGTTGAACGGCGTTTGCGCGGCGCGCCGAAAGCGACTGAACCCGCCTTCGCGCGCGACGGTGCCCAAGCGCTGCTCGCCGGCCTGGGCGCCAAGCCCGAGCCCCACTTCCTGCGACAGCGAGCAGGGCGTGCAGACCATCGTGGAGGCGCTGTAGTAGATGCGTCCGACCGCATTGAGGTTGTCCTCCAGCCGATCGTTGGCGAAAGGCTCGACGATCATCCACATCCCGTCCGGCGACAGCGTCTCGCGCACGTGCCTGGCCGCTCCCACCGGGTCGCCCATGTCGTGCAGGCAATCGAAGAAGGCGACGAGATCGAAATCGCGGCCAGGATACGTCTTCGCGCCAGCCACCTCGAAGCTGACGCGATCGGCGACGCCCGCCGCGGCCGCGCGCTCACGTGCAGCGTTGATCGAAGGCTCGTGATAGTCGTAGCCGATGAAGGTCGAAGCAGGGTAGGCCTGGGCCAGCACGATCGTCGAAGCGCCGAAACCGCAGCCGACATCGGCGACGCGAGCGCCTGCATGCAACCGCTCGCTCATGCCGTCCAGCGCCGGAATCCAGCTCGGCTCCAGGTTCGCGTTGTAGCCGGCCCTGAAGAAGCGTTCCGTGCCTGTGAACAAGCTGGGGTGGTGTTCGTGCCAGGCGAGGCCGGTGCCGTCGCGAAATGCCTTTTGCACCTTGTCGATGTCGTAGAACATCGACATCAGGCATTCGAATCCGCCGCCCATGAAGGCAGGGCTGCTGTCGTCCGCCAGCACCAGTGCGGCTTCGGGCGAGAGTGTGTAGGTCTGCGCATTCGGGTCATAGTCGACGAAGCCGCTGGCGGCCTGCGCGCTGAGCCACTCCTGTGCGTAGCGCAGACGCAGATGCGTGCGTTCGCTGAACTCATCCACCGATATCGGCCCGGCGCCCGCCATTGCCTTGTACAACCCGAGGCGATCACCCAGGATCACTAGCGGCGCACTGGCCAACGCGCCGAACTCGGTGACCATCCTGTCGAGCAGGGCGTTGAGCTTGTCGTTGTCAATTTGCTGCATGGCTTTGCTCCTCGAGGTTGCATTGGCTCTCTGTAATTCGGGCGCCGCGCTACTGCGGTTACGTCAGAAAAAAAAGCCGCAGATCGGCCCGCTGCGCATCATGGTCACTCGACCACCGCTGGCTATACTCCGACCCGTCGCGCACACTCAGCGTGACCGGGTTTGACAGCTCGACCAGCACCCCTGCGACGAAAGCCGCAGTGACTCCCGCGGGACCTGCGGCTCTTTCGTTCGCGCGCCATTTTTAGGCGGCTCGGATGGGAGGGCTCACGCCCTGCCGGTTCTCGCAAGGGGTGCCCGGTCTGTCAACCCGTTCGAGCTGCCGCCTACGTTTGACAGCGAGGGCGGCGGTTTTTGCAAATCGCACCCTTTGGAGGCCATTGATGGTCCACCCTACTTGCGCGCTCGCGCGCCACCCAGACGTTCCGACACAAGGCAATCTCGCCACGCTCACCCAACAAGCAGTCGGCGAAATCAACGCATTGAAGGAGGCCTATCGCGCTGCCGGATGCATCCACGGTCTTGTCGTGTCAGCGCGCGCAGCACGCGACGATGAGTTCTTCACCACCCCGAACGATCTGCGCGCCCTGATCACGCTGGTCAATTCAGAATTCGAGCGTCGCCTTCAGATCGTCAAGGCAACCATCGCTTCGATGCCATTGCCTTGAACGCCGCGCGGCTTCCTCAGATCCTCAGATCTCCCGATCGAGCCCGCGCGCCCGCAGCACGGCCTTCAGGCGCCGCACTTCGTGCTCCAGATCGAGGATCAGCGCCGCAGCGTCGAGGTTCACGCCGAAGTCGCGCTCCAGCCTTCGCGCAGCCAGCGCGCATTGCAGGTCCGTGCTCTGAAAGCGCCATTGCTCAGGGCTTTCGGCGGGCGCTTGCGATTCGATGATGCCGACCTCGATCAACTGCACCACCCACTCGATTTCCGCGCCGCAGGCGTGGGCGAGTTCGGTGGCGGCGAGAGGGTGCAAGGCGCTGAGCGCCGTGGTCGTGACGGAAACTGTGGCCATGGTCGTCAAACTCCGAGATGGCGGCGCGGATTGAAGGGGGCCGCCTGTGCAAGTTGTTCGTAAGCCTTGCGGGCCGCGTCGGTGTCGGCCGGCGGCAGCGCAATTTCAAGCAGCAGATAGAGATTGCCTGGCGGCTTGCCTGGAAGACCGCGTTCCTTCAACCGAAGCTTGAGGCCATTGCGCGCGTTGCGCGGCACGGTGACTTCGACGACTCCGCCTGTCGGCGTGGGCACCTGCACCTGTGCGCCCAGCGCGCCTTCGGTCGGCGTGATCGGCAGCGTCATGTAGAGGTCGCGGTCTTCGATGCGATAGAGCGGATGCGGCGCGATGCGCACTTCGAGGTAAAGGTCGCCGGCAGGCTCGCCACCATGGCCGGGCATGCCCTGGCCCGCCAGGCGGATGTACTGCCCGGGATGGACGCCGGCCGGGATCTTCACGCTCAGCGTGCGCGTCTTCCATTCGGGCATGCCTTGCGCGTTGATCTCCTGCGAGCGCAGCGTGATCTCGCGCTCCGCACCCTTGAGCGCATCTTCGAGCGCAATTTCGATCGCGGCGTGATGGTCTTCGCCGCGCGCGCGGTAGTTTCGGCGCTCGGCACCGCGGCGTTCGGCCGCGCCGAAGAGCGACGAGAAGAACTCGCTGAAGTCCGCGTGATCGGCCGGCCCGGCGTGCGGCCCGCGATGGAACTCGAAGCCTTCGTCCCAGTTCGGCGGTGGCTGAAAGCTGCCGTCGGGGCTGCCGCCGCGCGCGACGTGGTCGGCGAGTTGGTCGTAGGCCATGCGCTTTTCCTTGTCGCGCAGGACGTCGTTGGCTTCGTTGACGTCGCGCATGCGCGTCTCGGCGTCGGGCTCCTTGCTGACGTCGGGGTGGTATTTGCGCGCGAGCTTGCGGTAGGCCTTTCGGACCTCGTCTTCGGAGGCGCCGCGCTCGAGGCCGAGGATCTTGTAGTAGTCCTTGAATTCCATGTCGCTTGTTTCCTGAAGATCCGGCAGATACGAGGAGGAGGGTCAGGCCAAGGCTGCGCCGCCTTCGACCTGCTGCATCAGCGGTGTCATGCGCCAAATGGTGCCGCTGCGCTCGAAACGCAAGGGCTGCGCGTTGCCCAGCACACTGAGGTCGACTGGCACGCCGATGAGCGCTGCGAGCGCATAGAGCGTGCCGCCGTGCGCGACCAGCAGCACCGGCCCGGGATGCGTCAGCGCGTGTTCGAGCGCGATGCGCGAGCGCTCGACGAACTCGGCCAGCGTTTCGCCACCCTCGGGTTCGCAGGCCCAGTCGATGTGGAGCGACGACGTGCCGATCAGCGCACCGAAGTTGCGCTCGCGCAGACCTTCGAGCACCACGGGCGCAATGCCGTGCGGGCTCGATACGGTGTGCGCGGTGGTCAGCGCGCGATGCACGTTGCTGCTCACGATGCTGCGGATCGGCTCGCCGGCCAGCAATTCGGCGGCGCGTGCCGCCTGCCGCAGTCCGAGCGCGCTCAGCGGCTCGTCCACCGACTGGAAGATCCGCCGCGCATTGCATTCAGTCTGCCCGTGGCGCAGAAAGTAGAAGTGGTCGCACGCCGGTGCGAGCGGTCGTTCGGCCGCCAGGGCGGCGAGTTGTCGGAGGCCAGGGGGGGCGGTCATCTCAAAGAAGCCATTCAATAGGAAGAATTTCGAGGAAGTCGATCCAGAGACGCTGGAGGGCGTCCGAGCCTGGTTCGGTGGTGAGCGTGGCCTTGCCTTCGGGGTCGTTGTCGATCCATTCGATTTTCTCGCCGTCCGGCTGAAGGCGCACTTCATAGGCCTTCGACGGAATGACCGTTTCGAACTGATTGGTGAGCATCCCGGCGAATTCGGGACTGTCGATGACCACGCCCATCTCGGTGTTGAGGCGCGAAGAGCGAGGGTCGAGATTGAATGAACCGACGAAGATGCGTTCGCGGTCCACGGCGAAGGTCTTGGCGTGCAGGCTCGATGCGGAACTTCCGCCGCTGCCGCTGCCGCCGCTGCCCGGAAAGCCGCGCTCCCGGTCGCCGCTGCCGCCGGCGGCGTTCTTGCCGCTCTTGTCCGGTGGAGGCACGGCCGCACCAGGCTTCAATTCGTAGAGCACCGCGCCGCTCTTGAGCAGTTCCTTGCGGTACTTGGAGTAGCCGGCATGCACCGGGCTGACATCGGTTGCGGACAGCGAGTTGGTCAGGATGCGCACCTTCACGCCGTTCTCGGCCATGGTGCTCAGCACCTTCGTCCCTTCCTTGCCGGGCACGAAGTAAGGCGACACCAGGTCGATCTCGCGCTTCGGATTGCCGAACAACTCCCGCAGCGCCGGGGCCATCTGGAGATCGGTGCGCGTGGTGGGTTGGAGCACCTTCTCAGGGTCGTCATGGATGACGTGCGCCGCCGTCCATCCGAAGCTGAGCTGATGCTCGGCCAGCTCGCGCATCAGCGGCGTCTGCCGCACCGATTCGGCGTAGCGAATCGCCTCGGGGTTCTGGCGTACCTTGTCCCAGCCGGCGCGCAGGGTTGCTGCGCTTCCGGCCGGAGCGGGCGCCATCAGGCTCGAAGCCGGGTAGGCCGATGCGCTGTTCCAGAACAGGTCGAACTGGTTGGACACTTCGCTCACGACCGGTCCGATCGCCAGGACGTCCAGATCCTGGAAACCGACTTCCATGTTGGCGCCGTAGTACTCGTCGCCCACGTTGCGGCCGCCGACGATCGTGGCCATGTTGTCGGCGGTGTATGACTTGTTGTGCATCCGCCGGTTGACGCGCGAGAAATCGAGCGCAAAGTCGCCGACCCTGAAGCCGCGATTCGCGAAGGGATTGAACAGGCGGACCTCGATATTGGGATGCGCATCCAGCGCGGCGAGCGTGGGGTCGAGCCCGCCGGTGTTGGCGTCGTCGAGCAGCAGGCGCACGCGCACGCCGCGCTCTGCTGCTTGCCAGACGGCTTCCCAGAGCAGTTGGCCCGTGGTGTCGGCATGCCAGATGTAGTACTGCAGATCGAGGCTTCGCTCGGCAAGCCGTGCCAGGACGATGCGCGCGGCAAAGGCGTCCTCCGCATTCGAGAGCGGATGGATGCCGGACTTGCCCGGATGGGCCGCGACGAGCGGAAGCACGTCCTTGCCGAGCCGGGTGTCGGCCGTCTGGGTAATGGCGGTGGACGGCGTTCGCTCGACATGGCCCGGCAGGCTGGCGCATCCGGTGATGAGAAGGGCGAGGGCTAAGGCGACGAATACACGTGGGGCAATCATGGGCTCGATGCTCAGAGCTTGGGGATGCGCAAGGTCTTGCTGATCATCAGCGTGCCGGAAAGCGCAAACAGCAGGCTCAACGGATGCAGCACCCAGGGGCCGAGCGTCCAGGCGCCGCCCCAGATCGCCTCGCCGATGCGTCCCTGCCAGGCCGCGAGTGCCAGCACGCCGACAAGCACGACACTGGTCGGGATGGGCGTTCCTTCGAAGTACTTGACCTTGTCGGCGCCTTCGGAGAGCGCTTCGGCGGTGACGTTGTAGCGTGCGAGCCGGCTGACGCCGCAGCACACGAAATAGATGAGGATGACGCAGTCCCAGCCGCCATTGAGTCCCGCCGCGAAGGCGAGGGCGGCAGGCAGCACCCCGAAGGAGATGATGTCGGCCAGCGAGTCGAGTTCGCGCCCGAGTGCCGAGTGCGTCTGCCGCCAGCGCGCGATGCGGCCGTCGAACACGTCGAAGATGAAGGCAGCGGGTGCGAGCGCTGCAGCCCAGAAGAAGTGCTCGACAGACCGGCTCGCGATATAGGCCATCGCAAGGAAAATCGCGCCGACACCGCAGGCCGCATTGCCGAGCGTGAAGAAGTCGGCCAGATGAAAGCCCCGGATCATCGAGAAATGCTTGCGGGGCGGGCGCTGGGCGGAGGCGGATGTGGCCATTCTGGGGGTCCTTGAGGGTCCTTGGGCGAACTTTTCGCCCACACCTTAGCGCATCCCGGGCCCGAAGTGGGTCAGCCCGGGCGCCATCTCGCGGGCGGCCGCCTTTGGGCGCGCTTTCACCATTCTTTTCACCATTCATCCGTTGCGACGTCCAACTCGTGCTGGATGCGCGTTCTCAGCGCGAGCAGCGTCGGTGCGAGTTCGTGCACGACGGCAGCAAAGGGCTCTGCGGTCGACACGCTCATGTTCAACGCATAGGGCGAGCCCCTGAACATCAGCGGCGTGGCAACCGCGACGACTTCGGGCTGCCACGCCGCTGCGCAGTAGCCTTCTTGCGCCACGCTGCGAATGGCCGCCGCGAGCGCTGTCCCCAGTTCGGCCCATTGCGCGCGGCGCACCCGGCGGAAATAGGCGAGCAACAGCTTGCGCTGCTCCTGCGGCGCGCTCGCGAGATAGGCGCGACCGAGCGAGGTCAACTCCATCGGCACGCGCTGGCCCGACACGACCTTGCGCAGGGACGGCCTGCGGTTGTAGCGGATCGATTCGAGGTAGACCATTTCGTCGCGGTCGGGAGCGGCCAGGCCGACGTTGACCCGATGCTGCTGCGCGGCATCGCGCATGTGCGGCGCCGCGATGGCGAGCACGGTCGAACCACTGCGCATCGCATGCGCGAGGCTCAACACCGGAGGCGCCAGCCGGTAGGCCCTGGTGCGCGGTTCCACCTGCAGATATCCCGACCCGACCAGCGTTTGCGTGAGACGACTTACCGTGGCGCGCGAAAGGCCGGTGCGCTCGGCGATCTCGGCATTGCCCAGGAGCTCGGAGCCGGGGCGGAACGACCGCAGGATCTCGATACCCCGCTCCAGAGACCTGTTCGCGGGGGATGTGCCGGGCTTCGTGGCCCCCAGCGTGTGCGCGTTTGTCGGCGAATTCATGTGTGCGGCGAAGTTTAGTGAATTCCACTGAATGGAATTGCGGGGATGTCAAACGGAGCAAGGCTTCCTAAGCTACTCCCGTCCCGTTCATTTGCCCGCATTGCAGGAGACAACCCGATGACCATGCTCTTCCGTTCCTTTCTGTGCCGTCTCGCCGGCTGCCTGGCCGCGACCGCGCTGGCAGCCTCCGCGGCAGTCGCCGCCTTCCCCGACAGGCCCGTGAAGCTGGTCGTCCCTTTCGCGCCCGGCGGCGGCACCGATGCCATTGCACGCGCACTGGGAGTGGGGATGACCAAGGCACTGGGCCAGTCGGTCATCGTCGACAACAAGCCCGGCGCAGGCACCATCATCGGCAGCGATGCGGTGGCAAAGAGCGCCCCTGACGGCTACACCGTGCTGGTGTCGACCTTTGCACATGCGGTGAACCCGAGCCTGATGGCCAAGCTCCCCTATGACACGCAGAAGGCATTCGCTCCGGTGATCCTGCTGGCCCGGGGCCCGAACGTCCTCGTGGTGCGCGCGGACAGTCCCTACAAATCAGTGGCGGACGTGGTCGCAGCCGCGCGCTCCAATCCCGGCAAGCTCACCTACGCATCGCAAGGCAATGGCACTTCGGCGCATCTGGCAGGCGAGATGTTCACGAACCTCGCCAAGGTGCAGATGACGCACGTGCCCTACAAAGGCGCCGGCCCCGCGCTGACCGATCTGCTGGGCGGTCAGGTCGACATGATGTTCGCCACCGCGGCAGCGGCCTCATCCCAGGTTGCAGGCGGCAAGCTGCGCGCCATCGGCGTCACGTCGCCACGTCGCGCGGCGGCCCTGAAGGACGTGCCAGCCATCGCGGAGACCATTCCAGGCTACGCCGTCGAGAGCTGGTATGGCCTGTTCGTCCCGGCGGCCACGCCCGCCGACGTGATCGGCAAGCTCAACGAAGCGGCGAAGAAGGCCACCGAGAGCGCCGAGTTTCGCAAGATGCTCGAACCCGAAGGCCTCACCGTGAGTGCCGGCGCTCCGGCCGAGCTCGGCGATTTTGTGAACGGCGAGACCAAACGCTGGTCGCGGATCGTCAAGGAAAACAACGTCAAGATCGACTGAGCGAAGAAGGATGACTCCCATGGACTACGCCCTGATCCAACTCCAGGTAGAGCGCGGCATCGCTACGCTGACCTTCAACCGCCCGGAAAAGCGCAATGCGATGAGCGATGAACTGCGTACCGAATTCATTCACGCACTGGAGCGCGTCGCCGCCGACAAGCGCATTCGAGCCCTGGTGCTCACCGGCGCCGGCAAAGGCTTCTGCGCCGGTGGCGACATCGCGGGCATGGAGCGCCGCATGAACGCGCCCGCCGGCGAGGTCGCATTCAACGGCTGGCACCGGCAGCAGCGCGTGCATCACACCCAAGCCCTGCTGCACACCATGCCCAAGCCGGTGATCGCCGCAGTCAATGGCGCTGCATCGGGCCTCGGCGCCGACACCGCGCTCGCATGCGACTTCATCATCGCGAGCGAGTGGGGCACCTTCAGTTGGTCTTACATCCACCGCGGCATCATTCCTGATGGCGGCGGCATGTATTTCCTCCCGCGCCGCGTCGGTTTGCCCAAGGCCAAGGAACTGATCTTCACGGGGCGCAAGGTTGAAGTCGATGAAGCGCTCGCGCTGGGCATCGTCGATCGCAAGACCACGGCCGACCGGCTCCTCGCCGATGCCCAGGCCTGGGCTGCCGAACTGAGCCAAGGCTCCGCGACCGCCCTCGCACTGTCGAAGACCATCCTGAATCAGACCTTCGAACTGCCGGCCCAGCAGGTCTTCGCCCAAGGCAGCCAGGCGCAAGGCATTTGCTACACCAGCACCGAGCACCGTGAATCGGTCCAGGCCTTTCTCGCCAAGTCCTCCAACGCCGCCGGCACCACCAAGGGCTGATGGCCATGGAAGCTCTCTTTGCTCTGTCCAGATTGCTCCAGCCGCGAAGCGTCGCCGTCATCGGCGCATCGGGCGACCCCGCGAAGACCGCTGGCCGCCCCGTGTCGTACCTCCTGAAGCACGGCTTTGCCGGCAAGGTCTTTCCGGTGAACCCGAAGCTCGAGCGCATCGGCGACTTGCCCTGCTACCGCGACATCGCGTCGCTGCCCGAAGTCCCCGACGTCGGCATCGTCCTGCTCGGCGCCGAGCGCGCCCACATCGCCGTTCGCGAGCTTGCCGAACGCGGCGCCGCCGCAGCCATCGTGCTGGCAAGCGGCTACACGGAAACCGGCGACGAAGGCGCGCGCCGGCAACAGCAGTTGCTCGAAGCCGCAGGAACCATGCGCATCCTCGGCCCCAACACCATCGGCTTGGTCAACCTGACCGACGACATCGTGCTCTCCGCCAGTGGTGCGCTGGAGATGGACCACTTCCACGCAGGCGCCATCGGCGTGGTGTCGCAAAGCGGCGGCATCCTCGGTGCGCTCTTGTCGCGTGCTGCTGCCAGAGGCATCGGTCTCTCGAAGCTGATCTCCACCAGCAACGAGGTCGATCTCGAACTCGCCGACTTCGTCGATGCCCTCGTCGACGACCCCGCAACGCAAGTCATCGCCCTGTACATCGAAGCAATCCGCCACCCGCAGAAATTCCGCACTGCCGCCCTCCGGGCCGCACGCGCAGGCAAGCCCATCGTCGCCTTCAAGATCGGACGCTCCGAAGCCGGCGCCCAGGCCGCCGTGTCGCACACAGGTGCGCTCGCAGGCGCGGACCGCATGTACGACGCCTTGTTCAAGCAAACCGGCGTCATCCGCGCGCAGACATTCGGCGACCTGCTCGACGTGCCGGCGGCTCTCGCCACACGACGCACCCTGCGCGGCAAACGCGTTGCCGTCCTCACCTCCACAGGCGGCGCAGGCACCCTCGTGTCCGACAGCCTCGGCGTCTGCGGCTTCGAGACCCCCGCCCCCGACGAAGCAACAGCGTCGGCCTTGCGCGCCCTGCAAACCGGCGACCACGCCGCCCTCGACCGCAACCCCATCGACGTCACCCTGGCCGGCCTGCAACCCGACCTGCTGCGCGGCGCCATCAAGGCGCTACTGTCCAGTCCCACCTACGACGCCTTGGTCATCATCGTCGGCTCGTCCGGCGTCGGCAGACCCGAACTGATGGCCGGCGCCATCGAAGGCGGCCTTGCACAGTCCGACAAGCCCGTGCTCGCCTACGTCAGCCCCCACGCGCCCGAAGCCGCCACCTTGCTCACGCAACGCGGCGTCCCCGCATTCGTTTCCGCGGAGAGTTGTGCGGCAGCGCTCGCCGGCATGCTCCAGGCAAGCCAATGGTCCCCGCCAGGCATCGAGCCGCCGCGCGCATCCGTTCACGCGCCGACGCAAGACCTCCCCACGGGCTCACTGGATGAGGCGCAGGCCAAACAACTGTTCGCAAGCTTCGGCGTCCCTTGCGCAAGAGAAACGGTCGTTGAAAACGGCGCAGCCGCCGAACGCGCCGCGCGCGAACTGAGCGGCCGTGTGGTCCTCAAAATCCTCTCCAGCGAAATCACCCACAAGAGCGATGTAGGCGGCGTCGCAGTCAACGTAGAGCCCGCAGAGATCGCATCGCGCCTCCAGGCCATGGCCGATGAAGTGGAGCGAAACACAGGCGCGCGCCCCAAGCGTTTTCTGGTTCAGGAAATGGTCACCGGCGGCATCGAACTGATCCTGGGCATGCACCGCGACCCACTGGGCACGGCCATCCTGCTGGGCATGGGAGGAGTCACCGCCGAATTGTTCAAGGACACCACCATTCGCCTGCTCCCCCCAGAAGGAGCCCTGAGCAGCAGCGAAGCCTTGGACATGGCCCGTGAACTCAAAACATGGCCGTTACTGGACGGCTTCAGAGGACGCCCCAAAGCCGACGTCCCAGCACTGGTAGAGGCCATAGTCGCTTTCTCCCGCATGGCTGCAAAGCTAGGCGAACGCCTGATAGAAGCCGAAATCAACCCCCTCTTCGTGCTCCCGCAGGGCTCAGGCGTAAGCGCAGCCGACGCAGTAGTAGTCCTAGCCTAAGAGCACCCTCGTAGAACAACGACAGAGCCCGGTATGCGGTGCGGCTGTGGGCGACCCTTCTGCGCCGCCGAAGCGCGGAGACTCAGGCGGATCAGGGCTGCGTGTGTCTGAGCGAAGCGAGTTTCACGCGGCCCCCGCCTGAGTCGAGCACTGCAGGGAAGCCCGAAGGGCCGGCGCAGCGGGGTCGCCCACAGCCGCACCGCATACCGGGCGGCCCCACCAACGACAACGAACAGCCTTCAATAAGCCAACCGCAACGGCCCCCCCACAAGCTGCGCCTGCACATCAGCCCGATGAAACGGCAACGGATTCCACTTCTTGGCAGAGAACAGCGCCAACTGATCGTAGTAATAAGGCGAAGCAGGATCCGTACTCTGCCCATAAGTCAGCAACCCTTGCGCCACAGGCCCACGTTCATCAAACGTCACGGTCTGGATATAGCTGCTGCCGTAATTGATGTTGTACCCCTTCGGGTCGATATAAGACTGCCCCTGACTCTCCACCTTATTGAGCACCCCTTCGAACTCATCGCCCCCAGGAATAGTAATTTTCTGCCCGCGCACCGTGCGCGTCTGCACCTCCGCCAGCGGCACATCAGCCGCGAAGCCTGCAGTGCGAACCACACCCACAGCATCCCCGAGCGACTTGAACACAGCATCACGCGTCGCAGGCGTTGCCATATCGAGCCCCGCTGGCGTCACCACCGGACGGGCAGCATCGAAAGGCACGCGCCACACCTTCGGGATGTCCTTCGTCTTGCGCCAGAACTCACGGAAGAGCGGTGCGCCCTTCGAAGCACTGTTGCTCGTGCGGTCCCACGACGCCAACACCCGGCAGCCCAGCTTTTGATCTTGCGTCAGTGCCGAAGCATTCGCAGAGCATGCCGCAACCAGATCGTCCATCACCAGCATGCCCGCCAGGTTTTTGTCGCGGAAGATCACAGTGCGCAAATCTTGCGCGCCCATCTTGTTGCCGCTCAACCCATCGTTGCCCGCAAGCCGGCCTTCAATCTCCATGATCCCGCTGCGCGTGCGCAACCGCTGCGGCGTTCCGATGAAGCCTACCAACGGGGAAACACCCGCCATCGGCGCAATGTGCGGATTGCTCAGCCAAAAGCTGTCATTGCTGTTTTGTACCCAGTCCGGCGTCACCACCACAGGCATCCGCGCCGGCGGAATCGCGCCCGGCATCGCAGCTGCAGTGTCGCGATTCCATGCGCAAGCCGAACGCGAACCATCGAGCACCGGCAAACCTGCCGCATTCAAGAGTGCCGCAGCAGCAGGCGAGGGCGCGCACGTCTTCAGCATCTCCGCCGAGACATCGGGCACCACCGAAAGGTCCGCGTACATCGCATTGCCATCGCGATCCGCCGCAATCGTATTGATCCACGGCATCCCCTGATTGCCCATCGCCGCACGCAATTCTGCGACGTTGTGAGCTTGCGCCATCTTGATCCAGCTCTGCGCCGACCGCGTATTCAGCGTGTTCACATCACGAATCGCATAAGCCTTCGTCGCAGTCCAGTCGAGCCCCGCACGCGGTAGCGAAATCACCGGCCCCCATTCGGTGCTGTAGAACGTCTTCTGCGCCGGCGCCTTGCCTGCCTCCGCCGAGGATGCCGGCAGCGTGACAGTCTTCGCAATCATCTTGCGCGGCTTCCCATCGACGATGTAGACCGTCGGATCGCTCGGGTCGAGCTTCAGCTCATACAGCGTGAAGCGCTTGCCCGTCGACACCGTGTGCGTCCATGCCACGTCCTTGTTGAATCCGATTGCCACCACTGGGCTCAGGCCACCCGTCGCACCCATCACGTCGAGCTGCCCCGGAATCGTGAGATGCATCTGCCAGAACCGGTTCGTGCCCACCCACGGAAAGTGCGGGTTGCCGAGCACCAGCCCGCGCCCATCCGGCGTGGCATTGCGCCCGAAGGCCCAGCCATTGGAGCCGAGTTCGCCCCCTTCAGGATTCGCATTGAAACTGTGGCGCGAGATTTCAGCCACCGCCTCTTGCAGATCGACCGCCACCGACGAAGTCTTCGCGCCCGCGGCTGGCGGCGCCGCGGCCAGCTCCGCGCCGGCCAATGCACCGATGCCGCCCTGGATCATCGACATCTCGGTGGCCCGCGCGAGGTCGGCCATCGTCATCGGTCGTACCCAAGGCTTGCCACGGCACGCTTCGGGCAGGCCGTTCGGACCCGTGTCCTGCAAATACCGGTTGTAGCCCGCCACATAGCCGCGCAACGATGCCCGCACTTCAGGGCTCAGGTCGGCCGCGGCGCGCGCGAGTGCGGCGTCGTCCATGTGCGCGCGCACGAAGAGGTCGATCTGCGCATTCGGCATGCGCCCGAGGCCCAGTTCGCCCATGCCCTGCGGTCCGAGGAACTGCGCGCGCTCGCCCCGCACCGTGAGCAGATGCTCGGCCGTCTGGCAGACGTTGTCCTGCGCATGGGCGTAGCCGACGCCGTACGAGACGCCTTCGAAGTCCGGTGCGGTGATGTGCGCAATGCCGTAGGTGGTCCGCTCGATGGTCACGCTGCGCGTGCCTGGAGCGGGTGTGCTGGCGCAGCCCGCGAGGAGGGCGGCCAATGCGACGGCGCCGAACGCGAATCGCGTGGGGGTCAATGTCATGAACAAGGCTTTCGAAGAGAAAAGGGACGAGCCGTTGATTACAAGGTGCCCCTGCCCGCGAAGGCGATGCGGGCTAACCCTGAATCGCAGTCGCCAAGGTGCCAGCCGATGGGGCGTCATGCGCCTCGGCGATTTGCGCGAAGCGGGCAAGCAGACCCGACGCCGATGCAGTCGGCTTCACGCGTTCGCGCAATGCCGCCGCATCAACGCCCTCGGCACGCAGCGACTCGGCAAAGTGATCGACATAGCCGCGCATCGCATCGTCGTCGAACTCCGGGTGGAACTGCACGCCCCATGCGTTCTTGCCGACGCGGAACGCCTGCGTCGGCTCGAACTCGTTGCCCGCCAATCGCACCGCGCCATCCGGAAGCCGCAATGCGCTCTGCCGGTGAACCACGTGCGCATCGAAGCGCCTCGGCAGATCGCGCACAAGAGGATCGTCGGCAGCCTCGGGCCGCAGTTCGACCTCCACCGTGCCGAGCTCCAAGCCTGCCGGATGATCGCCAGCCTCACCGCCGAGGGCGTCCGCCAGCAATTGATGGCCAAAGCAGATGCCCAACACCGGTGTGCCGTGCGCCACCAGTTGCGCAAGCCATGCGCCCGTTGTTTCGCTCCACGGCTCGCGGTGCGAAACCATCGCGTGCGAGCCGGTCACGATAGCGCCCGAGATTGAAGCGGGGGACGGCAGCATGTCGCCACGACGCGGGTCCAACACCATCACAGGCAGCGAAGTGTCGCCGAGCCCTGCGGCGATCCAGTGCTCGAAATCGCCATGTCGATCGCGCAGCGCATCCAGCGTGTCGCCCGCCTTGATGATGGCCAGGGGACGGGGGGAGAGGTTTTCCATTTCGCGATCATGCCGCAGCAGCGTGGGCTCGTTCAACCGGGGTCGCCGGCCGCGATCGTGGCGCCGATACGGCGAGCCACCTCTGCCACGAGATCCTGCCGCTGAGGCGCATCGCGCCATCGAAGCCGGACGCCGGTCTCCCAGTCCGGATGGCTGCGTGCGGGCTGCGCCGCGCGAACCACGTCAACGAGCGCGCGTTGGTCGGTCGCGTTCGCGGTGCTCGTCGCGATCCTCTGGACGGCCGCATGGCCGCGATGTTCAAGCGCACCCAACAACCTGAGTTGCCATCCCATGAGCACGAAGAGCACGCGATCTTCCACCGTGAGCTCATGCACGTCGCGCAGTTTGTTGACGAGCTTGCGGCCCATCGGCCCCCAGCCTTGCGACATCGCGCCGCCGATCGCACCCCCGAGCGCAGCGCCTGTGCCGAGCGAAAGCCCCGCGAGCGCAATGTCGGCAACCACGCCCACGGCCGCCCCGACAGCCACGCCCTTGCCGAGCAGGATGCCGGCATCCTTCAGCGCCTCGGGATGGAAGAAGTCCATCGTCCAGCGGCCCTCCAGCAGCGGCAGCGACGCCTCGTCGGCATCGCCTTCGCGAAATCCGTACAGCCCGAGCAAGTCGTCGGCGCAACGCTGGGCCTTGTCGAAGAGCGACTTCTGCAGATCGGCGATCAGGCGCTTGCGGCCGCGCTCGTCGGCAAAATCGGCCGCCGTGGCGGTGCGCCTCATGGCGGTCGCATCGACCAGCAGTTCAGCGATGCGCCCGGACGCGGCCTCACGGCGCTGCGCGAACTCCGCTTCGAGCGATGCCGCGACGCCGTCGAGCGCGGCGCGCCGGTCGCGCAGCAGCGTCGAAAGATCGCGGTACAGCTCCCGTTCCGATCCCACGAAAGGCGCCGCCGCATCGAAACGCACCACCACGTGCAAGCCGTACGCCGAGAGCAATTCGCGCCAGGCCGCTTCGCGACTCGCGGGATGGCGCACGAAGTTCAACACCGGCAGCACGGGCCGCGCGCAGGCATTCAACAGCTCGATCTCGGCGCGAAACTTCGGCAGCACCGGTTCGCGCGCATCGATCACCAGAAAGGCGGCGTCGACCTCCAGCAGGGCGCGAAGCACCTTGGCTTCCTGCTCGAACACACCGTGCGCTTCGGGGCCTTGCAGGAATCTGCGAATGCGATCCGGGGGAGTCAGGTCCTTGTCGAAGGCCTGGAGATGCTCGCGCAACGCGACGGCGTCTTCGAGGCCGGGCGTGTCGAAGAAGCGCACCGCGGGAGCACCGTCGACGATGAGATCGATGGTTTCGACATGCCGCGTGGTGCCCGGCCGCTCTGACACCGCGCCGAAATCCACTCGCCGCGTGAGCGTGCGCAACAGCGATGTCTTGCCGGCGTTGGTGTGGCCGACCACCGCGATGCGGATCGGTGTGCCGGAGCTCATTTCCAGTCGTGGAGCAAAGGCTCCAGCGCATCGCCCGCGCGGAGCGTGTCCAGCCCGGCATGGGCCAACCACGCGTGCCAGCGCTGGCGAGCGTCGTCGTCGACGGTGGCACCGAAAAGCCACAGCCGGCAATCGCCGCACGATGCCATGACTTCGCGCAAGAAGCGCTCGGTGCCGCGGTCGGGGCTCGACGCCGCATGGCAACCCACGAGAACGCGTCGCGGCCGCAGGCGGGCGAGCGCATCGAGCACCCGGTGCCGTGCGTCGGCGCTCCCGTCGATGCGCATTGCGGTGGCGTCGCGCATCTCGAGCGCGGCCGGCGGCCACGGAAGTTCGTCCGGCAGTTCGAAGCCGATGGCCATCAGCGCGGCGGTGGTGTCGCCCGCCGGAAGGCTCTGCGTCATGAGATGCGGCAGCGGTCCGGGATCGGCATCGACGATCCTCGGCGGCGCGAGCGCATCGAAGCGCGCAAGCAGCTTGCGGTAATAAGGGTGCGACAGATCGGGCCGCAGAGCCTTGCTGCGCGCCCGGCAGACTGCGGCACTCAGCGCAGCGAACACCATGCGCGGCAGCAGTCCGTAGACGATGAGACAGCCCGTGAGCCACAGCGCGAGCTCGCGTTGACCCGAAGCCGCCGCCGTGGGCGATCGCACCACTTCGGCGGCGGGCACGGGAAAGCCCAATTGCGCCGGCAGTTGCCCGAGCCATTGCACGCCCTGCACAAAAAAATCGGGGTCCAGGATGGTGGTCTCCCAGTCCAGCGTGTAGTTGCGGAACGAAAGCGCAAAGAGCATCGCCACCAGCACCACCGTGAACGACAGCGACCAGATCGCGTGACTGACGAAGCCGAGCGCCCAATGCAGCATCCGCGCCCGCGTCAGCAACCGTGTGACGGCTCGCAGCAGCACCGGCGCCTGCCCGTGCCGCCCACCGGCAACACGCGCCGTGAGCGCCAGCCAGAGCCATCCGAACGAGGCGCTGAATGAACCCAGCGGCAAGAAAAGCCCGATGAGCCAGAACAGCAGTGTGACCAGGTGTAGCCCAAGGAGGCTGACCAGCGCGACCACCACGTTGATGCGCCGCTCTCCGGTGTCCAGCACGTTGCCCGCGAGCGACAGCCCGGCGAAGACGATGAGCGCGACCAGGCCGAGCAGCACCCACGGCGCCCATGCGCGGGCGCGGGAAATCTCGGGTTGAAGGCCGATGCGCTGACCCAGGACGCGCGCGCGTTCGGCAATGCGTCCGGCGCTGTCCGATCGAAGGAAGGAGGCTTCGCGCAGGGCCTGCGCGTCGTCGAGCGGGCCGGCCTCTTCGATCAACTGGATCGCTTCGGTGATCGCCGCGTCCTGCAACGAAGAGTGATGCGCCACTGAATTCAACAACTTCCTTTGAGCTATACGGGGCAATGCCGGCGCACCGGGTGAGTGCGCGAAATTATGCCCGTGCCAAGTCAGTCGATGCGGCACGAAAAAGGGGCCGTAGCGCGGCCCCGTCGTCCCCGCGCGCGGGGTTTCAGGCGGAAGGAATGAGGAGGGCGCGGCTTCAGCGGAGGCCGAAGAACGAAAGCACGGCGACAACGACCACGACCAGACCGACGATGTAAATGATGGAATTCACGGTGGAAACTCCTCTGTGTTGAAGACCCGTCCAGAATGCCCGCGGGTGGGTTTTGCGATGTCGGCGAGCGGCACGGGCCACTGTAGGACTCGCAGGTCAGACCGTCGATGCCTCGGCGCCGGCGTAGTCCTCGTCATCGCTGCCATCGTTGCCGTCCCCGAGGAAGCCGCCGCTCTGGTGCGACCACAGGCGCGCATAGAGGCCGCCTTTCGCCAGCAGCGTGCGGTGATCGCCTTCCTCGACCACGCGGCCTTCGTCGACGACGATCAGCCGGTCCATGGCTGCGATGGTCGACAGGCGGTGCGCAATAGCGATCACCGTCTTGCCTTCCATGAGGCGATAGAGGCTCGCCTGGATGGCGGTTTCCACCTCCGAGTCGAGGGCGCTGGTGGCCTCGTCGAGCAGCAGGATCGGCGCGTCCTTCAGCATCACGCGCGCGATGGCGACGCGCTGGCGCTGGCCGCCGGAGAGCTTCACGCCCCGTTCGCCGACATGGGCTTCGTAGCCGCGCCGGCCGTTCGGGTCGCCCAGCGTCTGGATGAACTCGTGCGCCTCCGCACGCGCTGCCGCGGCTCGGATGGCCGAATCGCTGGAATCGGGCCGGCCGTAGGCGATGTTGTCGGCCACCGACCGGTGCATCAGCGACGTGTCCTGTGTCACCATGCCGATGTGCTCGCGAAGGCTGTCCTGCGTGACGTGGGCGATGTCCTGGCCGTCGATGAGAATGCGCCCGCCGTCCAGGTCATGAAAGCGCAGCAGCAGGTTGACCAGCGTCGACTTGCCGGCGCCTGAGCGGCCGACGAGCCCGATCTTTTCGCCGGGGGCCACCGTCAGCGAGAGGTTGTCGATCACGCGCCGGCCGCCGTCGGCGTAACGAAAGCTCACATGCTCGAAGCGGACTTCGCCGCGCGGCACCTGCAGCGTGACGGCGTCCGGCGCATCGACCACGGTGCGTGGGCGCGACAGTGTCTTCATGCCGTCCTGCACCGTTCCGATGTTCTCGAACAGGCTGGTCATCTCCCACATCATCCAGTGCGACATGCCCTGCAGGCGCAGCGCCATCGCGGTCGCCGCAGCCACAGCGCCGATGCCGACCGAGCCTTGCGACCACAGCCACAGCGACATGCCCGCCATGCCCGCGGTCAGACCCATGCTGAGCGCATGGTTGGTGATCTCGAAGGCACTCACGAGCCGCATCTGGCCGTATCCGGTTTCCATGAATTCCTTCATGGCCGCGCGCGCGAAGCCGGCCTCGCGCTGGGTGTGCGAGAAGAGCTTGACGGTCGCGATGTTGGTGTAGGCATCGGTCACGCGGCCGGTCATGAGGGCGCGCGCATCGGCCTGCGCCTTGCCGATGCTGCCCAGGCGTGGCACGAAGAAGAACAACTGCACGGCATACAGCACCAGCCAGGCCAGGAAAGGCAGCATGAGCTGGCGGTCGAGCACCGCCGCGAGCACGATCATGGTCGCGACGTAGACGCCCATCGCCACCAGCATGTCGGCCAGCACGAAGATGGCGTCGCGCACGGCCAGCGCCGTCTGCATGACCTTCGCGGTGATGCGGCCCGCAAACTCATCCTGGTAGAAGGCCATGCTCTGGCCGAGCATCAGGCGGTGGAAGTTCCAGCGCAGCCGCATCGGCAGGTTGATCGCAAGCGTCTGGTGCTTGACGATGGTCTGCAGCGCGACCACGCCGACGCTTGCAAGCATCGCAAGGCCGAACCAGGTCAGCGTCGTGCCGCGGTCTTCCCACAAGCGCGATGGCGCCTGTCCGCCGAGCCAGTCGACGATGCGCCCAAGCACCGCGAAGAGCAGCGCCTCGAAGGCCGACACGGTCGCCACCAGCAGCGCCATGGCTGCGATTTTTCCGCGCAGGCCTTCGGTGCAGGCCCACAGAAAAGGGAACAGGCCGTTCGGCGGCAGACGGGGCTCGGGCGTCGGATAGGGGTGTAGAAGTTTTTCGAAGAAGCGGAACAAGGCGAACAGTCTCCAGTGAGCGAAACGCATTCTGCGCAGCACCGCGGCAGAGTATGGCCGCGACGCGAAAGACCTGCGACGTCACGTGCCAACACGGCGGAAATCCAGTTCCCTCAGCAGTTGGGCGGTCCCCCGCGTCAGTCTCGTCGCCGGCCCGGCCATAGGTTCCGCCAATGTCAAGGCATTCCATATGCTCGGAGGACCGAGCGGTGCGTGCGGAAGTTTGTCGCCGTACCCCCCCGCAGTGATGGCACTCTCGGGAACGATCGTAGAACCGATGCCGCTGGCCACCAAGGCCAGCAGCGTACTGACGGCGCCAACTTCCGCCAGGATTTGCAACTCCACGCGCCTGGGCAGCAGCACGGCTTCCACGAGGCTGCGGATCGCATTGGGCGCGCTCGGAAGGACCATCGGGTAGTTTGCAAGGGTGGACAGCCTGACGCGCGGGGGAAGCTTGTTTCCCGGCGGCGCGACCAGGAAGAGGCGCTCACGCATCAGCTGCGTATAGGTGAGTTGCGGTGAGGATGGTGGATCGAACAGCAGTGCCATGTCCATCCGCCCCGCGATCAACGACTCGTGCAGTGAAGAGCTCAGCCCTTCAAGTACGGTGATGACCGCCCGCGGGAAGCGTTCTCGAAAGCGCTGGACCAACGCGACGCTCAACCCATACGCAACGCGTGGCGGCAGGCCGACAATGACCCTGCCGCTGGGACTTTCCCCCATGTCGTGCAATTCCTCGCGCGCGCGGCGCGAGGCGTTGAGCATCACACGCGCGTGAACCAGCAGCGCGTCACCGGCCTCCGTGGCAGTCACGCCACGTCCATTTCGCACCAGGAGGCGCTGACCAAGCTCCGCTTCCAATAGTGCGACCTGCCGGCTCAAGCTCGGCTGAGCCAGATTCAGCACGACGGCGGCACGACTGAAACTTCCGTTCTCCATCACGTTGACGAAGTATTCGAGCTGGCGCAGATCCATAGAAGATAAGCATAGCTGGTATCGAAGCAATGCCGTATCGCTTTGTCCCGCCGAAGGCCACACTCCATCCTCTCCAACCACACCATAGAAGCAGGGATCATGAGACAAAACACTTCTCGCACACTTCTCGCCTTCGTCCTCGCCTTGTGCGCTGGACTGCCTGCCATCGCCATCGCGGCAGACGCAGCAAAGGCCGAACAACGCATCGTGACCAAGGGACCGGTGCAAATCGAAGTGACCTCCCAAGGCCAGGGTCCGTTGATTGTCATGCTGCCATCGCTCGGCCGATCGGGCCGCGACTACGACGTTGTCGCAGCACATCTGGCGGCCGACGGCTTCAGGGTGCTGAGGCCCGAGCCGCGAGGTATTGGCCGGAGTAGTGGCCCGATGCACAACCTCAGCATCCATGACTTTGCAGCCGATGTCGCGGCGGTCGTCGAAGCCGAAGGAAAGGGCCCGGTCGTCGTGGTCGGGCATGCCTGGGGCAATTTCGCCGCGCGCCAGTTGGCGGCGGATCGCCCAGACCTGGTGAAAGGCGTTGTCATCGCAGCGGGCTCCTCCGGCAAGGTGCCGCCCGGATCGAAAGAACTCCCGATCGGCCCGGAGATGCGCAAGGCCATTGATGGCTCCAGCGACCTGTCGTTGCCGGAGGCCCAGAGGCTTGAATACCTGCGAACCGCATTTTTCGCACCCGGCAACGACCCGAAGGTCTGGCTCAATGGTTGGTACCACGAGACCCATGAAGCCCAATCGCATGCCCGGAACACCACCCCGGTCGATGACTACTTCTCGGCCGGTGCGGCGCCCATCCTGGACCTGCAAGCCGGAGCCGACACAGTCGCGCCGCGTCGTTTCTCGCACGTCTTGAAGTCAATGCTGGGCGATCGCGTGTCCATCGTCGTCATTCCCGATGCAGGCCACGCACTCATTCCCGAACAACCGCAGGCGGTGGCCAACGCGATCTCGGTCTTTGCGCGCAGGGTGTATGGCGTCGGGCAGTAAGGCGCCATGAAACTTCTACTTCCGCCCGGCGCCTGCAATGCACATTGCCACGTGTTCGGTCCACGCAACCGGTTCCCGTATGCGCGAGGTGCGGCTTTCATTCCGGCGAAAGACGCACCGAAAGAAGCGCTTTTCAAACTCAACGATACGCTGGGATTGTCGCGCTGCGTGGTCGTGCAATCGGCTTGCCACGGCTTCGACAACAGCGTCAGCGCGGAGGCGGTTGCCGCACGCCCGGAGACATATCGAGCCATCGCGCTGCTCCAGACCGACGTGTCGGACGTGGAGCTTCAGAGGCTCGATTCGGCGGGATTCCGGGGCGTTCGATTCAACTACATGCATCACTTGGGGCACAGTACGCCGATTGACGACGTATTGAAGTTCGCGGCCCGCCTCGAGCCTCTTGGCTGGCATCTGCAAATCCATGGCGACCCGATGCTGTTGGCTGAAATGGCGCCGAAGCTGCAGCGATCCCCTGTGCCGGTTGTCATCGACCACCTCGGCCGTGTCGACGCAAGATTGGGCACCTCCCAACTCGCATTCGAAGCGCTTGTGAGCCTGATGGACGATCCGAGGATCTGGGTCAAAGTCAGCGGGATGGACCGCATCAGCCGCGAGGGGCCTCCTTATGCGGACGCGCAGCCATACGCCAGCGCGCTGATCCGCGAATTCGGTGATCGCGTGCTCTGGGGCAACGACTGGCCACACCCGAATCACGCAGGCCCGATTCCCGACGAAGAGGAACTGGTCGATCTGATTGCCGACATTGCCCCAACGCCCTTTCAACGGCAACTGCTGCTGGTCGACAACCCCCAGCGCCTGTACCGCTTTGCCGCTTTGGTGACCTCGCCGGAGGCCGGAATTGAACTTGAATGACAAGATCGGAGACGAATCATGAAATTGAAATCCACGGCCCTTGCGCTGATGATGCTCGTTGCGACCGCCACCACGCTGGCCCAAACCAAGGTCACCCGGATCGTGGTTTCCTTCACTGCCGGCGGGCCTGTCGATGTGGTTGCACGCGCGCTGTCGGAGCAACTGGGAAAAGAGTTGGGTGGAACCGTGTTGGTGGACAACAAACCGGGAGCCAACGGCGCCATCGGGGCGATGGACGTTGCGCGCTCCAAGCCCGATGGTTCGACGATCTGGCTGACCAGCGTTGGCGCTGCGGCGATCAACCCGTCTCTTTACGAGAAGCTGCCCTATGACATGAAGCGTGACTTTGCGCCCGTGTCACTGGTCGCGAACAACGTCGAACTGCTCGTAGTGAATTCCGCAAATCCCGCAAAAGATGCCGCGCAGTTCGTCGCCAATGCCAAGACCAGCAAGCAGCCTGTTGCAATCGCCTCGTCCGGCGTGGGCAGCATTCCTCATCTCGCCATCGAACAGATCTCCGACAGCACTGGCGTGAAGTTCCTGCATGTTCCGTACAAGGGCGCGGCACCGGCAATCTCGGACCTGATGGGCGGGCAGGTAGGCGCCTTCTTTGGTGACGTCGCCGGCCTCATCAATCAGGTGAAGGGCGGTACTCTCAGGCCGCTTGGCATCGCGTCGAACGAACGCCATCCTTCATTGCCCGACGTGAAGACCCTGGAAGAACAGGGCATCAAGGGCGTAGACACGATCAACTGGTACGGGATGTTCGTATCGGCGAAGACACCGCCTGCCGTCATCGAGGCACTCAACAACGCGGTCCGCAACACCTTGAACACCCCCGCCGTGCGGGACCGGATGCTGTTGATCGGTGCAGACCCGGCAGCGTCGTCGCCGCAAGAACTTGCCGCGCTGGTGAAGAGTGATTCCGAGAAATGGACCCGGATGATCCAGGCCAAGAACATCAAGGCTGAATGATGAATACCGAACAAATTCGTGTCCCTCTGGTTCAACCAGGCACGCGCCCCGAACTCGCAGAACTCGAAGGCCGTATCTTGGCGGAACGAGGCCGCATTTCGTTGCTGTACCAAGTGCTTCTCAACAGCGAGCCTATCGCCTCCGGATGGGAACGCATGCTTACCGCCGTGCGCAACCAGACCCGCGTGGCGGCTGATCTGCGCGAGTTGATGATCCTGCGTGTCGCCGTGCTGAACGGTGCGCAGTTCGAGTTCGACGCCCATATCCCCCACGCCCGCGCCGCCGGTATCTCCGCGGCCAAGATCGCGGCCTGTCGCCAGACGGCGCTTTCGACGGAGTTCTCGGCACTTGAGACCCTGGTGTTGGAACTCGCCGATGCGATGACACGGGACATCGCCGTGCCGGGCAAGCTGATGGATCGCCTGGGCGAGCACTTCGATCCCAGAGGCATCGTCGAAGTCGTCGCGACCGTCGCTGCGTACAACATGGTGTCGCGATTGCTCGTTGCCCTGAATGTCGTGCATCGGTCGGAAGAGGACATGAACGTTTCATGGACGTGCGACGTCGCAAAGACGGACTTGACCCACGTCGACGGGATCGACGTCTCGGATATCTGGTGGAGTCCCGACGGCACGTGGGCGCGGATGTACGGCGTCGGCGTGCCCCCCGCCAGCGCGACTGGGCTGACCTCTTTGCGATCCATTCAGGGCGCGTCGTGGCTGGAGAAGGCCACGTACCACTATGTCGTCGAAACCGACGTGGCGGAACAGGACGAGGCTGAATTCAATGCCTGGTACGAGCAGGAGCATCTACCCGGGTTGGCGCGGGTGCCGGGCACCGTCTTGGCCAGGCGCTTTCGTCGCAACTCCGGCGCGCCCCGCTACATCGCCTGCTATGACTTGACCACGCCGGCGACGCTGGAGCATCCGGCATGGCTCGAGGTGCGGCACACCTCGTGGAGCAGCCGAGTCAGGCCCCTGTTCCGAAATACCCGACGAACCATGTTCCGTGCCGAGCAAGCGTTGACCGCTGGATAGCAGGCTGCGCGCTAGGCCGTGCCCAATCGCGCGCCGAGGAAATCGATGAAGCTGCGCAGTTTGGGCGCCATATATTGCCGGCTCGTATACACCGCGAACAAGGTGACTGGCGGCGCTGCGTAGTCGGGCACCAGACGCACCAGCCGCCCCGCGGCCAGATCGTCGTCGATCAGCCATTCGGGCAGGAACGAGATGCCGATGCCTGCGTGCACCGAATGCAGCGTCAGGTTGGTGTCGTCGGACTTCATCACCGGCTGCAAGCGCAATGGTGCCTGCCTGCCGCCGGGGCCTTTGAGTGTGAAGCCCTCGAGGTTCACGTAGCTGGGGACGATGGCATCGAGCTTCGCGAGATCGGCCAGCGAAGCCGGGAGCCCGCTGCGCGCGATGCATGAAGGCGCAGCCACCAGATGAAACTGCAGCTTGCACAGGGGCCTTGCGATCAGCGCGGGCGAGGGCTCCTGCGTCGCGCGCAGTGCGAGGTCATAGCCGTCGGCCGCCAGGTCGACCTTGCGGTTCTCCAGATGCATGTCGACCACGACTTCAGGGTATCGGTCGCGGTAGCCGGCCAGTACGTTTGCGAAACGCGGCGTCGCGCACCACACGGGCGCGCTCACCTTGAGCTGCCCGCGCGGCGTGGCGCTGGTCTGGCCGATGGCCGCCTCGGCCGCATCGAGCAGGTCGAGCGCGCGGCTGCTTTGCTCGTACCAGGCTTGTCCGGCTTCGGTGAGGCTCAGATGGCGACTGGAACGGTGAAGAAGGCGAGCACCGAGGGACTTTTCGAGCTGTGCCACATGCTTGCTCGCCATCGGCGGCGAAATTCCGAGTCGCTCCGCCGCTGCGGCGAAGCTGCCGGATTCGACCACTTCGCGGAACACGCGAAGGCTTGTCAGGCGGTCCATGTCGATTTCCTGTGGAGAAACGAATCGATGCATCGTAGCCCATCGATTTCTCATGCGGAAATCTCTAGACTCGCTCTCAAGGAGTGATCCATGAGCAACATCAACCCACGACTTCCCACCTATTTCATCTCGCACGGCGGCGGCCCCTGGCCGTGGATGAAAAAGGAAATGGGCCCCACCTACGACAAGCTCGAAGCCGCGCTGGCCGACATGCCGCGCCAGATCGGCCGCAATCCGGCCGCGATCCTGATGATCTCGGCGCATTGGGAGGAACCGGCTTTCACGGTGATGGGCAATCCGCGGCCGCCCATGATCTATGACTACGGCGGCTTTCCGGAACATACCTATCGCGTGCACTACGACGCGCCCGGCTCGCCGGAACTTGCGCGGCGCGTGCAGGGCCTGATCGAGGCTGCGGGCCTGCCTGCGCGGACGGATCCCGAGCGCGGCTTCGATCACGGCACGTTCTCGCCAATGGCGGCCATCTACCCCAATGCAGAAGTGCCTGTGGTTCAGTTGTCGCTGCGGCGCGGGCTCGATCCGGCAGAACATCTGGCGCTCGGCCGCGCGCTCGCGCCGCTGCGTGATGAAAACGTGCTCATCGTCGGCAGCGGGCTGAGCTATCACAACCTGCGCGCGTTCGGCCCGCAGGCGCGCGATGTGTCCAAGGCGTTCGACGATTGGCTGAACGAGGCCGTCGTCCACGCGAAATCGGGCGAGCGCGACGAAAAGCTGTTGCGCTGGGCGACGGCGCCGGCCGCACGCATTGCGCATCCGCGCGAGGAGCACCTGATTCCGCTGATGGTCGCCGTCGGCGCCGCAGAGGGCGAAGCCGGCGAGCGCATCTATCACGAGGATGAGTTCATGGGCGGCATTGCGGTGTCGAGCTTCAGGTTTGGATAGCCCACCCCCAGCCTCGCCCACTGCGTGTGGCTCAGCACCCCCTCAAGGGGGCGCACCCCTGCGGCCCGGCAAAGCCGGTTCCGCGGGTGCCTGCGAATAGGTCTCCTCGCGGCGCTGGGAGTGGCGGCGCGTCACAATGGGGCGGTGCCTTACTACTCGACCTTTGAACCGCAAGCCGAGGCGGACGCCGTCCGCTTGATCGAGCGCGTCGACGCGCTTTCCACCCACTACGACGTGGAGCATGACGGCGTCCGCATGCGGTGGCGGCGTTTCGGCACCGACGATTCGCGTCCGCCGCTGGTGCTGCTGCACGGCGGCCACGGCAGCTGGATGCACTGGCTGCGCAATATCGAGGCGCTTTCGGCCGAACACACGCTGTGGCTGCCCGATCTGCCGGGCTTCAATGATTCAGGCACTCCGCCGGAGCCGGCGCCCGGCCAGTCATCGCTGGATGTGGTGCTCGGCGCGTTGGGCGCGACGCTCGACAGCCTTGTCGGCGCGGGCAGCGAGATCGACCTCGGCGGTTTCTCCTTCGGCGGCTTGGTCGCATCGAAGTTCGGCGAACGGCGCGGCGGCATTCGGCGATTGGTGCTCATGGGCAGCGGCGGGCACGGCACCCTGCGCCGCATGACCGTCGAGATGATCAACTGGCGCGCCGCAGAGGATCGCGACGAGGAACGCGCCGCGTTGCTGCACAACCTGGCCGCGCTGATGCTGCACGACAGGGCGGCCATCGACGCGCTGGCCTTTGCCATTCATGACATCTCCTGCCACGGCACGCGTTTTCGCAGCAAGGAGATCTCGCTCTCCGGAGGGCTGCAGGCGGCACTGGAGACCATCGGCGGGCCGCAGTTGCTGATTTGGGGCGAGCACGACGTCACGGCCGACGCGCGTCCTCTGGTGGAGAAGCTCGTTGCCGGTCATCCGTTGCGCGAAGGTGCGGTGGTCGAAAACGCCGGGCACTGGGTGCAATTCGAGCGCGCGGCCGAGGTCAACGCGCTGCTGCTGCGCTTTCTTGCGTAGATCCGAGCTGCGGGCCCGGGTAGCTTGGGGGCCTACACCGATGCGCTCGCGGCGCCCTACACGCGCCGCGGATCGTCGGCCTAGAGTGATCGTTCGTGGCAGCGGAGTGCGAAGCCCTTCGCGCCGCTCCGGAAACTCCAACTGCAGGAGATCCACCATGCCCGAGAAGAAAACCATCGAGCGCGCCAGGCGCGACAAGCGCGAAGGCAAGGCGCCGACCACGCAGGCCGGCGAGTTCGTTCGGGAAGAGATCGAGCACATCCGTGAAGGCAAGCACGGGGCGCGTTCGCCCGAGCAGGCCATCGCGATCGGCTTGTCCAAGGCGCGGCGCGCCGGCGTCGACCTGCCTCCGCCCAAGAAGGGTGAAGCTTCCGAGAAAACGCGGCACAGCGCGCAGCATGCGCTGGAAGCCGGCCGCAAGCCCGATGCCAAGGTGTCGCGCAAGCGCTCGCGCGCGACCATCGGCGCCCTGCAGCACGAGAGCCCGGCAGCGGCGTCGAAGCCGGCGCTGGCCCGCCATGCAAAGGCCGTGTCCAAGGAGCGCACCGCGGCAGAGCGCTCGGCAGCGGCGCGCAAGGCGGCTCGGACACGGGCCGCGCACAAGGCCGGCAGGTAACCGGGCGCTGCCCGGCCGGCGCATTGCATTCACCCGGAAGGAGCCCAGCCACATGGCCATCGAATCCATGAACCCCGCCACCGGCGAAAAGCTCGAGACGCGTGCGCAGATGTCGCGCGCTGCCGTCGACGAGATCATCGGCAAGACGCACCAGGCGTTCCTGGCCTGGCGCGGTACATCGTTCGAGCAGCGTGCGCAGCTCCTGCGTGAGGCGGCAAAGATACTGCGCGCGAAGTCCGACACCTGGGCCCGCCTGATGGCGCGCGAAATGGGAAAGCCGTTGCGCGACGGCATTGCCGAGGCGCAGAAGTGTGCCGGCTGCTGCGAATTCTTTGCCGACAACGCCGCGCGGCTGCTGGCGCGTGAGCCGGTCGACACGGAGGCGCGCGCGAGTTTCGTCACCTTCAATCCGTTGGGTGTCGTGCTCGCCGTGATGCCCTGGAACTTTCCGTTCTGGCAGGTGTTCCGGTTCGCCGCTCCGGCGCTGATGGCCGGCAACGCGGCGGTGCTCAAGCACGCATCGAACACGCCGGGCTGCGCGCTCGCGATCGAGCAGATCCTGCGTGAAGCCGGCCTTCCCGAGCACCTGTTTCGAACGCTGCTGATCGGCAGTGCGCAGGTCGACGCGGCCATCGAGCATCCGCTGGTGCGCGCGGTCACGCTGACCGGCAGCGGCCCGGCCGGGAGCGCAGTGGCGCGCAAGGCCGGCGAGATGCTGAAGAAGACCGTGCTCGAACTGGGCGGCAGCGACCCCTATCTGGTGCTGGAAGACGCGGACATCGAGCTCGCCGCGAGCGTCTGCACCAAAGGCCGGCTGGTCAACGGCGGCCAGAGCTGCATCGCCGCCAAACGCTTCGTCGTCGTCGAGCCGGTGCGGCAGGAGTTCGAACAGCGCTTTGTGCAGAAAATGAAAGCGGCGCGGCAGGGCGATCCGCTGGACATGGCTACGGAAATCGGCCCGCTCGCGCGGCACGACTTGCGCGAGGCCCTGCACCGGCAGGTGGAGCAGAGCGTGCAGCGCGGCGCGCGGTGCCTGCTCGGCGGCAAGATTCCGGAGGGACCGGGCGCCTACTATCCGCCGACCGTGCTGACCGATGTTGCGAAGGGCATGCCGGCCTACGACGAGGAACTGTTCGGCCCTGTAGCGGCGGTCATTCCGGTGCGCAACGAGGAAGAGGCCATCGCCACCGCCAACGACTCCTCGTTCGGGCTTGGCGCCGCTATCTTCACGCGCGACCTGGGCCGCGGCGAGCGCATCGCGGCCGAGTCGATCGAGTCCGGATGCGTGTTCGTCAACGACGCCGTCCGTTCCGATCCGAGGCTGCCCTTCGGCGGTATGAAGGACAGCGGCTATGGCCGCGAGCTGTCGGGCTACGGCATCAGGGAGTTCGTGAACATCAAGACGGTGTGGGTGGCGGCATAGGCATCACGCCTGCCGCCAGGACAGCGCCGACGCAGCAACCAGGCAGAGAGCGATGAACACGATGGCCGTATTTGCCGCATGGGAGTACTCCCACTGGCGTTTCAATGACTCCCAATGGGCTGGGACATCGGTCCAGTTCTGCGTCGCTTGATTGGCGGGCAAGGTCCAGGCGACGAAGATCGCGAACATGGCGACGATGCAGGCTGCAGCGCACAGCGCAAGCCAGAACGGTCCGGCTTGCGAGCGAACGACGATCGCCAGGACGATGTTCGCCACGAGCGCCGCAACCCAGAACAGCCCGAGCACCCACCAGCCGCGATAGATGCCTTGGACCAGAAAATACTCCGACTGGTCAAGGCCGATCTTGTTCGGAAGCGCAGCCAGGTGCGCGCCTGAAGGAATCAGCGCGAGCGCGCCAATCAGGATGGCCAGGAACTGGACGATCCTCGTGCTCATCGCAAACTAGGCGAGCGACCGGACGAACGGCCTGATCTTCTCCAGAAAGACCTTGTGCCTCGCATCGAGCTCTTCCATGTCTTTCTGCAGCTCGGCCTTGTCGTACGGCTCGGCGGCCGCCAGCACCGTCATCCAGCGGTCGTACTTGTCGCGCTCCGCGCGCCACTCGTCATACGCGGCCCGGAGCTCGTCCCATTGGATGGTCATGTCATGACTATTCAATCTTCAGCACGCCGCTCGCGCTTCCCTGCCGCTTTGTCGTTCTCGCTGATGTCGATGATTCATGATGATTGGCTCCCGCGAAGTTGGTTTGCGAAGGGGAGGGAACGGCGACGCTCCCAACGGACATGTTCGGCAATTGGCAAGCCCCTGAAAGGCGCGAGGAATTCGAGTGTGCTGCGACGGTGCATCTCTGGCTGCCATCCGTCGGATAGCCCAGTGCCTAGATCTGCAACGACGCCAGGTTCTTTTTCCAGAATGCCGCGTCCGGCAAGATCCCTGTGCCGGCCGCCGCGTTGTCGGCCATGTGCTCGGCTCGGCTGGTGCCGGGAATGGTGCAGGTCACGGCCGGATGGCTCAGCACGAACTTGATCAGCACCTGTGCCCAGCTCGTGCAACCGATCTCCGTCGCCCAGACTGGCACGGGTTTGTCGCGCAGCCTGCGCAGCAGCCCGCCGCCACCAAAAGGCAGATTGACGATCACCGCCACGCCGCGTTCGGCCGCCAGGGGCAGCAATCGTTGCGCGGCGCCTTGCGCATCGAGCGAATAGTTGATCTGCAAGAAATCGAGCTTCTGCGCACGCAGCACGGCTTCGACTTCGCCGTACGCTGATTCGGTGTAGTGCGTGATGCCGATGTAGCGCACGCGGCCTTTGTCCTTCCAGCCGTGCAGCGTGGCGAGATGGGTTTTCCAGTCGACGAGGTTGTGCACCTGCATCAGGTCGATGCGTTCGGTGCGCAGCCGCTCGAAAGATTTCTCCATCTGCGCAATGCCGGCCTCGCGGCCCGAGGTCCAGACCTTGGTCGCAAGAAAGGCCTTGTCGCGCTGCTTCGATTCGGCCAGCAATTCGCCGGTGGTTTCTTCGGAGCGGCCGTACATCGGCGAACTGTCGATCACGGTTCCGCCGGCCGCGAACAACGCTTCGAGCACGCCGGGAAGCTGCTGGTAGGCGGCGGTGCCGGGCCGCTGGTCGAATCCGATCCAGGTGCCGCAGCCGACCACCGGCAGGGCTTCCTTCGTGGAGGGCATGGGGCGAGTGTTCATCTTCGATCTGCCTTGCTGCGCGAATCCAGGGAGTGCGACGCCGGCGCAGAGCGCGATGCCCAGCCGCAGCAACTGGGTGCGCGTGAGGAGAAGGTCATTGGCCATCATCGCCCGTTATCCCGGTCGTTGCCGGTTCAATGCGCTGAGAACATCGCGTTGATTTCTCGATGGCTCACCGCCTTGCTGGCGTAGGTGAAGGTGCCGTGCTCGCGTAACTCGTTGGCGGCGTTCAGGAAGGCGCCCATTGCGGCGCGCGCCAGCGAACCGCCGACGCTGATGCGGCGCACGCCGAGTCCGAACAGCGTCTTCGCGTCGAGCGTGACGGCGCCCAGGCCCATCAGCACATTCAGCGGGCGATCGATCTCGCGCAGTACGGTGGAGATGTCTTCGCGCGTGACCAGGCCGGGCGCAAAGAGCACATCGGCGCCGGCTTCCTGGTAGGCCTGCAGGCGCGCGATGGTGTCTGCCAGGTCGTTGCGCCCGTGAAGATGGTTTTCGGCGCGCGCGGTGAGGGTGAAGGGAAAGGGCTGCGCGCGGGCCGCTTCCGCGGCGGCGCGAATGCGTTCCGCCGCAAGGTCGCGGGCATAGATGGGATCGTCGGCGCGGCCGGTGGCGTCCTCGATCGATCCACCGACGACGCCCGCCTCGGCTGCGAGCCGAATGGTCTGCGCGACTTCCTCCGGGGCGTCGCCGAAGCCGTTTTCCAGGTCGGCGCTCACGGGCAGGTCGATGGCCGAAAGACTTCGGAGATGCGTGAGCACGTGGTCGCGCGAGATGGCGTTGTCGGGCCGGCCGAGCGAGAAAGCCAGGCCGGCGCTGGTGGTGGCCAATGCCTTGAAACCCATCCCCGCGAGCAGGTGCGCCGTGCCGACGTCCCAGGGGTTCGGAATGATGAAACCCTCGGTGGATTCGTGGAGGGCGCGGAAGGTCCTGGCCTTGTCGGCTTGGGAAAGCTGCGGGGATGAAGTCATGAAGAAATCTCCTTTTTGGCGTGCCAGTGTCTCTCTTTTCTCTTTTGTCCTTCCGGTTGCAGGGCTGAAAATACTGGATGAAAATACAGTTATTCACCTTTTGATCATGGGCCTTCCTTTCCTCGACTCTTTTTCCGCTGGCGCCGGACGCGGCGTCTGGCATGCCGACGAACTCGGCAGCGCCGATGCGCAGGTCATCGGGACCGGCCACGCTGCGCTGGACGCCCAGTTGCCGGGCGGCGGCTGGCCGGTCGGCGCCATGACGGAACTGCTGCAGGCGGCGCCTGAAGACCCGCTCTGGCAGCTGGTGCTGCCCGGTCTGGTGCAGGCGGCGGAAGCGCGGGGCGGGCCGGTGGTGCTGATCGGCGCACCCTGCGAGCCCTTCGGCGCCTCGCTGGCCGCGCATGGCCTCAGGCCCGAGGCGCTGATGTGGGTTCGGAGCGAGGCCGCAGCCGCGCGGCTGTGGGCCTGCGAGCAGGCGTTGCGCTGCGCCGACGTGGGCGCCGTGCTGGCCTGGTTGCCGCAGGCTCGGGTCGGCGAATTGCGGCGGCTCCAGCTGGCGGCCGCGCAGCACGATGCGGTGTTGTTCGTCTGCCGGCCCTGGTCGGTGGCACAGACGGCCTCTCCGGCGCGGCTGCGGCTGCAGATCATGCGCAGCGAGGCCGATGCGGCCCAGATCGAACTCCACATCCTCAAGCGCCGCGGCCCGCCGCTTGCGGCCCCGGTGATGCTGCCGGCACGCAGCGAGCGCATGAGCGCCTTGCTCGCCGCCGCCCGGCTGCGCCGCAAGCTGCGCCTGCAACAGCAGGGCACGGCCCCGGCGCACGATGCCGCCACGGTAGTGCACATCGATGCCTGGAAAGAAGGACGCCATGCACTGGATCGCCTTGCAGTGGTTGCCTGAGTCCGCTGGGCCGCCACAAGCCGGGCCGCCCCTTCCGCCCGCCGAAGCCCTGGGCTGGTGGGCGCTGCAATTCACGCCGCACGTCGCCTGGCAGGACGAAGCGCTGATGCTCGAAGTCTCCGCCTGCGAAAGACTCTGGGGCGGTCGGCTGGGCCTGATGCGCCAACTCACCAGCGCCAACCCTGCGCCCGACGCGGCCCTGAAAGGAGCGCAGGGCGCGACCAGCCTGGAGGCGCTGGCGCGGCTGCGTCTTTTCGTGCGCGGCGAACGCCGGCCCGACGACATGCCCGCCGGCCTGCCGCTGGACACATTGAGCGCCGCGCACGAGCACCTCGAACTGCTCGCGCGCCTGGGTTGCCGCACCTGGGGCGATGTGGCCGCCTTGCCGCGCGGCGGCTTGTCCCGGCGCTTTGGCACCGGCTTGCGCAATGCGCTGGACATCGCCTGGGGCTCGCGTCCCGAAAGCCATGCGTGGCTCAGCCTGCCCGACGTCTTCGAGCAGAAGCTCGAACTGCCTGCGCTGGCCGAAGGCGCCAACGAGCTCATGTGGTCGGCCAACCGTCTGCTGGCGGGGCTGCAGATCTGGCTGCGCGCACGCCAGCGCGGGGCACGCGCGCTCGAACTCGAATGGACGCTCGACCTCAAGCGTTTCAACGGCGTGAACCTGCCGCCGCACCAGAACATCACCGTGCGCACTGCCGAGCCCACGCAGGACATGGCGCACCTGCGCCGGCTCCTGGCCGAGAAACTCGCGCTCACCACATTGGCGGCCCCCGCAAGCTGGCTGCGCCTGCGTTCGCTCGAAACCGACCCCTGGGCCGGCGCCAGCACCAGCTTCTTGCCCGAAGACAACCGCAAGGGCGACAAACTCCACGAAATGGTAGAGCGCCTCAGCGCACGCCTGGGCCCCCAGCAAGTCCTGGTGCCCAAGCTACAGCCCGACCACCGCCCCGAACGCATGCAAGTGTGGCAACCCGCCCTGCAAGCCCCAAAACAGCGCCCTTCCAGAAACACCGTGGAACCGGCTCCGCCGGTCCACCAGTGTTGCCCCCTGCAAGGGGGTAGGCAAAGCGACACGAAGTGCGCGAAGCCTGGGGGTGAGTCCATCTACCCGGGGTGGTTGTTGCCGGAGCCGCTGCCTCTTGAGATGGACGGCGAGCGCCCCTGCTACCAAGGACCGCTGCGCAGGCTGATCGGCCCCCAGCGCGTCGAAGCAGGCTGGTGGGGCGGCGTGGAAGAGGGCGGCCAACCCGCAGTGCGCGACTACTACGTCGCCGAAAGCCCCAAAGCCGGCCTGGTGTGGATCTTCCGCGAGCGCTCGACCGCCTGCTTCGCCGAAGGCGAGGTCCGCTGGTACTTGCAAGGCCTCTATGCCTGAACTCAGCGGCAAGAAAACCCGTGCGCTGACGCTCGCCGAGGTACACGCCTTGCCGCAGCCGGAGCGGCAACCGCCCGCGCCCGGACTGCCGGGCTATGCCGAGCTTCATTGCCTGACCCACTTCAGCTTTCAGCGCGGTGCCTCCACGCCCGAAGAACTGGTGGAGCGCGCCTATCAGCTCGGCTACACGGCGCTTGCAATCACCGATGAATGCTCTGTGGCCGGTGTGGTGCGTGCGCACGTCGGCCTGCGCGAACTGCCCGCCAAGCTCGATGTCTACGAGCGCGAACATCCTGACGAGCCGCCCATTCCGCGCAACCCTGATTTCCGCCTGCTGTTCGGCAGCGAATTCCGCTTCGATCGCTTCAGGCTCGTGGTCATCGCGAACGACACCGAAGGTTGGGGCAACCTCTGCGAGTTCATCACCGCCGCGCGAACCACCGAGCTGCCCAAAGGCCAATACCGGGTGACCTGGGACGGCAGCGACGTCGCTTCGCTGAAGCACTGCCAGATTCTTTTCGTGCCCGACCGAAAGCCCGGCGGCGCCATCGACATCGAGCAATTGCACGAAGACCTCTCGGCCGCGAAGGCGTTGTTCGACGGCAACCTGTGGCTGGCGGTGGAGATGCTCAATGAACTCGATGACGACCTCTGGTTCGTCACGCTGTTCCAAGCCGGCGAGCGGTCCGGCGTGCCGCTCGTGGCGGCCGGCGACGTACACATGCACGCACGCGCGCGCAAGCCGCTGCAGGACGTGCTCACTGCCGTGCGCGAAGGCAAGACGGTGGCTGAATGCGGCTTCGCATTGCAGTCCAACGCCGAGCGGCATCTGCGCCAGCGCGTGCGGCTGGCCGCGCTCTACACCGACGAGATGCTGGCGAACACGCTCGAAGTGGCGCGGCGTTGCCGCTTCGATCCCGAGGTGATCCGGGAGAACTACAAGTACCCGCTCGAAAGCGTCGGCAATGGCGAGACGCCGGCGCAGACGCTGGTGCGCAAGACTTGGGAGGGCGCGCGCGACAAATATCCTTCGGGCATCCCGGAGAAGGTGTCGCTGCAAATCGAGCGCGAGCTTCGATTGATCCTCGAGCTCGAATACGAGATGTTCTTTCTCACGGTCGAGGACATCGTCCGCTTTGCCCGCTCGAAAGACATTCTTTGCCAGGGACGCGGCTCCTCGGCCAATTCGGCGGTTTGCTTCTGCCTGGGCATCACTGCGATCGACCCGGACAAAGGCCATCTGCTGTTCGAGCGATTTCTCAGCCGCCATCGCCGCGAGCCGCCCGACATCGACGTCGACTTCGAGCACCAGCGGCGCGAAGAAGTCATCCAGTACATCTATGAAAAATACGGGCGCGAACGCGCAGCCATTGCTGCTGTCGTCATCTGCTATCGCGCCCGCAGTGCGCTGCGCGACGTGGGCAAGGCGCTCGGCATCGATGCGCGGCTCGTCGACGAATTCGCCAAGGACCACTACTGGTTCGACGAAGCCGTGCTGGGCGAGCAACTGCGCGCCGCCGCAGAGCGCGTGGGCGTGCAGGAGGACGAGCTCAAGCTGCTGCAATGGATCGAGCTCACGCGGGAGCTCAGGGGTTTTCCGCGCCACCTGAGCCAGCACGTCGGCGGCTTCGTGCTCACGCACACGCGGCTCACGCGCCTGGTGCCGGTGGAAAAGGCGTCCATGAAAGACCGCTCGGTCATCCAGTGGGAAAAGGACGATCTCGAAGCGATGGGCATGCTCAAGGTCGACGTGCTCGCGCTAGGCATGCTCAGCGCCATCCGGCGTGGGCTCGAACTCATGAACCATTGGCGCGGCACGACGCGGCAGATGCACCAGATCCCCCATGACGATGCGGTGTTCGACATGATCTGCGACGCGGACACTGTCGGCGTGTTCCAGATCGAGAGCAGGGCGCAGATGTCGATGCTGCCGCGCCTGAAGCCGCGCACCTATGAGGACCTGGTGATCCAGGTGGCGATCGTCCGGCCCGGGCCCATCCAGGGCGGCATGGTGCATCCCTACCTCAAGCAGCGCGATCGATTGCGCCAGGGGCTGCCGATCAAGTACGAGAAGGAAGAACTGCGCGTCGCACTGGAGCGCACGCTGGGTGTTCCGATCTTCCAGGAACAGGTGATGCAGATCGCCATGATCGCGGCCGAGTTCTCGGCCGACGAGGCCGATCAGTTGCGCCGCGCCATGGCGGCCTGGAAGCGCAAGGGCGGTCTCGACAAGTTCCACGACAAGCTGGTCGACGGCATGGTCAAGCGGGGCTACGAGCGCCCGTTTGCCGAGGCGATCTTTCAGCAGGTGCTCGGCTTCGGCGACTACGGCTTTCCTGAAAGCCATGCGGCCAGCTTTGCGCTGCTGGTATCGGTGAGCTCGTGGATCAAGTATCACGAGCCCGCCTGCTTCCTGGCCGCATTGCTCGATGCCCAGCCGATGGGCTTCTACAGCCCTTCGCAGCTCGTGCAGGATGCGCGGCGCCATGGCGTCGAGGTGCGGCCGGTCGATGTGACGACGAGCGAATTCGACAGCAGCCTCGAAGCTCGCGCGCCCGATGCACCGCGCATGCCGACTGGCACCGAGGCTCGCTATGCCGATCGGCTGGGGCGCGCGCCGCAGCCAGCCGTGCGCCTGGGTCTGCGCCGCGTCTCGCGCCTCAGCGAGGCGGGCGCCAAACGTCTTCTGGCCGCGCGTGCGCAGGCGCCTTTCACCAGCACCGAAGACCTTGCGCTTCGTGCGGAACTCGATGGCAAGGACATGGCGGCACTGGCCGCGGCCGATGCGCTGATGGCGCTCTCCGGCCATCGTCGACAGCAGGTGTGGGATGCAACCGCGCAGCGCCGCGCGCCCGCGCTGCTCAAGGGTGTGCCGATCAACGAGCCGGCGTTGCAACTGCCCGTTGCGTCCGAAGGCGAGGAGATCGTCGGCGACTACGCATCGTTGGGCCTCACGCTGCGCCGCCATCCGCTGGCGCTCCTGCGCTCGCGGCTGGCGCGCATGAACCTCATGAGCGCGGAGCAACTCCGTTCACTGCCCAGCGGACGGACCGTGCGCGCCTGCGGCATCGTGCAAGTCCGCCAGCGTCCGCAGACCGCCAACGGCACCATCTTCGTCACGCTCGAAGACGAGACCGGCAACGTCAACATCATCGTCTGGAGCCACGTGGTCGAGACTTGGCGCGAGCAGGTGCTCAAGGCGAAGCTGCTGGCTGTGCAGGGCACCTGGCAGCGCGACATGGACACCGGAGGCGAGGTGCGGCATGTGGTGGCGACCGGATTCAAGGATCTGACGCCGCTGCTGGGAAGGCTCGCTCAAAGCAACAGCAGCCGCGACTTTCATTGACTCAGGCTTGCTCGCTTTTGCGTGAGGTCCCTGGCTTATAGTGGCCGCGCCGACGCGCAGTTGCGCCGGTAAAAAAAAGATTCAGGGAGATTCAATATGACGAACCGTTCGCGGTCGGCGCAGCGCCGATCGCATTTCCGCGCGTGCCCCGCCCGGGGCTTTGCCTTAAGCAATGCCGGCCTATTGCGCAGATGGCTCGCAGCAGCCAGCACGCCAATATCCTTGGTGGTTCTGGCATTCGTGGCCTTCCTAGCATTGCATGGAACTGCCGCCCATGCGGCTCCAGTGACATGGCCGGCCAGATATGGCGAAGTATTGGACCTCTACGAGGCCGATAGGCAACAAAGACCACCCGTGTTCAACGTCGCCACGGAGGCAGAAGCCTGTCAGGCGGAAAACCAGAATCTCATTCGTGGGTTCCGCGGTGCCTTCAAGTACTGCGCAATCCGCCCACCGCTGCGGACGTGGCGGCACAACTTCAAAAGCTCAGGGGCTTGGCCGACGAAGACTATTCCTTCGCGCTCATCGCGCATTCGCAAGGCAATCTGTTCGTGAACAGCGCTTATGACGGGCTTCGCGGCAGTCACCCGGACACCAAGGCCGGTGTGATTCACGTTGCCCCGGCTTCGCCGACGCAGAGAGGCGAACACCTGTTGGCCGATATCGATCTCGTCATCAATGGTCTGCGTGTTCAGGGCATCAGCGCTGTGGCGCCAATCAACATCAATCTGCCAGCAAGCAAGAGCGACCTGAGCGGACATACCTTGGTTGACACCTATCTTGACCCGACCCGTGCGGCGCGGGAAAAGATCAACGGGATGGTTCAGGCCGTGCTCGGCAAGCTCTAGGTTCTATACGGGGAGAAGAAATGAAAATGGCAGGATTTTTGAAATCGCTCATCGGTGGCGTTCTCTTGGCAGCAATTCTTGGGGCCTGCGGCGGCGGTAGTGGCGGTGGCTCAGGCTCCTTCGGAGCGGGCACAGGTTCGTCCACGTCATCGACCGGTAGCTCGTCCGAACCGTCGTCTGGCTCGTCATTCGGTTCGTCGCCCACTGCGCCGGGAAGTCTCACGCTCGCCCAGCAGAGCGAACAGCTGGAGCGCAAAGGGGGCTATCCCACACTGGATCGTTCGTCCGACATTGCAGGGCCGGACGCCAACAAGAATGGCGTACGCGACGATATCGAGACTTGGATCGGCACGCTCGACGTGACCGAGCCGCAGCGCAAGGCGCTTACGCAGAATGCGAGCGCTATTCAGCAAACTCTGATCATTGACCTCACGGACAAGGCTGCAGTGCAACTAGCGGGAGAAAAAATCATGGCTGCGGTCAACTGCGGTGGAGACAGATTTACTCCCCATGCGCAGTTCTCCAAGTTGGGGGGAAAGATCGAAGCCATGACCGCAAATACCCGGCAGCGCGCGGAGCGCTACATGCAATACAACAAAGCACGTTCCGGCAGCAGCACGACTCTCCCCAACTACGACACCTGCGAACCGTAAACGGCGGCGTCTTCCGGGCACCGCCATCCGGCATTTCGCGCACCACTCCCGCGATGCCTCACGCTCGCAAAGCAGCTTGAATGACTAAAAAGGAAGGGTAGTTGCGGCGAACCGCTCCGAGTTCAACGCGATTCGAAGAAGCGCAGCGGCGGGGAACGGTTGCCGTCTTCACGAAAATGGCGGCGCCGGCCGCTCGTGCGCGGTCACCGTGCGCTTGATGAGCTTGCCTTCGCGAAGCAGCGACACCTGAACAGGTCGCCCAACGCGCTCGGCACCCAGCAGCCGCAGCAAGTCGTCCGCGCCCCGCACGACGACATCGTCGAGCGCGATGAGGATGTCGCCGACGCGCAAGCCCGCCAGATCCGCCGCGCTCCCGGACTGCACTTCGCCGATGCGCACGGCGTGCGCGCCTGAATGAATCGCCAGCGCCACCCGCCGTGACATGGGGACTGTCTGCGCCGCAATGCCCAGATGCGCGCGCCGCACGCGGCCGTGGGCAATGAACTCGCCGATCACGAAGCGCGCCGTGTTGCTCGACACCGCGAAAGCGAGGCCCTGCGCACCGGCGATCATCGCCGTGTTGATGCCCACCACCAGCCCCGAGGCAGCCACCAGCGCACCGCCGGAGTTGCCCGGGTTGAGCGCCACATCGGTCTGGATGACGTCGTCAATCAGGTGTCCGCTCTGGGAGCGCAGCGACCGGCCCAGCGCCGAGACGATGCCCGCGGTGATCGTCGATTCGAAACCGAGCGGATTGCCGATGGCCACCACCAAGTGCCCACGTTTCAGCACCTTTGAATCGCCCAGCTTCGCCGTTGCCGCGCCGCGCGGCAGTTCCACGCGCAGCAGCGCGAGATCGGTTGCGGGATCGTCGCCCAGGACTTCGGCTTCCCGGTCGCCCGCCTCAGTAAGCCCGATGCGAACCCGGCGCGCACCGCCGACGACATGGCTGTTCGTCAACACCAATCCGTCGCCGGCAATCACCACGCCGGAGCCGAGACCGCTGCGGCGCCCGGAACCGCCCTGTACGCGCACGACAGCCGCACCCACACTGTCGGCCACGGTTGCGACCGCGTGCGAGTAGGCATCGATGAGCGCGTCCTGGGCCGGCTCGGCCTCTTCGCCGCTGGTGAGGATGGAAGGTGTGTTGTCGTCAAACATGATGACCTCATGACCTCAGAGATGGATGACGCCTTGCCGGACGGCCTGTGCCACTGCATCCGTGCGGCCGGTGGCGTCGAGCTTGTCGAGCAGCGAGCCCACGTGGAACTTGGCCGTGTGGACGGAGATGCCCAATCGCCGCGCGATGCCTTTGTTCGATGCGCCTTCGGCCATGAGCGCCAGCACTTCGAGTTCCCGCCGCGTCAGGGAGCTGTCTGCATTCGAGTCGGTCTCGGGGTTGGCGTTGGCCACAACCAGAGCGACATCCGCGGGCTCGCCACGCCGCGCGATGCGCACACCGGGAGCGTCCGCAAGCGATGCCAGCAGCCGTTCGGACAATTCGGCGTCTTCGACATCGACCGCGATCACGATCGCATCCGTGGTGCTCGTCTTGTTCAATCGGCCGGCCTTTCGCCGATGGTGATTTGTGCTTCTGTCGGCTGCCCGGCGCGTTGCAGCGACAACTTGACGATGGTGCCTACACTGGCGGGTCCCAGCGAGCGCAACAGCGTCTGCACGCTGCGCAGCGGTTCGTTGTTCCAGGCGAGGATCACGTCGCCTTGATGCAGTCCTGCTGCCGCAGCGGGGCCGTCGCCGTCGATGCTCATGACCATCGCGCCGATGCCCTCCGGCCCGGCCTTCACTGGCTGGAGCGCCACGCCGAGATAGCCGCGCGGCACTCTCCCGTGGGCGGCAAGCTGTGCGGCGACGCGGTCGATGGTCGCGCCCGGAATGACGATCACGCGCCGGCGCGGCCCGAACACGCTCATGCCGATGGCACGGCCCAGCGCATCGAGCGCCAGTCCGCCTTCGGCGCTGCGGCGCATCGTGAGCCCGAGTTCGATGCGTGCGTCGATTTCGCCGCCGCGCAGGCTGCGCCATGCGGGGCCGGAGAGCGCAACCAAGCCAGCAGCCGCGGTCGGCGTGCCGTCGAAAGACCCGATTGCAAGCGCGATCGAACCGACGCGCACCGGCATTGCATCGAACGTGACCGGGGAAGGCGCAGCACTTTCGAGACGAAGCAGCGCAACGTCAGTGCCGGCATCGCGCCCGACGAGCGTAGCTTTGGTGCTTGCTCCGCCTGGCAGGCGCACCGTCAGGTCGGTCGTGCCCGTCAGGTCGTCAGGCAGTGCTTCTTCGCTGGTGACGACCAGCCCGTCGCGCCACGCAATGCCGCTGGTGCGCGCGCGCCCGGCATGCACTGCGACCACGCTGCCCGCTGCAGCGGCGACGACGTCAGCCATTGCTGCCGACAGTTGTTCGAGAGAGAAAGAACGGGGGGTTTCGCGGATATCGGCCATGGGAGCTCCTTAGATGGCTTCATTGTGTGAAGCCGCAAGGGCTTGCCGCTACTGCCCTGTTGGGCAGGGTCAGGGTCGGCCGGGGCACACCACCCGGCTTGCGGACGCCATCAAGCGCCATCGTCCGACAAACCTGGTTACGAAATCGGGGTTAAAGACGAGGGCAGCCAGCCCAACGTCAAGAAATAACGTTTAAAAACAACGCGACAAGAGCAAGTCACTGGCTGATCCGCTGATCCAGACCCTTGAGGGAGGTGCCAGATGTCCGTGCGCGGCAAAGACAATTTCATGGTTTTCGGCTCGCCGAGGATCGAGGAAGACGAGATTCGTGAAGTCGAAGCCGTGATGCGCTCCGGCTGGCTGGGCACTGGCCCTCGGGTTGCGCAGTTCGAACGGGAGTTCGGCCGCTACCGCGGCGCGCCGCATGCCGTGGCACTGAATTCGTGCTCCGCGGCATTGCATCTGTCGCTCTTGGCTTCGGGCGTCCAGCCTGGCGACGAAGTCATCACGACGCCGATGACCTTCTGCGCGACGGCCAACGCGATCATTCACGCAGGCGCAACGCCGGTGCTTGCCGACATCGATCCGAAGACGCTGAACATCGATCCCTCCCAAGTGCGCGCCAAACTGACTTCTCGAACGCGCGCCATCGTTCCGGTCCATTTCGCAGGCCGCCCTTGCGAGATGGACACGCTGATGTCGATGGCACGCGACCAGAACCTCAAGGTCATCGAAGACTGCGCTCACGCCATCGAAACCGAGTACCGCGGGCGCAACGTCGGGACGATCGGGGACTTCGGCTGTTTCTCTTTCTACGTGACGAAGAACCTCATGACGGGCGAGGGCGGCATGGTGTTCGCGCGCAGGGAGGAAGACGCAGCCACCATCAAGGTGCTCGGTCTTCATGGCATGACCAAGGATGCATGGAAACGATTCGGTGACGAAGGCTACAAGCACTATCACGTCGTCGCGCCGGGCTTCAAGTACAACATGATGGACTTGCAGGCTGCCATCGGCCTGAAGCAGCTCGCACGCGTCGAGGCGTACTGGCAGCGGCGCAAGGCGATCTGGGAACGCTACATGGAAGAACTGGCCGACCTGCCCATCGAGCTGCCGCCGGAGATCGCACCCGATACGCGTCACGCCCATCACCTCTTCAGCATCCAGGTCGATAAGGCGCGATGCGGCATTGCGCGCGACGAGTTCCTCGACGCGATGACCGCGCAGGGCATCGGCATCGGCGTGCACTATCTCGCCTTGACCGAGCACCCGTACTACCAGCACACGTTCGGGTGGCGGCCTGAAGATACGCCGCACGCCACGCGCGTGGGCAGGCAGACGGTTTCGCTGCCCCTTTCCGCCAAGCTGACCGATGAGGATGTCGACGACGTGATCGAGGCGGTGCGACGGGTCCTGCAGTGACGCGCTCGGGGATGTCGCATCGTGCAGATCTCCATCCTCATTCCGGCATACGCCCGACCCGAGCAGCTCGGCGAAGCGCTTCAAAGCATCGCGATGCAAGACCGCGCGCTGATCGGCGAGATCATCATCGGCGACGACAGTCCGCCTCGCTACTGGCCCGCGAACCGGGCGGCCGTTGCCGCGAGCGGGCTGGCAGAGCTCATCGAATACGTGCCGAGCGATCCGCCCAAGGGGATCTATCCCAATCACTGGTTTCTGGCATCGAAGGCGCGCTTCGAACATCTGCTCTTCCTGCACAACGACGATCTGCTCCGCCCCTTCGCCTTGCGAGCGCTGGCCGATGCCTGTGCCAACGAGAGCGACCCGCGCGTGAAGCTCTGGTTCGGCAAGCAGCAGATCATCGACGAGTCCGGTGCGGTGGACACGTGGAATTCGGCGAGCAACGACTTCTGGTACGGCAGGGACGGGCCGGGCGGTGCCCGCCCTGTGTGGGAATGGTGCCTCACGGAGTCCATCCCCGCGGACGCCTATCTGGTGGAGAAGGCCACGTATCTGCAACTCATGCGAGGTGAGCGCGACGGCAATGTCGGGGATTGGGCCTTCTCGGTGAGGCTGGCCAACAGCGGCAACTGGGCGCGTCTGGTTGCGGAGCCGGTCTCGCGCTACAGGGTGCAGAAAGGGTCGGTCACCAGCAGCGGACGTGGCGTGGACGCGCATCGGGCGTTCGAACTCGCCCGCGAGCTGCGCGTGCCGGCCGAGTTCGAAAAGGCGAGGGCCAAGCGCCTTTATCGCCACATGCTGGTCGTGGCAAGCCGCTATGTGCGGGACGGAGAGCGGATGAACGGATGGCGCGCGTTCCTGTCGCCGCACATTCCATGGTGGCAGCGGTTCACGCTGCGCTCGGCCTGGGTGCTGGTGATGCTGTCCACGCCGCGTTCGCTGTGGCATTGGGCCCTGCGCTACAAGGAGTGAGCCGCAACGCGTCGCAGTCTGGAGGCGGTAGCATGCCGCCTCGAAAAAAACTCATCGCGACGCAATCATGGCCACTTTCGAATGGATCATCATGCTGCTGCTTGGCGCGGCGCTGCTCGCCGCGCTCGCACGCAAGGTGGGCGCACCGTATCCGACCTTTCTTGCGCTCGGTGGTGCCGCGCTCGCGTTCGTTCCCGCCAGCCCGAACTGGACGCTCGATCCGCAACTCGCGCTGACACTCTTCGTCGCGCCGGTGCTGCTCGATGCGGCATACGACACCTCCTTGCGCGACCTGCGCATGAACTGGCGCCCGATCGCCGGGCTTGTGCTCGCGGCGGTCGGCACCACGGTGTTGGCAGTCGCACTTGTTGCGCGTTGGCTGGTGCCCGAGATGCCGTGGCCGGTGGCGATTGCATTGGGCGCGATCGTCGCGCCGCCCGATGCCGCCGCCGCAACAGCGGTCATGCGGCAGGTCAAGCTGCCGCACAAGCTGCTGAAAATCCTCGAAGGCGAGAGCCTGTTGAACGACGCGAGTGCGCTGCTGGTCTACCGGCTCGCGATCATGAGCGTGGTGGCGGGCCATCTGGGCTTCGGCAGTTTCGCGCCGGTGTTCCTGCTGACGGTGTTCGGCAGCCTCGCGGCCGGCGTCGGTTGCGCGTTCGTGTTGCGGCCGCTGACGAGCGGGCTTCGTGAAGTGCCCATTGCGCTGATCATTCAGTTCTCGCTCACGTTCGGGGTCTGGATTGCCGCCGAGGCGATCGGTCTTTCCGGCATCCTGACGCTGGTGGCCTATGCCATGACGGTGGCGCGCCGCGGTGGCACGCAAATGCCGGCGCACATGCGCGTGCCGATCTTCGCTGTGTGGGAGACGGTGGTCTTCGTGCTCAACGCGTTTGCGTTCGTGCTGATCGGCATGCAGTTGCGGCCCATCTGGCAGCGTCTCGAAGCCGGCGGTTCGCGCAATGACGCGGTCGTCACCGCGGCGGTGGTGCTCTGCGTCACTATCGCCGCGCGCTTTGCATGGGTGATGAGCTACAAGGTGCTGACGCATCGCCGTGCAAGCCGCGAGGATGTTCCGGCCCGGCCCGTCGTCGGCAGTGCGGTCGTGCTCTCGTGGGCGGGGATGCGCGGCATCGTCACGCTGGCGGCGGCCTTTGCCATTCCGGAGACGCTTCCGAACGGTTCGCCCTTTCCCTATCGCGATCTCATCTTGCTGTGCGCGTTTGCAGTGGTGCTCGGCACGCTGGTGCTTCAGGGACTGACCATCGGCCCTCTGATCAAGCGCCTGGGCCTGACCGACGACGATCCCGTCGGTCGCGAAGTGCGCCTGGGGCGCGCGAATGCGTACGGCGCGCTGCTCGATGCAATCAAGGACGACGAGACGCTGCCTGCGAAGCTGCTTCGCAAGGAATACGGCGCGGTGGTCGAACTGAACACCAGCGAATCCCGCGAGGCAAGGATCGACGAAGTCCCCGGCGGGCCGCTCAGGCGCCGCGCCATCGCGGTCGCCCGGCAGCGTGCCTTCGAGATGCGGCGCGATGATGTCATCGGCGACGATGCGTTTCGCGTGCTGGTGCAGGAGCTCGATTGGGCCGAACTGAGCGCGGGCGGCGGCAGGCGCGATTGATGCCGCATCGGGCGGCTTCTGGTGGGCGCCTTCTTCTTTCATTGATGTCCAGTCCGCATCAATGCTGCCCGCCGTTTTCATCGAAGCAAGCGCCGCCCCGGCCCTACGATGAAGCACGAGGTGGCAGTCATGACAATGGACTTTCAACGTGCAGAGGTCGCGGGCGACAACAAGGGCGGCGACGCGATCGCGGAATTCTTCGCCCACAGCGCAGAGGACAGGTACTGTGGCTGGGATCTTTTCGCGAACGTCGCTCACTGGGCAAGCGTCTCGGCCGGCATTGCATTCATGGTGGCAGCCGGCCTCGATCTCTTCTAGCCCGCTTCAGGAAGCCGCGCGGCAGACTCCCGATGCTGCGAGCGCCGCTGGCCGATTGAGGCGCGCGGACGCAGCGGCTGTGCGGGTGCTCGCGGTATGGATCAGAAGTGCAGCAACGACCATGGACATTCCCAGGAGTTCGTTCGCCGAAGGCAGCTTGCCGAGCGCGACGCTCATCAACAGCGCCGAGACGGGGACGAAGTTCAGGAAAGCGGTGCCGGTGACAGCGCCCATGGTGCGTACGCCGTAGTTGAAGGCAAGCACGGCCACCGCCGAAGAAATCAGGCCCACATAGGCCAGCGCGTGCCACGACAGCATCAGTCCGGAGGCGCTCGGAACATCGGCCACTCCCGTGGCGGTGGCGACCACGGCACCCAGCACAAGCAGCGGCCATGAGGCGACGACGGTGAGTGCGCTGTATTCGACGACATCGAGCCTGTCGGCAAACTGCGCGGCGCCGCGTGTGTACCAGACCCACCCGAGCGTGCCGAAGAAGGCCATCGCATCGCCGAAGGCAGTGGACTCGCCGGTGCCCGCGCCATGCGGCGACAAGACGCCGGAGACGATGACGACACCGGCCAATGCGAGCAGGCTCGTCAGGACGGTGACCCTGGAGGGGCGAATGCCGTCGAGCGCCCAGCGCAGCAACTGCGTCGTCATCGGCGTGGTGGCCATGATGATCGCCCCGTGCGACGGTACCGAATGCGCGAGCCCGGTCAGCAGCATCACGCTGAAGACCCCGAAGCCCGCCAAGCCTCGCATTGCAAGCGGAACCGCATACGCTTGCAGCTTGATCCACGGCGCGGCGCCGCGTGGCGCCAGCAGCGCGACAAAGAGCATCGCTGACAGGCTGTAGCGGATCAGCGTGAGCCAGAAGGGGTCGACGTGGTGCAGCACGCCCTTGCTGACGAGGAACATGCCGCCCCAGGCGGATGTGGCAAGCAGCAGTGCGGCAATGCCGAGCGTACGGGGATGATTTGTCATAGAGTGCCTCAGGCATTGAATTCGATGCCTGGAGCATGGGCGCGGAAGCGGCCGGCGACCATTCGTTTCTTTGGACCGGGGCCTCAGGAAAAGCGAATGGCCGAAGGCCCGCGATGCACGCACAATTTGCCGCATGGAGCTCTACCAACTCAAGACCTTCGTCGCCATCGCGCGCGAAGGCAGCCTGACGCGCGCTGCCGAACGCGTCTTCACCAGTGCGCCGGCGGTGAGCGCGCAACTCAAGGCACTGGAGGACGAACTGGGCGTGAAGCTCTTCGACCGCACCCCGCGTGGCATGACGCCGACCGAAGCCGGCGTGAGCCTGCTCGAAGAAGCCGAGCGCACCTTGGCCTCGGCAACGCGCATGCGGTCGACGGCGGAGCAGATTCGCGGCGCCGCGCAGGGCGTCGTTCGCTTCGGCACCGTGGTCGACCCAGTGGCGCTGCGGCTGGGCGATGTGCTGGTGAAGCTGGCCGAGCGACATCCGCAGGTCACGCTGCAACTGCAACAGGGGCTGTCGCACCAGACGCTGGAAGGCGTGCGGCGCGGCGAGCTGGACTGCGCCTACGCCCTGAGTGACAGCGAAGAGATCGAGGGCCTGGTCGTGCAGCGCCTCGGCATCGTCGACTTGGTCGTCACGCTGCCGCCGCCGCTTGCGAAGGCGCATCCGGCGCTCACCCTCGAATCACTCACCACCCTGCCGTGGGTCGGCACGCCGGCCTCGTGCATCCTGCGCGCGCATCTGGACGGCCTCTTCGCGAGCATTGGCCGCGAGTACCGTCCGACGCAGACGGCCGACAGCGAAACCGCCATGCGCGCGATGGTCGCCAGCGGACTTGGCGCCGGGCTCTTGCGTCTCGATCAAGCCGAGCAGGGCGAGCGACAGGGTGAGCTCTCCATCTGGCAAGGATGGCGTTCGCACACCTGGCTATGCTGGGTTGCGCCTGCCGGCGGCAAGCGCACCGCGGCGGTCGACGCGGTCAGGGGCGCGGTGCTCGAAGCCTGGGCTTGACGACCGGCGCTTCAAACGCGCGCTCCGCAGCGTTAACCTAGCGCCATGGACGCTCTTGCTTTGCAGCGCAATCTTGTCGGCGCACCGATCGGGCCCCCTCCACCGGCACCCGACCTGCCCACGCCATTGCCACCCGCCCCACCTCCGCCGCCGCCGCCCGTGGTCGATCCACCCGCGGCAGATCCTCCACTGGTGGAGCCCGGCGCGCCGGCGCCGGTGGCCGATCCGCCGCCCGGCGCGTCCGCCATCGGGGCGCTCGGGGTGCTCGGACGCGTACACGCGCGACGGTTGCGCGAGGTCTATCGGTCGGCCGGCTGGCCGTGCTGCGATGCGATCGAGATCGACCTGCTCGCCGCTGGGCTTCTGGAACGCGTGCGGTCCGCGCACGGCCACGAAACGCTGCGCGTGACCGACGCAGGCATCGCGCACATCGCGACTTCGCTGGTCATCCATCGCGGGGCGCTCTCGCGGCACGAGGCGCTCGTGGAGCGGATCGCACGCGAGATGACGCGGGCAGGGCGCATCGCATGGCGGGGACTCAGCCTCCGCGCGCGGCTCGCGCCCGTTCCCGGAGACGACAAGGCCCGATGGTGCATTGCGCGACCGGATGTGTTTTCGATCCGCAACACCAGTGTGGAGGCTTATGCGCAACCTGTCGTGCATGAGGTCAAGGTGAGCCGGGCCGATCTTCTGAGCGACTTGCGCAAGCCCGACAAGCGTGCGGCCTATCTCGACCTGGGCGGCGAATGCTGGTACGTGCTGGGCTGCGATGCGCGCGGGAGGCCGATCGGCGAGCCGGACGAGATTCCGGCGGAATGCGGCGTGCTGGTCGCGCAGGCGGAGCGGCTGGTCGTGGCGCGTGCGGCCGTCCACCGTGCCCTCCCGCGCATGCCTTTCGGCATCTGGATGGCGCTTGCGAAGGCGCAGCCTGTGGCGGGGTTCGAGGACGAAGTGCAGGATTCCCTGACCGGCATCGACGGTCATCCATCATTGACCGGCAACGACGGTCAACGCGCGTGAATCGATCGCGCCTCCAGCACCTTCGCGAGCACTTCCACCCCGGCCGAGATGGCCGCCGGCGGAACACTGCCGAAGCCCAGCACCAGCCCGTTGTCATTGACCTGCGTCAGCGCGAAGCGCCCGATGGCCGACGTGCTGATGCCGTGCAGTTCGGCGTCGCGCGCGATCGCGCCCTCGGAGACATGACGGGGTAGCTGCGCGATCGTGTGCAGCCCGCCATGCGTGGGCACGATGTCGAGCAGTCCGCCCAATCGCGCGCGGCAGGTGTCGACCAGGGTTTCATGCCGCTCCAGATAGAGTTGCCGCATGCGGCGCAGATGGGCCGAAAAATGGCCCTCGTCAATGAACTCGGCGACCACCGCCTGCGTGTGCGAAGGCACGCCCTGCAGGAAATGGCTCATGATGATCCTGAAGGTGTCGACCAGCGCGGGCGGCGCCAGCAGGTAACCCAGCCGCAGCGCCGGAAACAGCGACTTGCTGAAGGTACCCACATAGATCACGCGGCCGGTGGTGTCCACGCTCTTGAGCGTCGGCGGCGGACGCCCGCGGAAGAAGAACTCGCCGTCGTAGTCGTCCTCGATGATCCAGGCACCCGCGCGCTCCGCCGCATGCAGCAGCCCGAAACGGCGCTCCAGGCTCATCACATTGCCCAGCGGCTGCTGGTGCGAAGGCGTGACGAAGGCCAGCCGGAAGCGCGGCGCCAGCCGAAGCCCCTCGCTCACGCGCAGGCCTTCGTCATCGACGGGCACAGGCACCAGTTCGGCGCCGGTCGCGATCAAGCTGTTGCGTGCACCGATCGCTCCCGGGTTCTCGAACCAGACCTTGTCTCCCGGGTTCAGCAGTGTCGAGCCGATCAGGTGAAAGGCCTGCTGGGCGCCGCCGACGATGAAGAGTTGCTCGGGGTCGCAGGTGATGCCTCGATTGGCACGCAGGTGCGAGGCGATCGCGCGGCGCAGTTGGGGCGATCCGTTGGGGTCGCCGTAGCCCATGAGCTCGTCGCGCCCCCCACGCAGGTACTTGGCGGACAGCCGCGCCCACTGGGCCTGCGGGAAGGCGTCGAAGGCGGGCAGCGCAGTCGTGAAGGCGCGGGTCACGTGCGGGAGCCGCTGGCGGGTGCCGAAGCGCTGCACCGCCTGCTGCATCACGGTCGAGAGCACCGGCGGCTCGGGCCGCGGGGCGGCCTGCGTCGACTTCGATGCCGGCTTCAGGGGCAACGGGCGAGCCGCGGCCAGCACGGCACTCACGAAGGTGCCGGCGCCGGTGCGCGACTCGACCAGCCCTTCGGCGCCAAGGCGGTCGAAGACTTCGATCACGGTGGTCCGCGAGACGCCGATCTGCTTGGCCAGGGTACGGCTGGCGGGCAATCGGTCGCCGGCATTGAAGCCGCCGCTCAGGATCATCTCGCGCAGCGCGACGCACAGGCGAGTGCTGATCGGCTGCTGCGAACCAGGGTCGATGCGCAGCGAAAGCAGCAATGATCCGCCGGCGCGTTTGACCATGGAATCTCCTTGTTGTCGTTTTCAAAATGGTATCAGTCAAACATCAGAATGGACCTGTCTTGCAGGCCACTTCGCGCCCAATATGGAGGCCTTGCTTCCATCGGTTCCACCGGTTCCGCCTCATGAAGATCCTGAAGATCGAGACCTTTTCCAATCGCCATGTCGGTTTCGTGCGGGTGACCGGCGAAGACGGTCGCCAGGGCTGGGGCCAGGTCTCGCCTTACAACGCCGATATCACCTCGCAGGTGCTGCACCGCCAGGTCGCGCCCTGGTCGCTGGGCCAGGACGATGAGGATCTCGATGCGCTGGCCGACCACATCGCCGAGCGCGAACACAAGTTTCCCTGCGCCTACCTGTACCGGGCGATCGGCGGCCTCGACACCGCCTTGTGGGACTTGCGTGGCAAGCGCGCAGGCAAGAGCGTGTGCGAACTGCTGGGCGGCACGCCGGGGCCGCTGCGCGCCTATGCCTCATCGATGAAGCGCGACATCCGGCCGCAGGACGAAGCCCGCCGCCTGCTGGCCTTGCGCGACCGTGACGGCTTCGATGCCTTCAAGTTCCGTGTCGGCGCCGAGTGCGGCCACGACGTCGACGAATGGCCGGGCCGCACGGAGGAGATCGTGCCCACGGTGCGGCGCGCGCTCGGCAGTGGCGCCGCGCTCCTGGTCGACGGCAACAGCGGCTTCTCGCCGGGCCGGGCCATCGAGGTCGGCGCCCTGCTGCACGACCAGGGCATCGAGCACTTCGAGGAGCCGTGCCCCTATTGGGAACTCGACCAGACGCGGCAGGTGCGTGAGGCGCTCACGCTGGACGTCACCGGCGGCGAGCAGGACTGCTATCTCCCGATGTGGAAGCACATGATCGCGAGCCACACGGTGGACATCGTGCAGCCCGACGTCTGCTATGTGGGTGGCATCTCGCGCACCTTGCGCGTGGCGCGGATGGCGGCCGAAGCCGGCCTGCCGTGTACCCCGCACAGCGCCAACCTTTCCATGGTCACTGTGTTCACCATGCACATGCTGCGCGCCATTCCGAATGCGGGGAAGTACCTCGAATTCTCGATCGAGGGCGCCGACTATTACCCATGGCAGGAAGGCCTGTTCGTGCGCGCGCCTTATGCGGTGCGCGACGGCCATGTCACAGTCCCGGACGAACCCGGGTGGGGCGTGGAAATCGACCCGGAATGGTTGGCGCGCTCCAGCTACCAGCTCTCGGAGTTGGGCCGATGAACACCGAGCTTAAGGCACTGGTGCGCGAGGCCCAGGCCACGGGCCGTATCTCCGGCCTGCCGGGTGAACACTTCATCGACGGCCGCTTCACGCCTTCTGCGCAAGGCGCGCGCATGGAGACTTTCGATCCGGGCACGGCCCAGGCTTTTTCAAGCTTTGCCGTGGGTGACGCCGACGATGTCGATGGTGCGGTGCGTGCCGCGCAGGCTGCGCTGCGGGGCCCGTGGCGCGCGTTCGCACCGGCGCAGCGAGGGCGCCTGTTGTCGCGCATCGCCGAGCACATCCGTGCCTCGGCCAATCGGCTCGCCGTGGCGGAGACTCTCGATTCCGGCAAGCGCCTGTCGGAGGCGCAGGCCGACGTCGCCGGCGCGGCCGCCACCTTCGAGTACTACGCGGGTGCCTGCGACAAGCACCAGGGCGACAGCATTCCGCTGGGCGCCGATCACCTGGCCTACACGGTCAACGAGCCGGTGGGCGTCACGGCCCACATCATTCCCTGGAACTACCCGCTGTCGACTGCTGCGCGCGGCATCGCGCCCGCGCTCGCTGCCGGCTGCACCGTGGTCGCCAAGCCGGCCGAGCAGACGCCGCTGACCGCGCTGATGCTGGCCGCGCTGTGCGGGGAGGCGGGCCTGCCCGATGGCGTCTGCAACGTGGTCACGGGCACCGGCGCCGGGGCCGGTGCGGCGCTGGTGCGGCATCCGGGCGTGCAGCACATCAGCTTCACAGGATCGGTGGCGACCGGCATTCAGGTCATGCAGGCGGCCGCGGCGCACGTCACGCGACTGGTGCTCGAACTCGGCGGCAAGTCGCCCGTGGTGGTGCTGGCCGACTGCGACATGGATGCGGCGATCGAGGGCGTGCTCGGCGCCATCTACGAGAACGCGGGACAGATCTGCTCGGCCGGATCGCGGCTGGTCATCGCGCGCGAGATCCACCAGGCCTTCGTCGAGCGACTGCAGGCGCGGGTCGAGGCGATGACGTTGGCACATGGCCTGCGCGACGCCGGCATGGGCCCGGTGAATTCGTTCGCACACCGGGAAAAGATCGCGGGCTACGTCGATAGAGCGCGTGAGCGCGGCGTGTGCGTGCGCACCGGCGGCCAGACCAGCGCCGACCCGCTGACTGGGCGCGGCTGGTTCTATCAGCCCACCATCCTGGACGACCTGGAACCGCAGGACGAGGCGGTGCAAGAAGAGATCTTCGGTCCGGTCCTTGCCGTGCAGGTCTTCGACGACCTGGAGGAGGCGGTGGCGCTGGCCAACGGCACCGCCTTCGGGTTGGTCGCCGGCATCTACACCGGTAGCTTCTCGGCGGCGCATCGGCTCGCACGCGACATCGACGCGGGGCAGGTCTTCATCAATGAGTATTTCGCTGGCGGCATCGCGGTGCCCTTCGGCGGCAACAAGCTGTCGGGCTTCGGCCGCGAAAAGGGCATGGAGGCCTTGCGCAGCTACAGCCGCATCAAGTCGGTGGCGGCGCGTATCGCATGATCGGAATCGGCGACGCCGGACCTCGCCGCGTTGGGAATGACTGTGCAAGATGATTCGACAAGGAGTGAATCCATGAAGAGACTTTCGATCCGCAGGCGCCTGACGCTGGGAACTCTCGCCGCGTTGAGTGTGTTGCTGGCCGGGCATGCCGCCGCGCAGCAGCAGTTGACCATCGTGTCCTTCGGCGGCGCTTTCCAGGAGGCGCAGATGAAGGCCAAGTGGGCCCCGGCAGCAAAGGCATTGGGCATCACGCTCAAGGAGGAAACGTACACCGGCATCGCCGACCTGCGCCTCAAGGCCAAGGCCGGCGCGGTGAGTTGGGACATCGTGGGCAGCGGCGCCGGCAGTGCCGCACGCGCGGGCGCTGAAGGTCTGCTGGAGCCGATCGACTACAAGACCGTCGACGTCTCGACCTTCGGGCCCGGACTGGCCACCGAATACTGCGTGGGCGGCACCGTGTTCTCCAACGTCTTTGCCTACAACACCAAGACCTACCCGGACGGGCGTCCGCAGCCGCAGACCTGGGCCGATTTCTGGGACGTGAAGAAATTTCCCGGCAAGCGCTCTTACCGAAACGCGGTGGCCGGCTCGCTCGAGCCAGCGCTGATGGCCGACGGCGTGCCGCCCGAGAAGGTCTACGAAGTGTTGTCGGCTCCCGGCGGCATCGAGCGTGCGCTCAAGAAGATCAAGGACCTGAAGCCCAGCATCGCAGTGTGGTGGTCCTCGGGCGCGCAGCACGCGCAGCTCATGAAGGACGGCGAGGTGGACATGGTGACCGGCTGGAACGGCCGCTTCGACGGCGTCATCAAGGACGGCGGAAACGTCAAGTACGGCTACGACCAGGCGATCCTCGACGTCGATTGCTACGCCGTGCCCAAGGGCGCGCCGAACCAAGCGCTCGCCATGAAGTTCCTGAACGAGATCGGCAAGCCGCAGTACCAGGCGGAGCTCGTGAAGTACATCAACTACGGCCCGACCAACAAGAAGACCTTCGAGGGCAGCGCCATCGACCCGGCAGTGGCCAAGGGCCTGCCCACTTATCCTCAGAACGCCGCGAAGCAGATCCTGCTGGATCCCGCCTGGTACCTGAAGAACGAAGCCCGTGCGGCCCAGATGTACCAGAACATGCTGACGGAGTAGCCCGCGCAGGGCGGGCTCCTCGATACTTGGCGGCCCGCGCGGCGGACTGCACAAACTTTTCAGAAAGCAGGTTGATGCATGGTGCGCAATTCGTCGCTGCCGATCTCGATGCGCCAGGTGACCAAGAAGTACGGCAACGTCTTTGCGCTCGACCATGTCGACCTGGACATCCGCAGCGGTGAATTCCTGACCCTGCTCGGGCCCTCGGGCTCGGGCAAGACCACGCTCCTGACCGTGCTGGCCGGCTTCACCCGGCCCGACCATGGCAGCCTGAAATTCGGCGATGCCGAGATGATCGCCACGCCGCCGCACAGGCGCGGCGTCGGCATGGTGTTCCAGAACTACGCGCTTTTCCCGCACATGAGCGTGGCGGACAACGTGGCGTTCGCGCTGCGGCTGCGCGGGGTGAGCCGCCGAGAGAGCGCAGAGCGCGTGGAAAAGGCCCTGGAGATGGTGCGGCTCGGCGGCTACGGCGCGCGTGCCATCGACCAGTTGTCGGGCGGCCAGCGCCAGCGCGTGGCGCTGGCCCGCGCAATGGTCTTCGAGCCGCGCATCATGCTGATGGACGAACCGCTGTCGGCACTCGACAAGCAATTGCGCGAGCACATGCAGATCGAACTGCGCCAACTGCACGACAAGCTCGGCATGACCACCGTCTACGTGACGCACGACCAGCGCGAGGCGCTTACGATGTCGGACCGCATCGCCGTCGTGAATGGCGGCCGCATCGTGCAGCTCGACACGCCGCGTGCCATCTACGAGCGCCCGTCTCATCGCTTCGTGGCCGAATTCATCGGCGAATCGACCTTCGTGCCGGTGACGGTGGAGCAGGGGCGGGTCATGCTGGCCGAGCGCACGCTGCGTGCGGCCGAGCATCCTGGCGCCGATGGCGCGCGGCTGTTGATGTTGCGTCCTGAGCGCTTGCGCTTGCTGGCGGCGGGGCAGGCCGACACCGACCTTGAGCTGAATGTCTTCGATGGCAGGCTGGTGGCGCAGGTGTACCAGGGTGACAGCGCCTTGCTGAACGTAGCGCTCGACGATGGCACGATGATCTGGCTGCGCCATGCCATCCATGCCGCGGGCCAATCGCCACCCGAGCAGGGCGCTGCAGTGCGGCTGGGCCTGAGTCCGCGGGACACCGTGCTGCTGCCCCCCGAAGGAGCCTCGCCATGACGGTGCTGGCCGCCGCGTGTGCGGATCCGCTGCCAGCACAAGGCCACGCCGAACCCAATGCGCAGACACTGCGCCGCGTCGCGCAATGGGAGCGGCTGGGCCTGCTCGGGCTGGTCGCGCCGGCACTGGTATTGATCGCTGTCACGATGCTGGTGCCGGTCGCCTGGCTGTTCTACCTGTCGCTGTTGTCCGATAGCGGTCAGTGGACTCTCGAGAACTATCAGCGGATGTGGGAGCAGCCCTCTTACTGGCGCACCTTCGCGACCACCTTCCAGGTCAGCCTGATGACCACCGGCCTGTGCATGCTGATCGGCTATCCGCTGGCCTATTGCCTCTCCGAGTTGCCGCGGCGGGCGGCCAACCTCTGCATGATCGCCGTGCTGCTGCCGCTGTGGACATCGCTGCTGGTGCGCACCTATGCGTGGCTGGTGCTCCTGCAGCGCAAGGGGCTGATCAATGAATGGGGAATCGCGCTGGGCTTGTGGGAAGAGCCGCTGGCACTGGTGCACAACCTTACCGGCACGCTGATCGGCACGGTGCACGTGATGCTGCCTTTCCTGATCCTGCCGCTGTATTCATGCATGCGCGCCATCGACCGCGACTACCTCAAGGCCGCTGCCAACCTGGGTGCTTCGCCGGCACGCACCTTCTGGCTGGTGTTCCTGCCGCTGTCGCTGCCGGGCCTGACCAGCGGCGCAGTGATCGTCTTCATTCTGTGCCTGGGCTTCTACATCACGCCGGCGGTACTCGGGGGCGGCAAGGTGATCATGGTGTCGAGCCGCATCGCCAACGACATCGAAGTGTTCTTCAACTGGGGAGCGGCCAGCGCGCTGGGTGTGGTGCTGCTGGTGCTCACGGTGGCGGTCATCATGCTTGCATCGAAGCTGATGGGTGCGCGCGGCCTGTTCGGCGGGCAGGAGGCGCGATGAGCGTGCTCGATTGGCTTAGGCGACCGGTCACGCAGACCCAGGTCACGCGCGGCGGGCGGCTCTGGCTCTACGCGCTGGCGGGGCTCGTGATGCTGTTCCTGGTGATTCCGACCTTGATCGTGATCCCGATGTCGTTCTCGGCCTCGCAGTACCTCGAGTTTCCGCCGCGCGAGTGGTCGCTGCGCTGGTACACGAGCTACTTCGCTTCGCCGTCCTGGATGCAGGCCACCGCGACGTCGCTCAAGGCAGCGGCGCTGACCACGCTGGTGGCGACGCCGCTCGGCACGATGGCCGCCTATGGCTTGCATGCCTCCCGCTGGCGTTTCGCGGGGCTGCTGACGATGTTGCTGCTGACGCCGATGGTGGTGCCCGTGATCCTGATCGGCATCGGCGTGTTCTACGCCTACGTGAAGCTCAAGCTCGTGAACACGCTGCTGGGCCTGGCGCTCGCGCACAGCATGCTCGCGGTGCCGGTCGTCATGATGGTGGTCGCGTCTGCGCTGAAGTCTTTCGACCTGAACCAGGAGCTGGTGGCCCGCAGCCTGGGCGCCTCGCGGCTGCGCGCCTTCTGGCTGGTGACGCTTCCGCAGATTCGCTTCGGCGTGGTGACCGCTGCCGTGCTGGCTTTCCTGACCTCTTTCGACGAGGTGGTGGTGTCGCTTTTCGTCTCGGGCGGCGACCATTCGACCTTGACGCGCAACATGTTCAATGCGCTGCGCGATCAGGTCGATCCGACCATCGGCGCGATCTCGACGTTGATCATTTCCGTGTCGTCGCTGCTGCTGGTTTTCACCCAGTTCATCGGAAAACGGGATGTGCGCTGAAGGCCCGCCCGCGCCGTGACGGAATTCGACTTCATCGTCATCGGCGCAGGGTCGGCGGGCTGCGTGCTGGCCAATCGACTCACCGCTTCGGGGCAGCATTCGGTACTTCTGCTCGAAGCGGGCGGCAGCGACCGGCGCTTCTGGCTCAAGGTGCCGATCGGCTACGGCACCTCGTTCTACAACCCCGCCGTGAACTGGATGTACCGCACCGCGGCAGATCCGGGCCTGGCCGGACGCCAAGGCTATTGGCCGCGCGGCAAGGTGCTCGGCGGATCCAGCAGCATCAATGCCATGGTGTTCGTGCGCGGCCAGCCGGCCGATTTCGACGAGTGGGCCGCGATGGGCAACGGCGGTTGGGGCTGGGATGACGTCTTGCCGTGGTTCAAGAAGCTCGAGGACAGCGACCATGGGCCCAGCGCATCGCGCGGTGCGGGCGGTCCGCTGCGCGTCAGCGATGTGAGCGGCTCGGTGCATCCGCTGTGCCAAGCCTATTTGCAATCGGGCGCGGAGCTTGGGCTGACGGTCAACGACGACCTCAACGGCGCCAGCGCGGAGGGCGTCGGCATCTACCAGATCACGACCCGCAATGGACTGCGTGAATCGGCCAGCACGGCGTATCTTCATCCGGCGATGAAACGCGCGGCACTCACCGTGCGTACCGACGCACAGGTCACGCGGATCCTGTTGTCCGGCACGCAAGCGACCGGCGTCCGTTTCCGGCTCGGTGGTCACGTGCACGAAGCGCGTGCGCGGCGCGAGGTGATCCTGTCCGCCGGGGCGATCAACTCGCCCCAACTCCTGATGCTCTCGGGGATCGGTCCGGGCGCGCAATTGCAGGCACACGGGATTGCCACCGTTGCCGAGCGGTCCGCGGTGGGGCAGAACCTGCAGGACCACCTGTGCATCGATCACCTGTATCGGTCGCGAGTGCCGAGCCTCAACACCGAGCTGGGGCCATGGCACGCGAAGCTCTGGGCAGGCATGCGGTATATGGCCGGCCGGCGCGGACCGTTGGCGCTCAGCGTGAATCAGGGCGGTGGCTTCGTGCGTTCGCGTCCGGGCCTGGAGCGGCCCAACCTGCAGCTCTATTTCTCACCCTTGAGCTATCTGCGTGCGCGCACCGGCAAGCGGGAATTGATGCGGCCCGACCCCTATCCCGGCTTCCTGCTGGGCGCACAGCCGTGCAAGCCCACCAGCCGCGGTGAGCTTCAGTTGCAAGGCGTCGATCCGCTGCAGGCGCCGCTCATCATGCCGCGCTCGCTGGACACCGAGAGCGACCGCCAGGACATGCTCGAAGCGACGCTGTTCCTGCGCAAGCTCGCGGCCACGCCGGCGCTGCGCTCGGTGATCGAGAGCGAGCTGGTTCCGGGCCCGCAGATCGAGTCGCGCGAACAACTGCAGGAGGACATCCGCCAGCGCGCATCGACCGTCTTTCATCCTGTCGGGACTTGCCGCATGGGTCCAAGAGCCGAGGACTCGGTCGTCGATTCGCGACTGCGGGTGCACGGCATAGAGCGGTTGCGTGTGATCGATGCCTCGGTTTTTCCCACCCTCCCTTCAGGCAACACCAATGCCCCAACTCTCATGCTGGCCGAGAAGGGCGCAGCGGCGGTCCTCGCCGACCATGAGCCAACGAGCCTTCGATGAAAAATCCCGACGTTGACCTGCTGGCCGATTGCAAGCTCGCCCCTTACTGGTGGGACGACGTGCCGCGTCCCGCCATCGCCGAGGCCCCGCTGCCGCCAAGCGTCGACGTGGCGGTCATCGGCGCCGGCTACACCGGCCTGCATGCGGCGCTGCAGACCGCGCGCGGCCAGCGCTCGACCCTCGTTCTGGATGGCGAGGAGGCCGGCTGGGGCTGCAGCACGCGCAATGGCGGGCAGGTCTCCACGAGCATCAAGCCCAGCTTCGACCAGCTGGCGCGCCGCCATGGTTCCTCGCTGGCCTTCGAGATCCTGCAGGAAGGGCAGCGGTCGCTGGCTTTTGTCAGCGATTTCATTCGCAGCGAAAAGATCGACTGTGATTTCGGCGCGGTCGGCCGCTTTCACGCCGCGCACAACCCCGCGCAGTACGAGGCGCTCGCCGCGAGGATGCGTAATCAGCCCCATGGCCTCGAGGTCGATGCCCACATGGTGCCGCGCGCCGAGCAGCGCAGCGAACTCGGCACCGACGCGTACTGGGGCGGGGCGGTCTACACGCAGCATTGCTCCGTGCATCCGGCCCGATACCACCAAGGACTGCTGGAGCGCGCACTGGCAGCCGGCGTGCAAGTGGCGCCGCGCACGGCCGTGACCCGCGTCGACAAGCTCGGCGACCGCTTCGTGGTGCAGACCCTGCGAGGTGCGGTCTCTGCGCGGGACGTGGTCGTGGCGACCAACGGCTACACCGGCGGAGTCACGCCGTGGCTGCAGAGGCGCGTGATTCCGATCGGCAGCTACATGATCGCGACCGACCCATTGCCGCCTGGGCTGATGGATCGCCTGATCCCGAAGAACCGGATCGTCAGCGATACGCGCAAGGTGGTCTATTACTACCGTTCCTCGCCGGATCGCACGCGCATCCTCTTCGGCGGCCGTGTCTCGCATCAGGAGACGGATCCGCGCGTCAGCGGACCGAAGCTGCACGCGGACATGGTGAAGGTTTTTCCGGAGCTGGCGGGTACGCGAGTCAGTCATTCGTGGTGCGGCTTGGTGGCCTACACCTTCGACGAGCTGATGCACGTCGGCAAGCACGACGGCATGCACTATGCAATGGGTTACTGCGGCGCTGGAGTGGGGACTTCCAGCTACTTCGGCATGCGCGTCGGCCAGCAGGTGCTGGGCCTGGCCGAGGGCCGCACGGCGCTCGACGGGCTGGCCTTTCAGACCCGGCCTCTCTATACCGGGAATCCGTGGTTCCTCGCGCCTTCGGTTCGTTATTACCGGTGGCGCGACAGTCGGCCGGTCTGATCCTCTTCGACTCGCTCTCTTCGACTCGCGATCAAGCCAAGGGCCGCCGACCGTTCGCGATTCCGCGCGGGATTTCCCCAATTTTCGGCGCGCTGTCTCAAATTACAGTGCCGTAACTTACGTATTTGTAAGTTCTTTCCCCGCCTCATGCATCGCTGCGCGTGAAGGCGGTACGGCCGGTCAGCAATTCTGGAGACGACAGATGAACAGACAATCAACCCTCCGACTGCGGAAGGTTTCGCTCGCCGCAATCCTGGGGTGCATGTTGATAGGTGGACTGGCGTCTTGCGGAGGGGGCGGCAGCGCGAGCGGCTTTCCCATCGGTGGGTCGGGCAACGCAGGTGCCTCAGGGAACGCAGGTGCATCAGGCAACGCAGGCACGCCGGGCGCACCGCAGACGCCAGAACCGGCCCAACTCAAGATCGCAACGCTGTCCAGCCGCGCCGACCTGGTCAGCGGCGGCGACACCTTGGTCGAGGTGAGTCTGCCCACCGGATTCGATGCCAAGGACGTTCGACTGACTCGCAACGGAGATGACGTCACGGCGGGCCTGACAGCCAGCGGCGACGGGCGCAACTTGCGTGGCCTGGTATCGGGACTTTCCATCGGGGACAACAAACTGGTCGCCACGATCGGAACGAACAGGGCCCGCGGCGAGCTTGTGATCACCAATCACTCGATAACCGGCCCGATGTTTTCCGGCGCGCAACTCGCGCCATTCGAATGCCGCACCACCGAATCCGGCCTCGGCGCACCACTGGATGCCAACTGCTCGGTTGCCACGCGTTATGACTGGTTCTATTTCACGAGTGCCGGTGTGCGCAAGGCGCTGACCGATCCCCTTGGCCCCAGACCTGCGGACGTTGGCACCGCCACGACGATCGACGGGAAGACCGTGCCGTTCATCGTCCGCGTGGAGTCCGGCACCATCAATCGCTCTATCTATCGCATCGCTGTTCTGGATGACCCCTCTGTCGCCGGCCAATGGAACGGCACAGGCTGGAATCAACGGGTCGTCTTCCGATTCGGCGAATCGACCGGCGCGCAATACAACCAAGGCTCCAACTCGCTGAGTGACGCGTTCAAGTCGGACGCCATCGACCAGCAGAGCATCACGGCGCTTCAACGGGGCTTTGCCTACGTCGTGTCGACGCTCAACATCAACAAGGTGAACGTGAACGACGTCGTGGCAGCGGAAACCGCCACCATGATTCGCGAGCACATTGCCAAGGCTTACGGCCTGCCGCGCTGGATGGTCGGCATGGGAGGCTCCGGCGGCGCGATTCAGCAAATGATGATTGCGCAGAACTACCCCGGCGTTCTTGACGGCATCATGCCGGACTCCGCCTTTGCCGATGTGTTCGGGACAGCGATGGAGGTGTCGGATTGCCGCCTGCTCAACCGGTACTTCGGCGCAAATCCTGTGACGTCGGCCGTTCGCCAGGCCTTCGAAGGCCACATGAACACGCCGCTGGGCACCACCTGCGCCACATGGGACGCAGGCAACGGCGACGCGGTGGTGGCCACCAGCGGTTCGGTGTCGCCTGCATGCGGGCTCATCGACTCGAGCAAGGTCTACAACGCAGTGACAAATCCGGCGGGCGCGCGCTGCAGCGTCTACGACATGAACGTCAACACCCTCGGACGTGACGCGACCAAGGGATTCGTTCGCCGGCCGCTGGACAACATCGGTGTGCAGTACGGTCTCGACGGATTGCGCAAGGGCATCATCTCGACGACACAGTTCCTCGATCTCAACGAGAACATCGGAGGCTACGACGGCGACGGCAACATCATGAAGCCGCAGCGCACCCAGGCCGACGCCGAGGCCCTTGCGCGCAGCTACGCCATGGGGCGCATCGGCTCGGGCAGTGGCGGCCTGGCCACCGTGCCGATCCTGAGCGTGCATCCGTACGCTGAACCGGGAGGCGACATCCACACCATCTTCAACGACATCAAGATTCGCGAGCAACTGACGAAGGCAAACGGGCGCGCCGACAACCAGGTGATCTGGTTGTTTCCGAACCCGCAACTGGCGCAGGTGCTGGGCAAGCCCGCCCAAGTGGCGCCACTGTCGCAGTTGCTGCGCGACGTGACGTTGACGCGCCTTACCCTCATGACGAACTGGCTCGATGCAATCGCCGATGACCCCGCCCCACTCACGCTCGACAAGGTCGTGCAGCACAAGCCGGTCGACGCGGTCGACTCCTGCTGGGACGTCAACGATGGCGCGCGCTACAAGGAAGTCGCAACGCTGAACGGCAGCGGCAAGTGCAACACCCTGTACCCGAAGACTCCCTCGCCGCGCATGGTGGCCGGTGGACCGCTGTCCGATGACGTGCTCAAGTGTCAACTCAAGCCGATCGACCCCGCGGACTACGCGCCAGTCGTGCTCACCGACCCCGAAATGCAGCGGCTGCGGGGCATCTTCGCGCAGGGCGTGTGCGACTTCTCGAAGACGGGCGTCGGGCAGTCGAAAGTGAAGGGCGTGTGGCTTAGCTATTGAGGCTCGCGGCTCTCCTCAGGCCACAGGGGTTTTCGGTTCGCACCTTCGCAGGGATTTCCCCGATTCTCTCGGCATTCCGCCAAATTACAGTTATGTAACTTACATGGTCGTAAGTACGTGGGTACGAAAACAACTGAAGCGGATTGCTCGAATAGCGAAGGAGACAAACGTGTCGAATCGGATATCCATTACTGTTGCCGCAGTTGCGGCGACCCTGCTCTATGGCTGTGGAGGAGGAGGGGGCTCTGGCACTTTCCCGAGCGTGCCCAGTGCCGCTGCCCCGGCACCAAGTGCACCCGCTCCCGGCGCACCTGTCGCGGGCGACCCTGGCCCGAGCGCACCTGTTCCCGGGGCTCCCTCCGACTATCCTGTGCAGTTGGGCAAGGTCGGTCCCATTGCTTCGGACAACCCCCGTCAGCAGCCCTTTGCGTGCGTCACCCAGCAGATCGGGCTGGGGCAGCCGGTCGTCGACAACCAGAACGGTATCGGCCTGCCAGTGACAGACACAAACGGCAAGGTCGTCGGCTACAGCGCCGACTGCGGCATGGCGATGCGGGTCGACTACTTCTACCGGAAGGTGGGCGCTCCGAATGACAATTCGAACTTCACGCCTTACGACCCTGCCAATCCACCGAACGACGTCGCAACAATCAACGTCAATGGCAAGGACGTGAAGTTCATCGTCCGCTACGAGCGGGGATCGATCAATCGCTTCCTGTACGGCATAGCGATGCTGGCGCCCAATCCGGACCCGAAAAATCCAGGCGCCATCGATTCGTCGGCCTGGAACAAGGATCTGGTCTTTCAGTTTATTGGCGGAACGGGCGTCGGCCATACGCAAGCCCATATCGGCAATGCAACGCGCGGCCTGGTGAACCCTGCCCAGCAGGAACAGCTGCCTTACTTGCTGCAGCAAGGCTACGCGGTTGCGCTGTCGTCCGGCATGGCCACTTCCACCACGTACAACCTGATGCTCACCGGTCAGACCGCATCGATGATCAAGCAGCAGTTCACGGCTGCCTACGGCAAGCCGCGCTTCACGTTCGGGGTCGGCTCCTCCGGTGGCGCCGTGCAGCAGTCGATCTACGCGCAAAACTATCCTGGGCTCCTGGACGCCGCGATTCCGATCCAGAACTTCCCGGACATGATCACTCAGTTTGCACCTGTCGGCGACTGCGAACTGCTGCACTACTACTTCGACAAGGTCGACGCGCAGGTCAACGGGACCGGCGTGGTCAACCCCAAATGGACGTCATGGGCCAATCGCGCATGGGTCACCGGCCTGCACGCTATTGACGGCTTTGCCAAGCCCACTTCGGCGATCCTGCCGGGCACGACAACCGCAGTCAAAGGCTCGGATGTCTGCATGGAGGAGTGGCGTGGTGCCATTCCAATGTTCATGGACCCGTACTGGAGCCAAGTCAGCTACGCCGACGGCAGTGTGAAAGTTCTGGGCGCCAAGGGCATCGCGTCGACCTTCTGGGGGTACTTCAACGATGTAGTGACGGTTCTAACCGGCGACCTCTCCGCGAAGCCTTCGAACACGACGCCGACGACCTATGACAACGAAGGCGTGCAGTACGGCCTGACCGCACTCAAGGCCGGCAAGATCACCGTCGACGAGTTCCTGTCACTGAACGCACACGTCGGCGGCTGGAAGGCCGGTCAAGACTTCCTGCCAGAAGGTTTTCCATACCTGGGCGACGGCAGCAACACGAGCGACTGGGATCCATGGAGCGCGCGCAACGCGTCCGCCATGAGCCATGCCCGCAATCCGAACGACATCGCGCCCCGTACCGTCGCAAGCCCGGCCAGTCTGGCGGCTATCCAGAATGCGTACAAGGCGGGCCTGGTCTTCCGTGGCAAGGTCGACATTCCCTTCATCCACATTCAGCCTTACCTGGAGGCCGAACTGAACGAGCATGCGACCCGCGAACCATTCGCATCTCGCCAACGCCTGATCGAAGCCAGAGGCAATGCTGACAACCAGGTGATCTGGATGACGGCCGCGGGCGACGATGACTCCAAGGAGGCGCCCATCGTGCAACAGGCGCTGCAGGCCGAGACGCAGTGGTTGCTGACCGGCAGCCGCCCGAGCAGCGTCCAGGACCAGTGCTATGACAGCAACGGCAGCGTCATCGCATCGGGCCCGCACGTCTGGGACGGCCAACTCTCGGCAGACGGCACCCAGATCGTGGCCGACACCCTGAACGGCGGTGCCTGCACGAAGCAGTTCCCGATCTACTCGGATGCGCGCTTGGCATCGGGCGCGCCCGTGTCGGGATCGATCTTCAAGTGCGCGCTCAAACCGGTCGTCAGCGCTTTGCATGACGGCACCTATGGCGGCGTGTTCTTCAGCGTCGCCCAGGAACAGCGCCTACTGCAGATCTTTGCTACTGGCGTGTGCGACTACAGCAAGCCGGACCAGGGCCGCCCTGCTGGCATATAGGCCGAGCATCGGCTGAGCATCGAACGGCCATGAGGCCCGGCCGGTTTCGGATGGGTCCATCCGAAACCGGCCTTTTCTTTTCTGGTGCACTTGCTCGGCACCGACGGGTTCCGTAGCGCCGCCCGGACACAATACGGCCCACCCCACCCAAGACGAAAGCGTCAACTTGACTCCTCCCATTCCGAAAAAGCTCAGGATGCCCCGGCCCGAGCGTGAGCGCCAGATCCTGGGCGTTGCGCTCGACTTGTTCATTTCGAAGGGATACCAGGGGACGACGATGGAAGACATCGCCGAGGCTGCCGGAGTGACCCGGCCCGTTGTCTACAACCTCTTTGGCGCGAAAGACACGATTTATCTGGCATGCCTTCGGATCGCCCGCGGACACCTCGATCAACGCCTCAGCGAAGCGTTCGGCGCAAACACCCATACCACCGGACGTGAACGCTTGCGAGCCGGCATCGAAGGCTATTTCCAATTCGTGGAACAAGATCGCGCAGCGTGGCGTTTGCTGTTTGGTGGTGGTGTGGCGGTGGCAGGATCCGCTGTTGACGAGGCCCGGCGGATGCGCTTCGACACGGTCGATGGAATCGCAGGACTCCTCACGCCATTCATGCCCGGAGTCGCCCAGCCGTTTGTCGTCATGCATGCTCACGCCCTCTCGGGTGCCGCCGAGCAGTTGGCCAAGTGGTGGGTTGAGAATGAACAGGTCGAACGTTCGGTTGTCGTGGATCTCTTGATGAATCTGATGTGGCGAGGATTCGAGGCGCACTTCACCACTTGAATCCGCGGCCTAGAAGCTGTGCTTCATGCCGAAGTCGTACCCATGAGAGCTTTGGTTCGGCGCTGTGATCCCGCCGTTTACCGCGACGGTCGAGAAGCCCGAGTTGCTCACGTGTGCGAACGTCGCGTAGAGGGCCGTGCGCTTCGAGAAGTTGTAGACATAGCCGATGGCGAACTTGTCCGCACGGGGATCGCCGATCGCGTTCGTGCCGTATGAAGAATAGGAAAGCTTCAACTGGTCGTACGCAAAGACCGGAACGACGGCGCCCACGATGTACCCGGTGCCGGTCACCGGGATGAACTGGTCGACCTTGTCGTGGAAGTAGCCCGCAGTGACCTTCACGACCTTGAAGTCGTAGGAGGCGCCGACGTTGACCACCGGAATGTCGCCTGTGGTGAGCGTCCGGGCATACAGCGTCTTGCCTGTCGATACCGCAATACCGAAGGGGCCGGCGCCCCAGCCGATGCGAGCGGCATAGCCGTTGCCATCACTCACGTGCGGCAACCCGGTGGTGTTGTCGTTCTCGCCCATGAAGTACTGAACTTCGCCGAAGAATCCGGCGAGGTTGCCCGGCAGGAAATAGCCGACCATGTTCGATACCCGCGTGGCGGTCGTCCCCGCGATCGAGCCCACGTAGGGTTGCGAGGCGCCGACGCCATTGGTCGAGAAAGGATCGGTCTGGTCGCGGTTGCGATAGGTGGCCGAGAAATCCCGCCCCAATCGCATTTCGCCCCAGAAGTCCATCAGGCTGACCGTCGAGCGACGATTCGGGCTGAAGCCCGCCACAGAGCCATTGGGCTGGTTATTGATGTTGGTGCTGCCGCCCGTCCCGTCGTCGACGTTGTAGCCGAACTCCAGCCAGAAGCCCGCTGCGAGACCACCGCCCAAGTCCTCCACACCGCGAAAGCCCACGCGCGAAGACGTGTTGCCGCCGCTCGTCAGGGCGGTCTTTGTGCCGATGCTGCCGGTGCCGTAGGAGATGGCCGCATCGGCAACTCCGAATAGCGTGACGCTGCTGCTGGTCGCCGGCGCCTGTACGACGCTCGATTGCGCGAAAGCGCCGGACGTGACGAACAGACCGGCCGCCAAGACTGCCCCGAGTTCCCTCATGTGGTTCTCCTCATCTTCTTGCGCCCATTCACGGCCTTGTGTTTTCAGGGCTACGCGAAATCGTCCCTCTTCTTGCGCTTGCCGAGCACCTCCGGCTTCAGCAGCTTCAAGCCAAGGCTCGCGTTGTAGCCGTGAATCTCCTTCACGTCGAGCTTTCGCATGAACTGGATCGTGTCGGCCGCGATCACCTGGCCCGGCACCATGATCGGAAAGCCTGGCGGATAGGGAATGACGAAGTTCGCCGCAACCAGGTCCGGGCCTTTCTTCAGGCGATCGTCGATGGCCTTGTCTCCGAGCTTGATGTGTTCGCAGTCCTCTTCCCGATAGGCCGTGTAGAAGGCCGCGCGCATATGGCCTTCGGTGGTGGCGCTCTTCGCGTCGTCGCGGAACACGTCATGAAAGCGGCTGAAGTTCGGCAGGTCGGGGACGTCCTCGATCAGCGCCTTGACGCGCTCCGCGAACACGGCCTGTACCGCCTTGCCGCCTTCTTGAAGGCTGCGCTCCTTGTCGCGCGAAATATCCGCGAGCACCTTCAACAGGTGGGCGACGTCACTGCGCGTGTTGTTGATGTTGATCTGCACGAGGATCGAATTGCGCGAAGTCTTGTTGATCTGCACGTCGTACTTGGAAGCCAGCAGTCCCTTGAACTCGGTTCCGTCGTAGCCGGCGCGACCGGTGACCAGCGTGATGCGCGTGGGGTCGAGCGCGAACTCGTCGGTGTCCCAGGCGGCAAGAATCTCGATCCACGTGGCGTGCGGCTTCGCATAGTCCTCGACACCGGAGGCGCGGAATTCCTTGGGCACCATCTCGCCGGGTGTGAGGATATGAAAGTACTTCGAGATCAGGGGATGCGTGTTGACCTGCCGCCGCAGGTCGATGGAGAGCGCCACCGCTTGCATGACGAGTTCGTAGCCTTCGAGTTCCATCTGCCTGCGCGCGACGTCCAGCGACGCGATGATCTGCTGGTTCGGCGAGGTGGACGTGTGCGTGTAGAAGGCCTCGTGGAACTGCTCTTCGACGTGATGGAAGTCCTGGTCGCGCACCAGCATCATCGAGCCCTGCCGCAGGGCCGACATCGACTTGTGCGTCGAATTGGTCTGGTAGACACGCACCCGCGCACGGTCGGGGTCCGGCATCAGGCGCATGTCGAGCAGCGCCGGATCCTTGGGATCGAGGTCGTCGCCGACCTTGCCCTTGAGCTTCGATTTCCAGCTTTCGTATTCGGCGCGGTAGGCCGGCGTCAGGAGCCGCTCTTCGAGATCCTGCGCAGCGCCCATGCCCGTGCGGCGCCGGTGGAACGGCGAGAAGCGCGCAAAGGCAAACCACGCCTCGTCCCACAGGAAGATCAGATCGGGCTTGATGGCGAGGCATTCCTCCATCACGCGGCGGCAGTTGTACATGTGGCCGTCGAAGGTGCAGTTGGTGAGGTCGACGAGGCGGGCCTTGTCCAGCTTGCCTTCGGCCTTGAGCGTCAGCAGCGCCTGCTTGATGCTTCGCAGCGGGACGGCGCCGTACATCGAATAGGCCACCATCGGATAGGCCTCCAGATAGAACGGCTGCGCGCCCGCCAGCACCAGACCGTAGTGGTGCGACTTGTGGCAGTTGCGATCGATCAGCACGATGTCGCCGGGCCGGCACAGCGCCTGCACGACGATCTTGTTGGATGTCGAAGTGCCGTTGGTGGCGAAGTAGACGTGGTCCGCACCGAAAGCCCGCGCAGTCATGTCCTGCGCATCTTTGATGTTGCCGGTCGGGTCGAGAAGACTGTCGAGGCCGCCCGTGGTGGCGGACGATTCCGCCAGGAACAGGTTGGCGCCATAGAACTGGCCCATGTCCTTGATCCAGTTCGACTTGAAGATCGACTTGCCGCGCGCGATGGGCAGCGCGTGGAAGGTGCCGATCGGGCGGGCTGCGTACTTCTTCAGGTTGTCGAAGAAGGGCGTCTCGTAGCGTTCGCTGACGCCAGCGAGGATGCTCAGATGGATCTCCATCAGTTCCTCTACCTCGTAGAACACGCGCCTGACTGCCTTCGCGTCCGTGCTCGTGGCGGCGGCATCGACGCCGCGTTCGGTCACGAGATAAACGTCGATTTCGGGCCTGATCTTCTTCAGGAAGTTGGCGAGCACCAAACCGTAGTCCTGCGGCATTCCGTCCGGCTCGAGATGGCCGAAGCGCTTGATCAACTCGTCGAGCGCGGGCAACGAGTGCCGCGATTCGTAACGAAAGCCGTCATAGATGACGACGGCTTGCAGGTTGAAGTTGACGATGGTCGCGACGATCGCATCTTCGAGGCTGAAGGTCTGCACCGCCTCGTAGGTGAAGGGGTCTTCCGGCCGCCGGAGCTTGCGCAGTTCGCGCTGTTGATTGCTGCTCCTCGAGATCTCGGGGGCGACGGTCAGCACTTCGAAGTAGGGGCGATGGGGCGCGTCGGCCGCGAGTCCCGGAGGCATCCGGTCGCCCAAATCGACTTCCGTTTCTTCGTCGATGTTCCAGGCTGACGGATCGCGTCGGTAGGAGCCTGAGAAGATCGATGTCTTGATGCGATGCACGGCGTTCGAGAGCCCGGTCGCGTCTTCTGCCGCCACCAGGTCGCGAAGGGCGCGCATGAGCACCGCGCCTGGGTAGGCCCAATAGCCCTCGAGCGGCTCGATCTGATCGAGCAGGGTACGAACTTCAGTATCGAGCTTGTCCTTCTGCCCGCGCCCGCCGGCCAGCGCTTCGGTGCAGACCTGGAGCCTGCTCCAGCGCTCCCGTCTCGCTTCGGCGGCGGAAAAGAAATCCGCCATCGACATGTCGTCAGTCTGACTTTCGGCCTTGTCTCGGGACATGCTGCACCTCCAGGTGGACGTTGCAAAACGGGCTTTGCTCGCGCGAAACCGCCTGATTGTCCTGACGTGCGGCGGGCTTGATTTGATGGTTGTCAATAGTCGCCCCCGTGCGAGTTGCTCTCCGAGCCTCGAACGAGGCTTAATGTCAGCGCCCGTCCCACGGCATGCGGAGTGACCATGCAACAAAGTGAATCCGGAGCACCCTTCTTCCCGCTCATCGCGACACTTCGCGACGGGCGCAGCGTCACGGTGCGCTCGGTCGAGCCCGGAGACGAAGGCGCGTTCGAAGCCGCATTCAATCGCCTCTCGTCCCACTCGCGCTACACGCGCTTCATGGCGGCAATGCGACAACTGCCGCCGAAGATGCTTCATGCCGCAGTGCATCCATCGGCGGACCACGAGATCGCACTCGTCGCCATTGCCGCCGACCGCGCAGCCCCGCGGATCGTCGGTGGCGCTCGCTTCATCTGGACACCAGGGGCGGACGCCGGCGAGTTCGCCGTCACCATCGCCGACGACTGGCAGGGCATCGGGCTTGCGCGGCGCATGCTCGAAACCCTGATCGTGCTCGCGCGTGCGCGCGGCCTTCAGCGCATGGAAGGCTTCGTGCTGTCGGAGAACACGGGCATGCGCCGGCTGGCCGGCCGGCTCGGCTTTACCGACAAGCCGTACCCCGGCGACGCCACGCTCCGACTCGTCGATCTGCAATTGCAAAGAAGCGCAAGCGGCTCCTGCGCTTGACGGATATCAATTGCCCGGGCGATGCCTGCTGCAAGAATCGTTGTGAGCGTGTTCGCGATCCTGGAGATTTCGTCATGAATGCAGGAGCCCGGTTGGCGCGGAGCCAGATCGTCGGAACGAAGGTTGCGGCGGTGTTCAGCAAGCGCATGCAGACGGCGAACGAGAAGTTCGCCCTGCGCGTCACGCATGCGTTCGCCGCGACCGCACCTTTGAGTGCGCTGTCGGGCATGCCCTCGCTCATGGATCCGGTCGGCTGGTACAGCTATGCGGCCGATGCCGCGCAGCGTTCGATCCTCTTCTGGGACACCTTGCGCCAGCGCGGGGACAATTTTGTCGAGAACACCTCCCAGGGCCTCAAACCGGTTCTGCATTTCGAGTCGGAGACCGTGCTCGACGGCCGGCAGTTCGAGCGGCCAGTCAACTATGCGCTGCTGCGCATCGTCGCGCCGGCCGGCGTGACGATCGATGGGGCGAAGCGGCCGTACATCATCATCGACCCGCGAGCGGGCCACGGACCGGGCATCGGAGGATTCAAGGACGACTCGCAGGTTGGCGTCGCCCTGCGCGCCGGGCATCCGGTGTACTTCGTCATCTTCTTCCGCGACCCGGAGCCCGGCCAGACGCTGCTGGACGTCTGCGAGGCCGAACAGAAGTTCGTCAAGAAGGTTCGCGCGCTTCACCCACGCAGCGCCAAGCCCGCGCTGGTCGGCAACTGCCAAGGCGGTTGGGCGGCCATGATGCTCGCGGCATCCGATCCCGACGACACTGGCCCCATCGTCATCAACGGCGCGCCGATGTCGTACTGGGGTGGCGCATGGTCCGAGGGCGAGGGCGACAACCCCATGCGCTATGCGGGCGGCATGATGGGCGGCTCCTGGCTGGCGTCCTTTGCAGCCGACCTGGGCGACGGCAAGTTCGACGGCGCCCATCTGGTGCAGAACTTCGAGAACCTGCACCCCGCCAACAGCCTCTGGGACAAGTACTACCACCTGTTCGACAAGGCCGACACCGAGCCGCCGCGCTTTCTGGAATTCGAACGCTGGTGGGGCGGCTACTACCTGATGAATCGCGAAGAGATCGAGTGGATCACGCGCAATCTCTTCGTCGGCAACAAGCTCTGGAAGGGCGAGGTCAAGGGCGCGGACGGCAAGAGCTTCGACCTGCGCGAAATCACCTCGCCGATCATCTTGTTCGCGTCCATGGGCGACAACATCACGCCACCGCAGCAGGCTTTCAACTGGGTGGCCGACGTGTACGGCAGCACCGAGGAGATCAAGGCGCGCGGGCAAGTCATCGTGGGGCTTCTGCACGAGGACATCGGCCATCTCGGCATCTTCGTCTCTGGGAAGGTGGCGAAGAAGGAGCACGCGCAGATCGTGTCCGTGCTCGAAACGATCGAGGCGCTGCCGCCCGGGCTCTATGGGATGGCGATCACCGACACGCACAAGAAGGGCGGCAAGGTCGAGTACGAAGTCGAGTTCCAGGAGCATCGGCTCGAAGACATCGCGGCGCATTTCAATCGCTTCGAGCGCCTGGACGAGAAGCCGTTCGAAGCGGTGGCCGAAGTGTCGGACTTCAATCAGAGCGCCTACGAACGCTTTGCGCAGCCCTTTGTGCAGGCGATGTCGAACGAGCAGACGGCGAAGGCGTTGCGCGCGTTCCATCCCTTGCGGGTCCAGAACTGGGCCCTGTCGCAATTCAATCCTTGGATGGCGTGGCTCGCGCCGGCGGCCGAGACGGTCAAGAGCCATCGGCGGCCGCTCGATGAAAGCCATCCGCTTCGGAAGGCGGAGAACCGAAACGCCGAGTTGTTCAGCGCCATGCTGGATCACTATCGCGCAGTTCGCGATGCAATGACGGAGGCCGGATTCTTTGCTACTTACGCCAATGTCGATTCGCCGGAATCCATCGAAGCGACTCGCGCGCCTTCGAGGAGCCAAACCGATGGCGAGAACGCTCGGGCAATGCCGGTGGTGCGCGAAGCGCTGGCCTCCATCGAGCACGGCGGCTATGTCGAAGCTCTGGCGCGGGTGGCCTTCCTGCTGAGCAGGAAGGGCGAACCGCTGCCCTTGTCGCGGCTGGAACTCAAGAAAGAGCTCGTAGCGGAATACGCGGACTACTTGCCCGGCATGTCGCCCCACGACTGGCGCCGGGTGCGCGGGGAGCAGGAAATCATCGTGCGCTATGAAGCGGAGAAAGCCATCGAGTCGCTGCCTCTGCTGCTCGAAGATCCGGCAGCGCGCGAGCGGCTGATGACGCTGCTCCAGAAACTGGTTGCCGACAAACGAGTGCAGGGCACCTCTCCCACAGCCGCTCAGGCGGCCATGCTGCGGCGGATTCGGGAGACGCTCGCCATTGAGCCCAAACACAAGCCCAAAGCCGAACCCAAGCCCAAGCCAGAACCGAGGCCGAAGCGCGTGCGCGCCAGCCCGGCAGCGGCGCGCCGTGCCTAGCCGAAACAGGTGCCACATGGAAGCAAGACACGCCAAGTACCAGCGACTGATCGACTACTGCAAGACCTTGCCGCCTACGCCGACTGCCGTGGTGCACCCGTGCGACCAGAGTTCGTTGGAGGGCGCCGTGGAGGCCGCACGGCTCGGCTTGATCGCACCAGTCCTTTTCGGGCCACGCGCGCGCATCGAGGCTGTGGCGGCCGCATCCGGCATTGACCTCTCGGGGGTGCCGATTGTCGATACACCTCATAGCGAGGCGTCCGCCGCCGCGGCCGTGCAGAGCGTGCGCGAAGGCAAGGCCGAAGCCCTCATGAAAGGCAGTCTCCACACCGACGAACTGATGGCTGCCGTGGTCAAGCGCGAGACAGGCTTGCGCACCGCGCGTCGCGTCAGCCATTGCTTCGTGATGGATGTGCCGGGGCACGAGCAGGCGCTGATCATCACGGACGCGGCCGTGAACATCTCCCCGACGCTCGCGGAAAAAGCCGACATCCTGCAGAACGCGATCGATCTTGCGCATGCGTTGCGCGCGCCGGAGGTCAGGGTGGCGATCCTCTCGGCCATGGAAACGGTCAACCCGAAGGTGCCATCCACCGTCGAGGCTGCGGCGCTCTGCAAGATGGTGGACCGGCACCAGATCACCGGCGGACTGGTCGACGGGCCATTGGCGCTGGACAACGCGATCAACCTTGAAGCCGCGAAGATCAAGAAGATCGATTCGCCAGTGGCCGGACGTGCGAACGTGCTTCTGGTGCCTGACCTGGAAGCAGGCAACATGCTCGCCAAGAGCCTGACCTTTCTGGCCGGCGCGGACGCTGCAGGCATCGTGCTCGGCGCGCGCGTTCCGATCATCCTCACGAGCAGGGCCGATTCGATCATGACGCGACTCGCGTCGTGCGCCGTCGCGGCACTGGTGGCGAATGCCCGTCGCGAAAGCGGCAAGGCGATCGGGTGACGGCATGGCGGATGTAGTCCTCGTGCTCAATGCCGGTTCTTCCAGCATCAAGTTCAGCGTCTTCGACGCCGGTGCCGACGACGGGCGCGCGTTGATGCATGGCCAGATCGAAGGTCTCTACACGGCCCCGAAATTCGTCGCTCGCGACGCGCATGGCGCCGGAATCGGGTCCAAAGCCTGGGGCGAGGGGGCGGAGTTGGGACACGACGGCGCGGTGGGGCACCTGGTGGGCTTCCTTCGCGATCACTCTGCCAACCACAGCTTGGTCGCGGTCGGTCATCGCGTGGTTCACGGAGGTCTGGATTTCACACAGGCCGTTCGTGCAACGCCCGAAGTCGTCGCGGCGCTGCAAAAGCTCAGTCCCCTCGCACCGCTGCACCAGGTGCATAACCTCAAGCCCATCGAAGTGGTCGCGAAGTTGCGGCCGGACATCGTTCAGGTCGCCTGCTTCGACACGGCCTTTCATCGCGCCCAGCCGGAGGTGGCGCAGGCCTTTGCACTGCCGCCGTCCATCACCGACCTTGGAGTGCGGCGCTACGGATTCCACGGGCTTTCGTACGAGTACATCGCCAGCGCGCTGCCCAACATCGATGCGAAGGCCGCCGCTGGCCGCGCGATCGTCGCGCATCTGGGCAACGGCAGCAGCATGTGCGCGATGGTGGGGGGCCGAAGCGTGTGCAGCACCATGGGGTTCACGGCCGTCGACGGCCTGCCGATGGGCACGCGATCGGGCACGCTCGACCCGGGCGTGATCCTCTACCTGATCGATGAACGGGGCATGGACACCCGGGCGATCGAAGACTTGATCTACAAGCAATCGGGGCTGCTCGGCGTTTCGGGTGTGTCGAGCGACATGCGTGCGCTCCTGGCGAGCGATGACGAGCGCGCACGTTTCGCGGTCGACCTTTACACCTATCGCATCGGGCGTGAACTGGGCTCGCTCGCGGCTGCCGCTGGCGGCGTGGACGCCCTTGTCTTCACGGCGGGAATCGGCGAGCACGCGAGCGCGATTCGCGAGCGTGTGTGCCGGGACGCTGCATGGCTCGGCGTCGAACTCGATGCCGAGGCAAACCAGGCCGGCGCCGAACGCATCAGCACCTCGGGCAGTCGCGTCGCGGTCTGGGTCGTGCCGACGAATGAAGAGCTGATGATCGCGCGCCACACGTTGAGGGTGGCAGTCATGCAAGGAGCCGCATCGTGACCGTCGAGATTTCTCGCCCGCTGCTCAAGGGTGCCAAGGTGCTGGTCTGCGGCATCGCGAATGAGCATTCGATTGCGTACGGATGCGCCAAGGCGTTTCAGGAGCTTGGCGCGGACCTTGCCGTCACCTATCTCAATGAGAAGGCAAAGGCGCACGTCGAACCGCTCGCCAGACAACTGAACGCCGGCATCTTCGTGCCGCTGGACGTGTCCAAGCCCGGCGAGCTGGAAGCCGTCTTTGCGGAAATAGAGAAAGAGAAGACCTGGGGCCGGCTGGATGTCGTCGTGCATTCCATCGCCTGGGCGCCGAAGGACGACTTGCAAGGTGGTTTGCTCAACTGCTCTGCCGAGGGCTTCGCCAAGGCCATGGACGTGTCTTGCCACTCGTTCATCCGGATGGCCCGCCTCGCCGTGCCACTGATGACGAGCGGCGGCACGATGTTCGCGATGAGCTATGTCGGTGCCAACAAGGTGGTGCCGAACTATGACGTGATGGGCCCCGTGAAGGCTGCCCTCGAGTCGACGGCGCGCTACCTCGCGCACGAGTTAGGGCCGAAGGGCATCCGCGTGCATCCGATTTCGCCTGGGCCGCTGAAGACACGCGCGGCTTCGGGACTCAAGGATTTCGATCTGCTGCTTACCGAGGCTGCGCAACGGGCGCCCATCGGTGAGCTGGTCGACATCATGGATGTGGGATTCACGTGCGCTTTCCTGGCGACGCCGTATGCGAGGCGGCTCTCCGGCCAAACCATCTACGTCGATGGCGGCGTGAACATCATGGCCTGACACAAAGAAGGAGATCCCCCATGGATTGGCTTGTGCAAACGCTGAGGCAGTATCCGGAACTCGGTCTCTTTGCCGCTTTGGCGTTCGGCTTCTGGCTGGGGCCGAAGAAGTTCTTCGGGTTCAACCTGGGCGCTGTGACGGCGACGCTGATCGCGGGCGTGGCGATCGGGCAGTTGGGGCTCTCGATCCCCGGGCCGATCAAGTCCGCCTTCTTCCTGCTGTTCCTGTTCGCTGTCGGCTACGGTGTCGGGCCGCAGTTCTTTGCGGGTTTGGGCAAGGACGGTCCCAAGCAGATTGCGTTCACGCTGATCGTGATGGTGGCTTGCCTCGTCGTGCCGATTGCCTGCGTCTATTTCGCGGGTCTCGACGTCGGCTATGCGGTGGGTCTGTATGCCGGCTCGCAGACGATCTCCGCTTCGATCGGCGTAGCCACCGACCAGATCAACAAGTCCGGCCTGTCGCCCGAGGCCACCAAGAGCATCCTGGGGGCGATTCCGGTCGGCTATGCGGTGACCTACATCTTCGGCACCGTCGGCTCGGCGCTGCTGCTGTCCAAGCTGGGGCCGAAGTTGATCGGAGTGAACCTGGTGGAGGCCTGCAAGGACTATGAGACCCGGCTTGGCGGCGGCGCGGCATCGACGCAGCCCGGTATCCTCTCCGCTTATCACGGCTTCGGCCTGCGCGGCTATCGCATCACCGAGAAGAGCGGTCTTGCGGGCAAGCGCTGCCAGGACACCTTTCCGGGCGTGCGTGTTTTCTTCGAGCGCATCAAGCGCGGCAACCAGATGATGGTGGCGCAGGGCGATTCGGTGCTTCAGGTCGGCGATCTCGTGGCGATCTCCGGTGCTCGCAAGCTGCTGGTAGACAACGTCGAGGCGGTTCTCGAAGAGATCGATGACCGCGATTTGCTGGACATGCGCGCGACGGTGGTCGATGTGTTCATCACCAACAAGGCGATCAATGGCAAGACCATCGCGGAGCTTGCCGAGATGCCGGCGGCGCGTGGCGTGTATCTCGCCAAGATCACCCGGCAGCTGGTCGACATTCCGCGGCTTCCGGGGACCGAGATCCTCCGAGGCGATGTGATCCGCATCGGCGGCAGCATCGACCACGTGAACGCGGTCGTGAAGGTCCTCGGCTATGCGGACCGCCCGACCGACGCAACGGACATCTCCTTCATGTCGGCCGGCATCCTGATCGGTGGCTTGATCGGGGTGCTGAGCGTGACGATCGGCGGCGTGCCGATCAGCCTGTCGACTTCGGGCGGTGCGCTGCTGGCGGGTTTGTTCCTGGGCTACTACCGCACCATCAAGCCAAAGTTCGGTCAGATCCCGGCGCCTGCGCTCTGGATTCTCAACAACCTCGGCCTGAACGTCTTCATCGCGATCGTCGGCATCAACGCCGGGCCGGACTTCATCAGCGGCTTGCAGAAGCTCGGTGTGAGCCTGTTCCTCTGGGGAGTGGTCGCCACGTCTGTCCCGTTGTTGCTCGCCATCGTGGTGGCGCGCTTCATCTTCCACTTCGACCCGGCCATCCTGCTGGGTTGCTGTGCCGGTGCACGCACCACGACCGCTGCGCTCGGCATGGTGCAGGACGCGGCGAAGAGCAACATCCCGGCGCTCGGCTACGGCATGCCTTACGCAGTAGGCAATACCTTCCTGACGATCTGGGGCCTTTTCATCGTGATCGTGATGATGAAGATCAATCCAGGTTGATCGGTGCCTTCGTCGCCCACGGTCGTGACAACGACCGCGGCCTTTTCGTATCAAGGAGCAAGTGATGGACCTTCTGACATTGCGCAACTACGAAGCGCTCGGCCCTTTCGAGATCAAGAACTTCCTCGCCGACTCGGCGACCAAGGCGGCCAAGGCCGCGGCGATCTCCTATCTGAATGCCGGGCGAGGCAACCCCAACTGGGTTGCGACGGAGCCGCGCGAAGCATTCTTCACGCTGGGTCTCTTCGCGGTGCAGGAAACCAAGCGCGTGATGGACGTGCCGCCGGGCATCGGCGGCATCCCGCGTGAGGAAGGCTGTGCTGAACGCCTGCAAGCATGGCTCGCCAAGCACGACGATCTGCCGGGCGTCGATTTCCTGAAGCGGATGGTTCCATGGGCGGTGCTGAAGTTCAGCTTCAAGCCCGATGCTTTCGTCAACGAACTGGTCGACTCCATCATCGGCGACCATTACCCTGTGCCCGACCGCATGCTGGTGCACAACGAGATCATCGTGCGCGAGTTCCTGCAATGGGCGATGTGCGGCGACCCGAGGCCGAAGGGCACTTTCGAGCTTTATGCGGTCGAAGGCGGCACTGCCGCCATGTGCTACACGTTCAAGGCGCTGAAGAACAACCGCTTGCTCAACGCCGGCGACACGATCGCGCTGGGGGTTCCGATCTTCACGCCTTACCTGGAGATGCCGCACCTGGAGGACTATGACCTCAACATCGTGACGGTGCATGCGCCGCAGGAGAACAGGTTCCAGTTCACCGACGAAGAATTGGACAAGCTTCTCGATCCCAAGATCAAGGCCTTCTTCGTGGTCAATCCGGGCAATCCGTCGGCCATGGCGTTGTCCGAATCGGTGATCAAGAAAATCGGGGAGATCCTGAAGAAGCGGCCCGACCTGATGCTGCTCACCGACGATGTCTACGGAACCTTCGTGCCAGGTTTCCGGTCGTTGCTCGGTGCTTATCCGCGCAACACGATCGGCGTGTATTCATACAGCAAGTACTTCGGCTGCACGGGCTGGCGCCTCGGGGTCATTGCCGTGCATGAGGACAACGTCTTCGATCAACTCATCGGCGAGCACGATGACGCCACGCTGAAGAAGCTCGACAAGCGCTACGGCACACTGACGCCGCATCCGCGCGAAGTGCGGTTCATCGATCGCGTCGTCGCCGACAGCCGCGATGTGGCACTCAATCACACGGCGGGGCTCTCGCTGCCCCAGCAGGTGATGATGTCGCTCTTCTCGCTCTATGAGCTCATGGACGAGCAGAAGGCCTACCAGAAGGCCTGCATGGAAATCTGCCATCGGCGTGCGATGTTGACGGTCGAAGGCCTCGGCATCGATGTGTCGGCCAACCCGCATTTCGACTACTACTACGGGCTGATCGACTTCGAGTTCTGGCTGCGCAAATACGGCACCGAGGAACTGGTGGCGTGGGTCAAGGAAAACGTGCATCCGCTGGACATCGTCTTCAGGCTTGCCGAGGATCACGGCATCGTGCTGTTGAACGGCGGTGGCTTCGAGGCGCCGGACTGGTCGGCGCGTATCTCCTTCGCCAATCTTGATGAAGAGGTCTATGAAAAGATCGGCCGTGCGGTGCGAGCGGTGGCTCGAGGCTACGTCGATTCGTTCGAACGGGCCAAAGGGGTCAAGCTGACGAGGAAGTCATAGACATCGGCAAGTTTGGGTGAGGCCGGCACTCCCTTGGGCGTGCCGGCGGCCAACGCGTCAGTAGGGCGGATTCACCACCACATACTGCCCACCCTGCGGTTGATACCAGGCGCTTCCGCATTGCTGGTAGACCATGCCGCCATAGTTGACCGGCACACAGTTGGCAGGCACGGTGTTCACCATCGACCCGATGGCCGCGGTGGTAACCGCGACTGCAGCGCCGACCGCTACCGCACCGGCGACGGGGTGATAGTCGTTGTCCCACCCGCCACAGCAATTGTTGTTGTTGCCGCCGGCGACGACGACGTTGGTGTTGCGATTGGCGTTGACATTGGTGTTGACGTTGGTATTGCGGTTCGCATTGACGTTGTTGTTGCGAGTGCTGTTGTTGACGTTGTTGACGCTGGAACTGCGAACGTCATTGGTGCGCGTGTCGGCTCTGGCGTTGTTGGCTTGCTGGCCCTGCCTGTTGCCAGCGCCGCCAGCGCCTGGGGCGCGAGCACCGCCCGCGCCCGCAGCCGCACCACCTCCTGCGGCCGCACCTGCGCGAGCGCCGCCCCCGCCGCCCCCCGCTTGAGCGCGAGCTCCACCACCGCCACCGCCACCGCCACCGCCGCCGCCGCCACTTGCGCGAGCACCACCGCCACCACCACCTCCCCGGCCGCCGCCGTCCCGACCCGCAGCCTCCGCCGCCGGAATCATGGCGAAGGAGGCCAGCATGAGAGCAGCCAGAGGGGCAGCGAGCAACCTGTTGAAAGATCCGTTCATGGTGGTCTCCTCTAGTTGGTCTTCGCCGGAACAAATTCGATCTTTGTCGCGCCCTTTGGGGGTGTGAACCTGAACGTCGCTTCGGTGAATGCCGGCTTCAGGTTCCAGTCCATGACGCTGACCGACTGGGGACGGGCCTCGTCGGCGCGATTGGTGATGACGAGCTTGCGCGGCAAGGGCTTGGCACCAGTGGCGATCCAGATCTGCCAATCGAAATCTCCCTGTCTGAACGCATAGTGGTCGCAAAGGTCATTGCCGACGAGATCCTGGCCGGCATTCATCGCCGACTCGATCTTGTCCACGGGCGCAGCGGGCGTGCCCCACAGGAACAGATCCGAAAGCGGAACTTCGAAGCCGTAGCGGTCTTCGAGCTTCTTCACGAGTTCTCCGTTCGTTCCCGAGAACTCGACAGACGAGTAGTACTTCTGCTCGGGAAAGGCGAGGGTGACCGTCTTGCCGTCGGAGATGATTTCGCGTTCCGATCGAACGCTCCACATCCGGGCGCGCAGCTTGTCCGGCCGTTGCACGTCGAGGGTCGCCGAGGCGGTGTGCAGCAGCTTCTGGCCGTCGACCAGAACGCGCTCGCCCATCAGCGAGGTCGACGTCCGGAAGCGTCCCAATGTCTGCAGGTACGCGCCCATGTCCTTGAGAGCCTGGATCGACGCCGGATCGACCGCGTTGGCGGCTGGCGCAGCGGGTGCGGCCGGCGCGGTGGGTGCTGTCGTGCCTGCCGGGGGCGTTTGCGCGACCCCCGGTGTCGTCAGTGACAAAGCCAGCATGGCCGATGCGAGTCCTGCGAGTTTCATGGCATCCACCTCGAAAAAAAGAGAGCATGCGCGCGTGGCTCGATAGGCTCGTTGACGAATATCAATCGCATGCGCCCCCCTTGGGGCCATGCTACTCACCATCTTCCGACAGTCACTAAGGAGACGTTGATGAAGTTCCTGGCATTACTCGCAGCGACGGCAGTTCTGGGCACGCTGGCGACCCCTGCTCTTTCGCAGGGCAAGCCCGGCCATGAGGTCGCGGCCTCGACCAGCCCCGGCACCGGTACCGTCAAGGAGGTCATCCGGGCGACAGGCGTGGTCCAGTCGATCGATCTCGCAAATCGCCATGTGACCATCAAGGATTCGCATGGCCGGGTGCATGCCTTCACCGTCGGCCCGGAGGCGCGCAACCTCGACCAGGTCAAGGTGGGCGATACCGTATCGGTGCGGTACGCGCAGGCGCTGACACTGACCCTCATGAAAGACGGCAAGGAACTGCGCAGCAGCGTCCAGACCCCCATGGCCGACAGGACGGCGGCAGGCCAGCTTCCGGGCGGCATGGTCGGCCAGAAGGTCGAGGTGACTGCCAATGTGGTTGCCGTCAACAGGAAGACCCACATGATCACGCTTCGCGGGACGGAGTACGAGGTCGACCTGACCATCCGCGATCCCGAGCAACTGAAAATGATCAAGGTGGGCGACCAGGTTCATGCGGTCTACACGGAGGCGGTAGCGCTGTCGATGGAGCCTGCGAAGAAGTAGGCGAGGAGGGGGACTTTCCCCTGTGCGGTCGATGCGTGTCGCTAGAATTCTCGCGCCCGCGGGCGTCGCAAACGCGCACTTGGGCACCTCCGAGCCACCCGTCCGCACCGGACCGGCGCCCTCAACCTCCGCTCGAAGAGAGGACGTCTGTGACGCGTGCTTCCGACCAGGTCGACGACGACTTGCTGCTCAAGGTCTCGCCACCTCGGGTGCCGCGTGATCTTGTTTCGCGTGCGCGCTTTTTGTCGACCGCACCCGGCATCCGGGACTTTCCCGCGGTGGTCGTGCAAGCCCCGGCCGGATTCGGAAAGACTTCCCTGTTGGCGCAGTGGCGGCTCGAACACTTGTCCCGCGGCGCCACCGTCGCATGGCTTTTCGCGCAGCCGCAGGACGAACCTCAACGCCTGGCGCAAAGCCTCGCGCTCGCAGTGCGGCGCGGTTCCGGGCGTTCGACATTCGGGCACACCTTGCTCGAAGCCGTGGGTCCGGGCGGTCTCGAGGGAATCACCGTCTGGCTCGCGGAGCTGGCGCAGGCGGCCCTCGATGTCGTGCTGTTCGTCGACGAGGCGGAGCGCCTGCCGATGGCTTCGCGCGAAGCCCTTGTCTACCTCATGCGCAATGCGCCGCCGAACCTGCGCGTGATCGTTGCTGCGCGCCCCGATTGCCAACTGGACATAGACGACCTCGTCGCCTATGGGCAGTGCGCCGTGGTCGAACCCGCATCGTTGCGCTTTCGGCTCGACGAAACCATGGAACTCGTGCGCAGCCGCCTCGGTGCGCGCGTCGACAACGACACGGCGGCACGCCTGCACGAAGTCACTGAAGGATGGCCGCTCGGCGTCCAGGTTGCGCTGACGATCATCTCGCGCGGCGTCGATGCGCATGCCGACGTTGCCGGTATGGCGATGCTCGACGGCAGGCTTCACGATCATTTCGTGAAGCTGCTGCTGGCCAATCTCGACCCCGGCGACAGCGATTTCCTCGTTCGCATTTCCATCCTCGATCACCTGCATCCGGACCTGTGTCGCTCGGTGAGCGGATACGAAGACGCCGTCGAACGATTGGCGCGCCTGAGCCGGGACACGCCTGTCTTCGCTGAATCAGAGGGCGGCGAGTGGCTGCGCATGCATACGCTCGCGCGCGACGTACTGCGCAAGCTCTTCTCGGCGCTCGATGCGACGCAACAGGCTTCAGTGCATGCAAGCGCGGCCGAATGGCTCGCCGAGCACGGGCTGCTCGAATACGCGGCGCGGCACGCATTGACGGCGGGCGAGCACCAGAAGGCCTATGGGCTTGCCGAACGCAGCCTCTACGAATCCATCATGAGACACGGCAGGCAGGGCGCCGTGCTCGAATGGCTTGCGCAGCTTCCGGCCGACGAACTGGACCGGCGGCCCCGGCTCTTGCTTGCCGCAGCCTGGACTTTGGGCGTCAGCGAGCGGCATCAGGAGGCCGAGCAGCTTGTGGCGCGCATCCTGGCGCAGCCCGAGGTCGGCACGGATCTTCGCTATGAGTGCGCGCTGATTCTCGGTGGCGCGTCGGTGTTCGCGGACGATCCCGATCGATTCGCCGAACTGCACGGCCCCTGGTCCGACGCACCGCCCATCAACGATCCGGTGCTGCTGCAGGTTCATGCCAACCGCACCGCCTATCGGGCGCTCCTGTCCGGCGAACCGGCCCTGGCGCGCCTGCGTGAGCAACAGGCGCCGCGTGGCGACTTCGGCGGCGTCGGCTACACCGTGCGTTGGGGCGAATTCATCGTCGGGCTCAGCTACATCTGGGAAGGGCAGGTGCTGCTTGCCGAAAGTCTCCTGCGCCCCGCAGTCGCGCGTGCAGAAGCCGAACTGGGCCGTCGCAACCGGTTCAGCTGCATGCTCGCCGCGCTGCTTGCCACGGCGGCCTGGGAGTGCGATCGGCCGGGCGAATCCGCGGCATTGCTGGCAGACCGGCTCGACGTGCTCGAGCACAGCGGCGTGCCTGAATCGCTGCTGCTGGCCTATCGGACCATGGCGCGTAGCGCAGCGGCTGAAGGCGCAGAACATCGCGCGCTGGAACTGCTCGGTGCCATGGATGCGGCGGGGCGGGCCCGCAATCTGCCGCGCTTGCGCATTGCCAGCCTGTGCGAGCAGGTGCGAATGCACGCCAGGCGATATCGCGCCGTGACTTGCCGCCAGCTTTGCGGGGAGATCGATGCGCTGCTGGAAGACCCGGCAATGCCGAAGGGGCCGCTTTGGCGGGAGAGCGTGGATGTTCTTCGTGAGCTTGCGCAGTGCTACACGGCGATTGCGGCGAAGGACTGGCGCGGTGCGATGGCGCCATTGTCCCGGGCCGGCGAACTGGCGCGCACGATCAAGCAGGGGCGCCTGCGCATCGAGGTTCTCGGACTGCACGCCTTTGCCCTGTACCAGTGCGGAGAGGATTCGCAGAAGCAGCTGCGCGAGGCCATGGATCTTGCGGAAACCTTCGGGCTGCGCCGAGTGTTTGCCGATGCGCATCCGGACTTGGGCGACTGGGTCCGAAATGTCTCCGCTGGAGACTCCGCCCGATCGAGCCGCCACGGCGCTGCGCCCGAGCCTGCCGCGGCGCCGGGCTTGCGCTCGAGCCAGCCGGAGCTGCAACGGCCGTCCGCGCCTTACGGCATGGTGCTCACGCCCAAGGAGCGCGAGGTGCTGGAGCTGCTCGCCCATAACCTGTCGAACAAGGAAATCGGGCGGGCCATGCAGGTGGGGGAAACCACTATCAAATGGCACGTCAAGAACCTTTTCGCCAAGCTTGACGCCGGCACGCGCAAGCAGGTCGTTCTCCGCGCCCGGATCCTCGGGCTGATCAAGTCGTCCGACTGACAAGCGGTTACGCCGCTACAGGGGCCTGAAGGGGAGGGCCCCTGCTGCAAGGAGGGGGCGCCGCAAGGGCCATCTCCCTATTCTCATGGCCTACGGAGCCGCCTGTTCGCGGACCGTTCCTACCGACAAGAGTCAGGAGACAACAGGCCCATGAACCCGACGAATACACCCGAACTCAAGACCTCCATCGAGGTCGAACCGCTGACCTGCAGTATCGGCGCCGAACTGCGCAACGTAGACCTGGGCGCCGCCTCGCGCGACGCCGGGCTGGTTGCCGAAATCCGCGCTCTCCTGCTCAAGCACAAAGTACTTTTCTTTCGGGACCAGAACATCACGCGCGCCGAGCACGTGGCCTTCGCCCGGCACTTCGGCGAACTCGAGCCCCACCCGGTGCTCGGCAGCGATCGGGAGAACCCGGGACTGGTGCGAATCTACAAGTCGCCCGAACAGCCGAACGACCGCTACGAGAACTCCTGGCATTGCGACGCCACGTGGCGCGAGAAGCCACCGCTCGGCGCCGTTCTGCGCTGCGTGGAATGCCCGCCGGTGGGTGGCGACACGACGTGGGCCAACATGGCGCTCGCCTACGAGCGGCTGCCGCAGCATGTGAAGGATCGGATCGCGCCCTTGCGCGCCCGCCACAGCATCGAAGCCAGCTTCGGCGCCGCGATGCCGATCGAAAAGCGCCTCGCGTTGCACGCGCAGTTCCCGGATGCCGAGCACCCGGTGGTGCGCACGCATCCTGAGACGGGCGAGAAGGTCCTGTTCGTCAATGCATACACGACGCACTTCACCAATTTCCACAATGTCGACAACGTGCGCTACGGCCAGGACTACGCGCCGGGCGCAAGCCAGCTGCTGCAGTACCTGATCAGCCAGGCGGCCATCCCTGAATACCAGGTGCGCTTCCGCTGGAAGCCCAACAGCGTGGCCATGTGGGACAACCGCTGCACGCAGCACTACGCGGTGATGGACTACCCGCCGTGCCGTCGAAAGATGGAGCGCGCCGGCATCGTCGGTGAAGCCACCTCCTAGGCAACGCCTCTTCGCTCTTCTTCCGTCCCATTTACTTTTTCCACGAGCCTTCAACATGAACTATCTCGACGGTTCCCTTTACCCCGAAAACCAGCAGCCCCTGATCATCACGGCAGCGCCCTACGCGCCGTCGTGGGTGCCCTCCGACTTCCCCGAGGACATCGCTGTCACGATGGAAGACCAGATCCAGAAGGCAGTGGACTGCTACAACGCCGGCGCCACCGTGCTGCACCTGCATGTTCGTGAACTCGACGGCAAGGGCAGCAAGCGCCTGTCGAAGTTCAATGAACTGATCGCTGGCGTCCGCAATGCCGTGCCCGAGATGATCATCCAGGTGGGCGGCTCCATCAGCTTCGCACCGGAAAACGAAGGCGCGGCTGCCAAGTGGCTGAGCGACGACACGCGCCACATGCTGGCCGATCTCGATCCCAAGCCCGATCAGGTCACCGTGACGATCAACACGTCGCAGATGAACGTCGTCGAGCACTGGGAATACGAGGACTACAAGGGCACTTCGATGGAAGACCCGGCAGTCTTCAACGCCTACAAGGAAATGACAGTGCCTTCCCAGCCCGGCTGGGCCGAGGAGCACATCCGCCGCCTGAACGCAGCCGGCATCCAGAGCGCTTTCCAGTGCTACAACATCAACAGCTTCGAGTCGGTCGAGCGCCTGATGCGCCGCGGGATCTACAAGGGCCCGCTGGTCATGAACTGGGTGGCGATCGGCGGCGGCATGGACGTGCCGAGCATCTACAACCTGGCCAATTTCGTGCGCGCCACACCTGATGGCGCTGTGCTGACGGTCGAAAGCTCGATGCGCAACGTGCTGCCGGTCAACATGATGGGCATCGCCATGGGCCTGCACGTGCGCACCGGCACCGAAGACAACCTGTGGAACCAGTCGCGCACCAAAAAGGCAAGCACGGTCGAGCAGATCGAGCAGTTGGTGCGGATCTCACGCGAATTCGGCCGCCCCATTGCGACCGCCCGGCAAGCGCGTGAGATCAGCAAGATCGGCGTCTTCTACGACACGGTCGAAGAGTCGTTGCTGGCCAACGGCTTCGCTCCCAACCGCAACGGCGCCCACCAGGGCTTCCTGCGCAAGGTGGCCTGAGCGATGGTTGCGCGGCCTGCCACTGTCCTGATCGTCCCCGGCTTGCGCGACCATGTGGCCGCGCACTGGCAGACGCTGCTCGCGGAGCGCCTGGCGCGCGTGCGCGTGGTGCCGCCGATGGGCCGCGAGGATCTGGACTGCGCAGCCCGCGTCCATGCCATCGAGCGTGAAGCGCAGGCGATCGAAGGGCCGCTGTTGATCGTCGCGCACAGCGGCGGCGTCGTGATGCTGGCGCATTGGGCGTTGCAGACAAGGCGCCCCGTTCTGGGCGCGCTGCTTGCCGCGCCGCCGGACTTCGAGCGGCCCATGCCCGACGGCTATCCCACAGTGGCACAACTGAATGCGAGCGGCTGGCTGCCCGTGCCGCGTCAGCGTCTTCCGTTTCCGAGCATCGTTGCCGCCAGCCGCAACGATCCGCTCGCCGAGTACGAGAGAGTTGCCGACCTCGCGCGCGACTGGGGCAGCCGCCTCGTCGACCTCGGTGAGGTTGGCCACCTCAATCCGGCCTCTGGCTTCGGCCACTGGCCCGAGGCCGAGCAGTTCATCGATGAACTCGCCGACGACGACAAAGACAACGACAACGCGGCTGGCTGAGCGCCCGCCATTCCTGAATCAAGATCCAAGGAGACAACATGGCACTCGCCATTCGCCTGCACGACACCGGTGGTCCGGAAGTGCTCAAGCTCGAAAACGTCGAAGTCGGCGAGCCCGGCCAAGGCCAGGTTCGCGTACGCCACACCTTTGTGGCCGTGAACTTCATCGACATCTACTTTCGAACCGGACGCTATCCCGTGCCGAAGCCCAGTGGACTGGGCTCCGATGCAGTGGGCGTCGTCGAAGCCATCGGCCCGGGCGTGACGGAATTCAAGGTCGGCGACCGCGTCGGTTACCTGATCGGCCCCCAGGGCGCGTATTCGGACGTTCGCGTCATGCCTGCCGACGTGCTGATTCCGCTGCCCGATGGCGTCTCGGATCGCACTGCAGCCACCTTGATGATGAAGGGCATGACGGTGCAGTACCTGTTCCGCCAAGTCTTTCCGCTCCACGGCGGCGAGACGATCCTCTATCACGCGGCTGCCGGTGGCGTGGGCTCGATCGCCTGCCAGTGGGCGAAGGCGATGGGCGTCACGATGATCGGCACCGTCAGCTCGGACGAGAAGGCAGAGATCGCCAAGGCGAACGGCTGCGCTCATGTCATCGTGACCTCGCGCGAGAACATCGCCGAGCGCGTGCGCGAGATCACGGACGGCAAGGGCGTGCCGGTGGTGTATGACTCGGTCGGCAAGGACACGCTCGAAGCTTCGCTCGACAGCCTGCGCCCGCGCGGTGTGCTGGTGAGCAACGGCACGACGTCCGGGCCGGTTGTCATCGACACGATGACTCTGGCCGTCAAGGGGTCCATCTGGATCACGCGGCCGGCGATGATGCACTACATCATGCCGCGCGCGCACATGCTCTCGATGGCGGACGAGCTGTTCGGGCACGTGCTGTCCGGCGGCATCGTGAGCGAGCCGAAGCAGACCTTCGCGCTGGCGGACGCGGCGGACGCGCACTCTGCGCTGGAGTCCCGCCAGACGGTCGGCGCGACCGTTCTTGTGCCCTGATGGGGGATGCAATGAATATCGCTGCAACACAAGCAATGTCGGGCAGGGACGGCTACCTGTTCACCCGCGGGCAGGCCTGGTTCGCCTTTGCCATGACAGTCGCCCTGATGATGTTCGACTACATCGATCGACAGGTCATCGTGTCGCTCTTCCCGTACCTGAAGAGCGAATGGAGCCTCTCCGACAAGCAACTCGGCGGACTTGTCTCGGCGGTGTCGGTCACGGTTGCGCTGGCCGGCATTCCGGTCGCTTTGTTCGCCGACCGCGCCAGCCGCGTCAAGAGCGTGGTTGTCATGGCCACCATCTGGAGCCTGGCATCCATCTCCTGCATGTTCACCCGCAGCTACGGCACCTTGCTCGCGGCACGTGCAACGGTCGGCCTGGGCGAAGCGGGCTACGGCTCCGTCGGCGCCGCGTTGATCGCCAGCCACTTTCCGTCGCGGCTTCGCGGCGCGGTCCTCGCCGGCTTCTTCGCTTCGGCTTCGGTGGGCTCCGTTCTGGGTGTGATGCTGGGTGGCGTCATTGCCGCCCATTTCGGGTGGAAGGCTGCATTCGGTGCTGTCGGCATTCCTGGGCTGATCCTTGCGCTGCTGTACCTGAAGGTGCGCGACTACCCGACAGTCAAGCTCACCGCGCGGCTCGACCAGGCGACCAGCTCGGCGCGCAATACGGCCAGTGCCATCATGCATGCGCTCGTTCGCTCGCGCACCATGCTCTGGCTGTGCATCGCCGCTCCTTTGCAACTGATTGCGGTCTCGGCGATCTGGTCATGGCTGCCGAGCTTCCTGAACCGGGTTCATGGCATGGCGCCGGAACAGGCCGCCATCAAGGCTTCGCTGGTCGTTCTCTGCGGCGCATTGGGAAGTGTGGTCTGGGGCGCCGTGGTCGACTACTCGGGGCGTCGTCGCCCGAAGTTCAAGCTGTACTCGACGGCGCTGCTGTGCGTCGCTTCCATGGTCGTGCTGATGTTGGCCTTCGGCGCTTCGAGCATCGGCGTTCAGCTCACTGCCAGTGCGCAGTTCGGCGTGCTTGCCTTTGGGGGCTTTCTGATGACCTGCACCGTCGGCCCTGTGGCTGCCGCAGTGATCGAAGTGATCCATCCTGGCATTCGCGCAACCGGCGCTTCGGTGCTCTCGCTTTTCCAGAACCTGTTCGGCCTGGCCCTGGGGCCGCTCATTGCAGGCTTCCTGTCAGATGCGTGGTCGCTGGAGCGGGCGCTGATGGTCGTGCCGCTCTTCAGCCTGCTGGCTGCCGCAGCGCTCCTGATTGCAGCGCGCACCTACGAGAGCGATCTGCAGCGTGCGGGAGAGGCAGCCGAGCACGAGGCGCGAGCCGACTCCGTCGCCCCCGGGCGCCAGGCAATGGCTTGAGCGGACCGCTCCATCCAATGAATTCGACGAATTGAAAGAGAAGACATCCATGAACGGATTGATGATGGAGCAGCCGCTGCTGATTTCCACGCTCCTGACGCACGCGGAACGCCATCATGGCGAGCAGGAGATCGTGTCGCGGCGCGTGGAGGGCGATGTTCACCGCTACACGTATCGCGATCTGGCCGAGCGCTCACGGCGTCTTGCCGGTGCTTTGGCCGCGCGCGGCGTTGCGTTCGGCAACCGCGTCGGCACACTGGCGTGGAACGGCTACCGCCACATGGAGCTTTACTACGCAGTCTCGGGTTCGGGTGCCGTGCTGCACACGCTGAACCCCCGCCTGCATCCCGATCAGGTGACGTGGATCGCAGACCACGCCGAAGACCAGATCCTGTTCTTCGACCTGACCTTTCTGCCGCTGGTGGAGGCGATCGCGTCCAATGTATCGACGATCAAGGCTTTCGTCGCGATGACCGACCGGGCGCACATGCCTGCATCGTCCAAGGTGCCGAATCTGCTGTGCTACGAAGAGCTGGTCGAGGCGCATTCGCCTGAATTCGATTGGCCTGTGTTCGACGAAAAGTCTGCTTCGTCGCTGTGCTACACGTCAGGCACGACCGGCAATCCAAAGGGCGCGCTCTACAGCCACCGCTCGACCCTGCTGCACACCTATGCGGCCGCTTTACCGGATGCGCTGAACTGCTCCGCCAACGACGTCATCCTGCCGGTCGTCCCGATGTTCCACGTCAACGCGTGGGGTCTGCCGTACGCCGCTTGCATGGTCGGCGCGAAGCTGGTGTTTCCGGGCCCATGGCTCGACGGGAAATCGCTGCACAACCTCTTTGAAAGCGAAGGCGTCACTGTCTCCGCTGGCGTGCCCACCGTCTGGCAAGGCCTGTTGACGCACGTCGAAGGCAACGGACTCGAATTCAGCACCATGCGCCGCACCATCATCGGCGGCTCGGCGTGCCCGCCCGCGATGATGCGCACCTTCCAGGAACGCTACGACGTCAAGGTCTTGCACGCCTGGGGCATGACCGAGATGAGCCCGGTGGGTACCGTCTGCACGCTCAAGCCACGCCAACAGGGTCTCGATGCCGAGGCGCGTCTCGCCATCCAGGCCAAGCAGGGGAGGCCGGTGTTCGGCGTCGACATGAAGATCGTCGGCGAAGACGGTGCCGAGCTGCCGCACGACGGCGTCACCGCCGGCGAGCTGATGGTGCGTGGTCCGTGGATCATCTCCGACTACTTCAAGGGCGAGGGCGATGCTCCTCTGGTCGACGGCTGGTTCCCCACGGGCGATGTCTCCACGATCGACGCCGAGGGCTTCATGCAGATCACCGACCGCAGCAAGGACGTGATCAAGTCCGGCGGCGAGTGGATCGGCTCGATCGACCTCGAAAACATCGCGATGGCACACCCTTCAGTGGCGCTCGCGGCTTGCATTGCGGCCCGTCACTCCAAATGGGACGAGCGCCCGCTGCTCGTGGTGACGCGCAAGCCGGGTGAGTCCGTCACGCGCGATGAACTTCTCTCCTTCTATGACGGGCGAATCGCCAAATGGTGGACGCCGGACGACGTGGTCTTCGTCGACAGCATTCCGCTGGGGCCGACTGGCAAGGTGCAGAAGAACAAGCTGCGCGACGTTTTCCAGAACCACCTGCTCGCACAAGCCTGACAACCCAATGATCACGACCTTCGCGGCCTTGCCGACTCGCGGCCGCACGCTCTTTCCTGGCGTACTTGCCAGCCTGGTTGTGGCGATCGCCGCGACTTCGCTTTCGCAGCACTATGGCGCGCCCGTCATGCTGTTCGCGCTGATTCTCGGCATGGCGATGAACTTCCTCTCGAGCGACGGCGCCTGCGCGGCCGGCATCGGGTTCACTGCGCGCGAAGTGCTGCGCTGCGGGGTCGCGCTGCTGGGGTTTCGCATCACCATGGGCCAGGTCGCAGCGCTAGGTTGGCATCCGGTGCTGCTGGTGGTCATCTGCGTCGTGGTCACCATTTCCGTTTCGATGATTGCCGCGAAGTTGCTCGGATTCCAGAGCCTGTTCGGCTTGCTCACCGGTGGCGCAACCGCCATCTGCGGCGCTTCGGCCGCGTTGGCACTTGCAGCCGCACTGCCTGCCCATCCGGGCAAGGAGCGCGCAACGCTGTTCACGGTCATAGGCGTATCGGCGCTGTCGACGCTGGCGATGGTCGTCTACCCCCTGCTGGCGCATCTGCTTGGACTGGACCCGCGCGCGGCCGGGATTTTCCTCGGCGGCACCATCCATGACGTGGCGCAAGTCGTCGGGGCGGGCTACAGCATGTCGCGCGAGACCGGCGACGTGGCGACCCTCGTCAAGCTCATGCGGGTGGCCATGCTGCTGCCGGTGATCGCTTTTGCCGTGATGTGTACACGCGCTGGCGGCAAAGGCGCCGGCGGACCCCGGCCACCGTTGCTCCCGTGGTTCGCGGTGGCATTTGCGGTGCTGCTCGCGATCAACAGCACCGGATGGGTTCCGGCCGGCCTGACCAAGCTGGGCACCGACCTTTCGCAATGGTGTCTGGTGACATCGATGGCTGCGATCGGCATGAAGACGCAATTGCGCGAGCTGGCGACGGTGGGCCTCAAACCGGTGGCGCTGATGGTCGGTGAGACTGTGTTTCTCATCGGACTCGTCCTTGCGATGATGCACTGGTTGTCCTGAACGGCGCTTTGCGATGAACTGACAATCGTCAATACGTGCATCTGCGGCGGAATCATAATTTTTTGCTGGGCTCGTAACCAGAAGGCAGAAAGGAACGTCCATGATGATGAAGCTCCACGCGTTGCCGGCTTCATGTTCAGTTGCTTCCGCCGGCCTCATGGTCTCGGGTCTGGACTGAGGCTCGACGGAACGGCCGATCACAGAATGCCACCCCTTCGCATCAGACCAGGACGGGCGGCGCTGCTGACGGCGATGTTCGTCCTGGCCTTTGCGCGCGCGGCGCTGGCGCAGCAAGACCCTGCGATCCCCGCTTTCAAGACGGTCGATTCGATGGAAGCGCGGGTCCAAGGCTGCGTCACCTGTCACGGCCAGAGCGGACAAGGCACCAGCAACCCGTACTTTCCGCGCATCGCGGGCAAGCCTGCGGCCTATCTCTACAACCAACTGGTCGCCTTCCGTGACGGCAAGCGGGTCTATCCGCCGATGAACTACCTGGTGGCTTATCTGCCGGACGCCTATCTGCGGGAGATCGCCGAGCACTTCGCCAAGCAGCGTCCCGCGTTTGAAGCCAATCTGCCGCCTACGGGGCCGGATTCGGTGATCAAGCGCGGCGCGACGATCGCCGTCGCGGGCGATGCGAGCAAGCAGATACCGCCCTGCATTTCATGCCACGGCCCCGGACTCACCGGGATGGAGCCGGGCATCCCGGGGCTGGTGGGATTGCGTTCGTCCTACATCGTTGCGCAGCTCACGCGGTGGCGCACGGGCAACCGGCAGGCCGCGCAGCCCGATTGCATGAAGCGCATCGCCGACCGGATGTCCGAAGCGGATGTGTACGCGGTGGCGACCTGGCTGTCGAGCCAGGACCCGCCGCACGATCCTTCTCCCGCGTCCTCCAACCTCCAGCGCATGCCCTTGTCATGCGGCAGCCAGATGTAGGCGTCATGCGCAGAGGAACACGCAACCTCCTTCTCGCCGGACTTGTGGTCGTCGCGGTGCTCGTCGCCGGCTTCTTCTACTTCATGCCCGGATACCTTCCGGAGGAGCCGGGGAAGGTCGAAGTGAGCGCGACGACGCAGACGATCAACAAGGGCGAATATCTGGCACGCGCCGGAGATTGCATCGCCTGCCACACCGCACCCGGGGGCAAGGAATTCGCGGGCGGACGCGCGATGGCGACCCCCTTTGGCAGTCTCTATGTTCCCAATGTGACTCCCGACGACGAGACCGGCATCGGCCGTTGGACCTCCGAGGACTTCTACCGGATGATGCATCAGGGTGTCTCGCGAGACGGTTCGCTGATGTACCCGGTGATGCCTTTTGCGTCGTACAGCAAGGTCACGCGCGAGGACTCGGACGCCATCTACGCCTACATGATGTCCGTGCCGCCGGTCAGCCAGAAGAATCGGCCCCATGAATTGAAGTTCCCGTTCAATCAGCGCGACCTGCTGATCGGCTGGCGAGCGCTCTACTTCAAGCAGGGCGAATACGCGCCCGACAAGAGCAAGTCGGCGCAGTGGAATCGAGGCGCCTATCTGGTCGAAGGCCTCGGGCATTGCGCCATGTGCCACACGGCAATCAACAAGCTTGGCGGCTCGAAGACATCGCAGGAGTTCGAAGGCGGGATGATCCCGAATCAGAACTGGTATGCGCCGTCCCTCACTTCCAACCGCGAGGCGGGACTCGGCAACTGGAACCTGAAGGAAATCGGCGATCTGCTGCAGGCCGGCATTTCGGATCGCGCCACTGTCTACGGGCCCATGGCAGAGGTGGTCTACAACAGCCTCCAATACCTCTCCGACGCGGATGTCGAGGCGATGGCGGTCTATTTGAAGGAGCTTCCACAGCGGGACTCCGAACCACCGCCGCCGAGCAGTGCGCGGCTGGTCAGTCCGAACGTGATGGAGCTCGGACGCAAGATCTATGCGACGCAATGCGTCATGTGCCACGGCGAGGAAGGCAAGGGACATCCGCCGCAGTTTCCGCCGCTCGCCGGCAATCAGTCGATCACGATGAGCTCCCCGGTCAACTCGATCCGCATGGTGCTGAACGGCGGCTATGCGCCCGGCACGAAGCGCAACCCGAAGCCCCACGGTATGCCGCCTTTCTCGCACATCCTCAATGACGACGAGGTGGCGGCGGTCGTCACCTATGTCCGCGTCGCCTGGGAGAACAGCGGAACGCCGGTGACCGCCGCCAGCGTGAGCGAATTGCGAACGCTCGTTCCCGAATAGCAGCAAGGAAGGTCCGCGCCATGGCCACCGCAACTCCCGACGATCTTCCAACTGCCGTCGAAGCCGCCGAGTTGGCGCGAGAGCAGGCGCGAGAAGAAGCGCGCATCGACGAGATCGTCTCTCTCGGACCAGCGGGCACGTTCGCCGTCGTCGGAGTCGCCACCTTCATCGTCGTCGCGATCGTGTTCCTCTTCTACTTCCTGGTCTTCGTGCCGCGAGGAGTGATCCAGTGACATCGACAAACGCCGACGTGTCGCGCGCATCCGAAGCCGTCGCGGCAGGGGCGGAAAGGCGCTGGGCGATCGTCGTGATGATCATCATCGCGCTGCTGCTCGCGATGATGATCATCACCGGACTGCATTGGGCGTCGATGCCGCCGTCGCGGGTGGAGACGATCGATCCGCGCACGCTGCACGTCTCGGGCGAGTTCGTCGAAAACAACCTGGGCACCACCGTCGACGCAAATGGCAAGGTCGTGGTCAGGCTCGTCGCACAGCAGTATTCGTTCGAGCCTCAATGCCTGGTCGTTCCGGCCGGTGTGCCGGTCACCTTTCGCGCGACCAGCGCCGATGCCGTCCACGGCTTCATCGTCGACAAGACGAACGCCAATGTGATGCTGATTCCGGGGTTTATCGCCACCTTCACCGCGACTTTCGAGAAGACTGGCGACCGCCTGATGCCCTGCCATGAGTATTGCGGCACGGGCCACGAGGCGATGTGGGGCCGCGTGCAGGTGCTGCCCGCCGATGAATTCCTCGCCAATGCCAAAGGCGCAGAGAGGATGAGCTGTGTTCCTCGCTAGAAAACTCGTCCTCGCGCACTTCTGGGTGGCCTTCATCGCATTCGGCGCGGCCATCGTGTTGGGCGAATGGCAGATGTTCGTGCGCAGCCCGCTCAGTGCGTGGGTGGGCGACCCGGAACATTACTACCGCTCCGTGACCGCGCACGGCACGGTGATGGGCTATGTCCTCCCGACCCTGGTGGCGATGGGCTTCGGCTATGCGATCAGCGAACTCGCGCTGAAGCAGCCGCTGATTGGCCTGCGCTGGGCATGGGCCGGCTTCTGGCTCGTGGTCGTTGGCACGGTCATGGCTGCCACGCCGGTCGCGCTGGGCCTTGCATCGGTGCTCTACACCTTCTATCCGCCCATGATCGCCAGCCCGTTCTACTACCTTGGCATCGTGCTGGTGGTGGTCGGCTCGTGGATCTGGGTGGCGCTCATGTCGATCAACCTGAGCGCATGGAAGAAAAAGAATGCCGGCTCGGCTGTGCCGCTGGCGATGTTCGGCAACGTCGCCGGTGCCTATTTGTGGGCGTGGACATCGGTGGGCGCCGCCCTCGAGATCCTGCTTTTGATCTTGCCGGCTTCAGTGGGCCTGACGGACACCATCAACGCCGGCCTGGCACGCGTCTTCTTCTCATGGACGCTGCACGCCATCGTGTACTTCTGGCTGATGCCAGCCTACATCGCGTTCTACACGATCGTGCCTCGCGCCATTGGCGGGCGCCTTTACAGCGACACGATGGGGCGCGTCGCCTTCGTGCTCTTCCTTGTGTTCTCGATGCCCATCGGCATTCATCACCTCTTCGCCGATCCGCAGGTGGGCGCAGGGTTCAAGTTCGTGCACGCAGCTTTCACGGCGATGGTGGCCGTGCCCACCTTTCTCACTGTTTTCACCATCGTCGCGTCGGTCGAGATCGCGGCGCGCTTGCGCGGGGGGAGGGGGGCTTTCGGATGGGTGAAGGCCTTGCCATGGGGCAATCCGATGATGCTGGCCGTCGCTTTCTCGTTCGTCATGTTGGGCCTGGGCGGTGCGGGCGGGCTCATCAACATGAGCTTTCAACTCAACGAGGCGATCCACAACACGCAGTGGGTGACGGGGCACTTTCACCTGATCTTTGCGGGCGCGATCGTCATCATGTACTTCGTGGTCGCCTATGACCTGTGGCCGCAGCTCACCGGCTGCAAGCCGCTGCCCGCCGGCCTTATGCGGACTCAACTCTGGCTCTGGTTCGTCGGAATGATGGTGATGACGCTGCCCTGGCATTGGGTCGGATTGCTCGGACAGCCGCGGCGCATGGCGTACTTCGACTTCTCGAACCCCGCGCTCAGCAACCAGGGCTGGACGCTTGTGGCGGGGACTCTTGGAGGCCTGCTGCTGGTGGTGTCCGCGCTGCTTTTCATCTTCATCCTGGCGCGTGCGGGCAAGAGCGAAGCGGTGCCCGCGCCCTACAGGTTCAGCACGCCAATCCATATGCCTGCGACCATCCCGGTCGCTTTGAACGGCTTTGCGCTCTGGGTCGTGCTGATGATCGCTCTCACGGTCGTGAACTACGGTTTTCCCATTGCGCAGTTGGCCTCGCTCGAGAATGCCTCTGTGCCTGTCATTCCCATCGGAGGGCGGTGATGCAGCAAGCCAGCCTGTTCGCATGGAGCAACCGATGGTTTCGATGGAGCCTGGTCGGCATCATCGCGCTCACCGCGGCGACGCTGCTGGTCGGGTTCGTCTGGCTGCCGTCCAGACATGGCGACTTCACTGCCAAGAGCCTCTGGGACAGCATCTGCCGAGCGGCGGGCGTACCCAGCGAATGGACGACCGCTGGTGAATGGCCAAAGCCGGGCACGGGCACCACCCGCGTCGTATTGACGAACGCGATGGGCCGCTCCGGCGCTGGCGACGCGACTGGCCGCGGCGCGACGATCGCGATCCAGCAATGCAGCATGTGCCATGGCGCGCAGGGCATGAGCGATGGCGGCTCGCCCAATCTCGCCGGACAGTATCCTGAAGTCATCATCAAGCAACTTCATGACTACAAGCGCGGCGACCGGAGCAGCGCGTTCATGCAGACCATCGCCAACAGGCTGTCGGAGCGGGACATCCAGGACGTCGCCGCCTATTACGATTCGCTTCCGAAGGCGCGCGCCGCCCTCGTGCGGCCTGACGAACCCGATGCGCCCGCGCTGGTGCGCGTCGGCGACCCGCTCAGGAACATCGTGCCCTGTGTCGCGTGTCATGGCGGCATTGACCACAAACTGGGCGCGCCGTGGCTGGAAGGCATGCCCAAGGAGTACCTCCTGAAAGAGCTCAAGGCCTTTGCGGCGGGCGATCGCCGCAACGACAGCTTCGGACAGATGCGCAACATGGTGCGGCCTTTGACAGCGCAGGAGCTCGACAGCGTCGCGGACTTCTATGCACGGCGCGAACCCGTGCGCGAAGCCAGGTGAAGGACCAGTCCGGGACGCCTTCCGCTATGCGATCGCGACCGTCCGCGTCTCGCCAAGCAGGGTAGAGGTGGCACGCGGGCGCAGCAGGAAGTGAGACAACGCCGGAATCAGCAGCACCGCACCGACCATGTTCCAGATGAACATGAAAGCCAGCAGGATGCCCATGTCCGCCTGGAACTTGATCGGGGACAGTGCCCAGGTGAGCACGCCCGCCGCGAGCGTGACACCGACCAGCACGACCACCTTGCCCGTGAACTGCAAAGCATCGCGGTAAGCCTGCGCCTGCGTTGCGCCGGCGCGCTGGCGGGCAAGCTGCACGCTCAGCAGGTACAACGCGTAGTCCACGCCGATGCCCACGCCGAGTGCAATCACCGGCAGGGTCGCCACTTTGACGCCGATGCCCAGGCAGACCATCAGCGCTTCGCACAAGACCGACGTGATCACCAGCGGAACCACCGCCACTACCACGGCGCGCCAACTGCGGAAGGTGATGAAGCACAGCACGATGACTGCCGCGTAGACCAGCATCAGCATCTGCGTCCAGGCTTTGTGGACGACGATGTTGGTGGCCGACTCGATGCCGGCGCCGCCCGCTGCCAGCAGGAACTTGCGATCGCCATTGCTGTGTGCGTCAGCGAAGGCGGCGCTGGCCTGCACCACCCGATCGAGCGTTTCCGCGCGATGGTCCGCCAGGTAGGCGATCACCGGCATCACAGAGCACTCGGTATTGAAGAGTTCCGGGTTGTTCACGCTGGCCTGTTGCGCACCGTAGTTCAGCACGTCCTGGTTGCGGGCGATGGTCAGCCACTTGGGGCTGCCTTCGTTGCTGCCGGCGGTGATCTGGCGCACGGCGTTGGCCAGCGACATCGTGGTCTGCACGCCGGGTACCTGCTGGAGCGCCCAGGCGAGGCGGTCGGCTTCGATGAGCGTTTCGTACTTCAGGCAGCCTTCCTTGGCGGTCTTGACGATCACCGCGAAGGTGTCGCTGGAGAGCGAATAGTTGGAAGTGATGAAGGCGTTGTCGCGGTTGTAGCGGGAGTCCGGCCGCAGTTCGGGCGCTCCGGGGTCGAGGTCGCCGATCTTGAGATGGGTACTTACCGCCAGGCCGACGGCCAGCAGCACCGCGGCCGAGATGACGGTGCCGAGCGCCCAGCGCCGCTCGGTGAACCGGTCGAGCCATGCATAGACGGGGCTGGCTCCGCTCGTTGTCTCGTCCAGTTCGGCGCGCAGGCTGCGCTGCGCAGCCTTGGCGCTGACGCCGATGTACGACAGCAGCACCGGCAGCAGGATCAGGTTGGTCACGATCAGCACGGCCACGCCGATGCTCGCGGTGAGCGCCAGGTCCTTGATGACGGGGATGTCGATCATCATCAGCACGGCGAAGCCGACAGCGTCGGCCACCAGCGCCGTCAAGCCAGCAAGGAACAGGCGCCTGAAGGTGAAGCGCGCAGCAACCAGCCGGTGCGCGCCGCGGCCGATGTCCTGCATGATCCCGTTCATCTTCTGCGCGCCGTGCGACACGCCGATCGCGAAGACGAGAAAGGGCACGAGGATGGAATAGGGGTCCAGCTCGAAGCCGAGCCCGGCCACCAGCCCAAGTTGCCAGACCACCGCCACCAGCGAGCACGCGACGACCAGCGTCGTGCTTCGAACACAGCGCGTGTAGAAGAAGATGATGAGCGTTGCCACCAGTGCGGCCAATGCGAAGTACAGCGCCACCTGGTAGAGGCCGTCGATCAGGTCTCCGACGAGTTTGGCGAAGCCGATGCTGTGCACGCGGATGCCCGTCGGCTGGCCTTGCGCATCGGTCTCGTAGCGCGCGCGCATCTGTTCGAGCGTGTGCGACAGGCCGCGATAGTCAAGCCGCTTGCCCGGCGTCGCTTCCTGGTCCAGCAGCGGCACGACGATCATGCTCGACTTGAAGTCATTGCCCACGAGGCTGCCCACCAGCCCGGCGCGTGCGATGTTGCCGCGCAGCTTTTCTGTGGAGACCTGCGAGCCGTCGTAGTTGTCTGGCATGACCGGGCCGCCCTGGAAGCCTTCCTCGGTCACCTCAGTCCAGCGCACGGCCGGTGCCCAGAGCGACTTCATCCACGCGCGGTCGACGCCGGGCGTCAGAAAGAGATCGTCCTGGATCTTCTTGAGCGCGGCGAGGTACTTCGGGTCGTAGATATCGCCCTGGGTGTTCTCCACCACGATGCGCAGGGAGTTGCCCAGCCCGCGCAGTTCGGTGCGGTTGTCGAGGTAGTTCTGGATGTAGGGATGGCCCTGCGGCAGCATCTTCTCGAAGCTGGCGTTGAGCGTCAGCCGCGTCACGGCCATGAAACCCAGCAGCAGTGTGATCAGGCCGCAGGCGACCATCACGGCGAAGCGGTGATTGAAGATCAGGCGCTCGAGCGGGGAGCCAGAGCGTGTGTCGAATTGCTCGAGCGAGCTCGGCGCGGAGATGTCCGCGGAGATAGGGGTGTGCATGTGCGAGATCCCGCTGCCGGTCAGGGCAGCTGAAGCGATTGGGCGCCGCGCGGCCCTGCTATCACGAGCGCGCCCTTGGCGGGGGTGACCACCGCCGCGGCGGGGACGGTGCGTTCGACAACGGCGGCCTTGAAACTGGCGCCGTCATCGTTGCTGGTCAGGATGTGGCCGGCCTGGCTGACGAGGACGATGCGTCCGTCGTCCTGGCGCGTGCCGGCGGTCAGTCCGACCTGCAGGCCGGTCGGTGTCTGCTGCCAGACTTTTCCGGCATCGACGCTGCGCAGCACCGTGCCGCGCAGGCCATAGGCAATCACCGATCGGGCATTGCCGGTGACGCCGAAGAGGGTGCCCTTGTAAGGAAGTTCGAGTGCGCGAAAACGTGTGTCGCCGCGCTCCAGCTTGAGCAGGAGTCCCTGCTCGCCGGCAATGTAGATGTCCGCGCCGATGCCTCGCACCGCATAGAGGTGCAGGCCCTTCGGGTTGTCCACCGCGTGCAGCCACGGTTCCCAGGTGATGCCGCCGTCGTTGGTATGCAGCACGAGCCCGAACGCGCCGACCACGAAGCCTTCGGACGCATCGCGGAACCAGACGTCCAGGAACGGGTTCTCCGCCCCTTGCGCCTCGAAGCGCCGAGCCTCGTCCACCAGCAGTCCGGCGCGCTTCGGATCGTCGGCCGCCAGTGCGGCAGCTTCGCGCTGGTAGTAGCGGACCATCATTTCCCCGACGCGCCGGCCGTCCAGCTGGGTGGTCCAGCTCTGGCCGCCATCGGTGCTGCGCAGCACGACGCCGTCGTGCCCCACGGCCCAGCCGGTCGTGACGTTCGCGAAGGTGACGGCCACCAGATCGGAACTGACGGGCACATCGGCCTGCCGCCAGTTCCTGCCTGAATCGTCCGACCAGACGATATGCCCGCGCTGGCCCACGGCCACCACGCGGTCGCCGGCGTTGGCCAGGCCGTTGAGCAACGTGCGCGAAGCGAGCGGGCTCTTGGTGGCGGGAGTGTCCAGCACGTCACGCCATCCGGCGGGCTTCACTGGCAGGACCTCGCGTGCCGAGACCGTCGCGGCCAACGCCGCGGCCAACACTGCGGCAAGTGCCAGGGCACCGATCGTGAATCGCTTCGCGTTCATCGCAGGGCCTCGATCAGCGAACGCCCGCGCCGGCCAGCGAGTCGGCAGTCCACTCGCGGTCGGACAGCGGCTTCGTGTGACGCATGCCGCCGGTTTCGGCGATGTAGCCGGTCAGCGAATAGACGCGCGATGCGAAGTCGTAGTGGCCGAACATGTCGGTGTACGGTGCCGGCAGGTCGTAGCTCGGCGTCATGTAGGCGAAGCCGGAGCGATAGAGCTGGCCGCGCGCGTCGTAGTTGTCCGAAGCCAGCGCTGCCCACGAGTCTTCGTCGAGGTAGAAGGTGCGCTTGCTGTAGACGTGGCGCTTGCCGTCGCGCAGCGTGGCTTCCACGGCCCATACGCGATGAAGTTCCCAGCGAACCAGGTCCGGGTTCAGGTGGTTCGGCTTGAGCAGGTCGTCCTGCTTGGACTGGTACACCGCGGCGTAATCGTTATAGGGCACGTACATCTCCTTCTTGCCGATCAGCTTGAAGTCGAAGCGGTCCATGGAGCCGTTGAAGATGAAGGTGTCGTCGAAGGTCGTCGCACCGGCGGTGCCAGGGTTGGGCGTGTCGAACGACAGGTCCGGAGCGACCTTGACGCGGCGCTGGCCGGGCAGGTACATCCAGGCGCGGCGGTCCTTGTTGCCGATGTCGAGCGGATCGACGATCAGCAGCGCCTCTCCGGCGCGGCGTGCCGGGCCGGTGTAGGTGAGCTTGATGCGCCAGTACGTGTCGGCCGTCTGCTTGCTCGAGTCCCAGAACGGAAAGTCCTGCACGCTCAGACCTTCAGTGGCCAGCGCCGAGTGGCCGCTGGCGTCGACGTTCAGGTTGCGGTACTTGGCTTCGTAGCTCTGGCCGTTGAAGCGCACCAGGTGATTCCACATGGCCTCGTAGCCGGTTTTCGGAATAGGGAACGGGAAGCCGGCGTGCGCGCCTTCGATGGAGCGGCCCTCGTTGGCCGTCTTCGCCTGCACTGCGTTGGCCGCCGTGTTGTCGGTGACGAACTTCGGGAAGGCGACGGTGCGGTGCGTCGGGTAGACATCGACGCGGAAGCCGGGGTACTTCTGCAGCAGCGCCTTGGTGCCGTCGGTCAGGTTGTCGGCGTATTGCGCCATGTTCTTGGCATCGATCACGAGGCGCGGCTTTTCGCCGGCGAACGGATCCGGGCGAATGCCGTCGCCAGCCTTGAAGCCAGCGGGAGCCGCCTTCAGCCCGCCGTCGTAGGCGGGAATGGTGCCGTCCTTGTTGCCGGCCTTTTCGGCGCCGACGGGCGTGAGGGTCGTGCCGAGGGCCTTGGCTTCGTCGGCGGTGATGGCCGCTTGCGCCGCCAAGGCGGCCGTTGCGGCGACGACGCCTGCAAGCACCGAGTGGGTGAATTTCATGTTGGGATTCTCAGAAAGTGGCTTTGAAAGTCAGACTCACGAATGCGCGGTCGTCGAGCAAGGTCGTGAGGCCGTTCTGGCTGGTCACGGCATACCCGTTGTCGCGGTAGCGGCCGACGTAGTTGATGTATTTCAGGTCGATGCGGTACTTCTGGCGGACGTCGAAGCCGACGCCCACGCTGTAGTTGCCGTTCGCCTGATTGCCGCCAAAGACGGTTGCCGCATTGCCGTAGAGGCCGACGGCGTACGTAAGGGGTGCCGACACGTCGACGCCCGGCCACACCTGGAACCAGGTGGGCGTGAAGGAGAGACCGGCGCCGAAGTAGTTCTTCGTGGTGCAACCGTCCCACTTGTCCTTGCCGGCACAGGCCGCAAAGCCCTCGGCGAAGAAGAGGTTCTTGCCGCTGGTGACTTTCGACCAGCTGGACCATGTAAGTTCTGCGCCGTAGGTCGCCGTGTCGAAAACGGCAGTCTTCGGTATCACGCCCACTGCATTGACCAGGCCGTGATACGTGTCGCCGCGTGGCCCGTTGGTATCGCCCGGCGCAGGCACGCCTGGTGCAATGCCGAGCACCGTGCTGTTCAGCGGCGTGTTGTGGCGATACGAGAGCTCGGAGCCGAAGCTGATGCCGCCGATGTTCTTCGCAAGACTGACGCCCAACAGATCGATGTTGTCGGCGTAGACCAGGTTGTAGCGGCTGATGTTCGGCCCGACGCGCGTGAGCAGGGTCTGCGGCAGCTTGTCGGCAAAGTTGCGCCAGTAGAAGCCCATCGTTCCATCGAGCCACTCGGGGCTCCAGCGCGTCGACAGGCCACCTTCGCCCCGCTGCGGCGGCTTGAGTGCGCCGCCGTTCTGTGCAAAGCCCAGGGGACCCGAGATGAACTGGCGGTCCGGCCCATTGAACGCGAAGTCCACGGGGCCGAGGTACGTGCCGCCTTCGGGGTAGCGGAAGGCTTCCCACTGCAGCATGTATTGCGCCGCGACCGACACCGTGTCCGTCACCTGCGCCTGCATCGAGATCTGGCTGAGCGGCCGGAACAGTTCCTTGGCTTCCACGCCAGGCGTTGCGAACCCCTTTTGCAGGTCGAGCGGATTCTGGGAATAGGCGATGCCATTGAGGTTGCCGTTCACGAAGAGCGATTCGCCCCAGTAGAGGGAATGGCGGCCGAGCTTCATGTTGACCGGCACGTTCCCGATGTCGAAGCCGCCGAACAGGAAGGCATCGAGCCATTCGCCCGAAGGCCCGGCGTAGTAGCGCTGGACGTAAGGGCTGTACTGGTGGTTGACGTAACTGGGGATGTTCACCAGCGGCGGGTAAGGGTTGGACTGGCTGGTGCTGCCGTACGCGTTGTCGTACCAGCCCGCGGCACTCACGCGCATGCCGTAGCGCTTCTGATAGGTGAGGTCGAACTCGGAGAGGACGTCAATGCGGTTTGCCACCGTCTCACCGGCGTTGAAACTGTAGGTACCCTCGTCCGAAACCACGTAGTTGCCGATCTTCGGATCGCGATTGGCAACGCGATTCGCGTAGTTGTAGCGAAGCGTGTTGTCCCAGCGGACGGAGACGTCCGGATTGCCCGTGTCGAACTCGAATGCATGCGCACCGCCTGACGACAAGGTCGCCAGCAAGGTGGCAGCGGCAACGGCTGCGAGGCGAAAGGACGAGCGGGTTTCGGCGGATCCCGTCTTGTGGTGGGAGTGATGCACGTGTTTCCAGTTTCTTCGTTGGTGAGTGGGAGGTCTCTCCTGCATATGAGCAGTGACCGGGCGGAATTCTGGGATTCGCGCGCACTCGCCACCCCCTCCTTGGTGGAGGGGGGAGGGGGGTAGGGAAAGTCTGGAGCGGCGCTCAGCCGCCGAGCGCCGTGATCGCAGCCACCAGCGCAGTGCCGAGACCGACCATCATCAGGCCGACCTTCCAGCTGCCGTACCCGGCGTAGCGGCCCAAGGCGAGGCCGCCGATGAAGAGCATCGTCAGCGCGACGATGCGGGACACATTCATTGCCGTCCTGACATCCTGGATCAGCGCAAAGGGCAGCACCACCGGAAATGTCGCCGTCACGACGATCAGGAAGATCGCGACCCCGGCGAGCGCGTCACGCCACAACAGCTTCGGCCGCGACGGGATGGACGGCAGGGCCACCATTCGGCTGCGAATGGCTTCGAGGTCGGCTGCCATCACGAAGCGCGCGCCGACACGCGACATGGAGCCGGCGACAAGATCACGACCTCTCTGTGCATCCGCCGCATCGCGAACGGAGCGCACCAGCGTGATCCATCGCCCGCGATCGGTCACCGTGCGAACCAGGTACATGACCGCGTCGACCAGTCCCCAGGCGAGGTTGCAGCCCAGCGCGGCGATGAACATCTGCCGCAGATCCTCGCGCCCTGAGTCGGCCACCGACACGGCGCCCGTGAAGGTGAGCGCCATGAAAAGCCCGAAAAGCATCTCCGATACGCGATCGACCGGGCTGAGGACCGGCTCTCTCGCCACTTCGCTGTTGTTTTCGCTTTCGGGCTGCATCATTTCTTTTCGGATGGGCGCATCGAGTCGCCCAGACTGATCAGGTTCTGGGGACTTACGCGGATCACGCCGCCGCGAGGGCTGTCGATGTCGGCAATGAGGAAGAACGCAATGGCCAGGACCAGCGGCAGAACCGCAAGCTGGCTGCGTTCGGCCGTGGCGTCGCGCACGCCATAGCCCACCAGCAGATGGCAGCAGGCCGCGATGCCCAGCATCAGGAGCCATGCGGCGCGGGGAATCCGGTTCCACCAGGCCGCCTGTGTATAGCCCTGCGCATTGAGCACATCGTTCATGCCCGACACCGCGAGCGCGACTGTCGGCGACAGCGGTGCCGCTGCTACAGGGGCCACCACCGCCGCCCACAACTGCGTCTGCAGCTTCGCAGTCCGCGCGTTGACTTCACCCAACTGCCGCTCGTCACGCGTCGTGTAGAACAGAACACGCTGATCGAAATACTCGCGCAGCAGGCCGCGAACCTTTTCCGCGTCCGCCGCAGGCAGCAAGTCGGCCCGCACGTACTCGGTGCCTATCGCATTGGCTTCCGCTTCTTCGAGGTTCTTGCGCTGGTCGTAGCGGCCAACGGCCATCGAGAAGCCAAACCCGACGAGCAGCCCCAGAAGCGTCAGCGTCGCCCCCACGATGATGCCGAAGTTGTCGCGCGTGCTCTCTTGCGGGCGGCCCCATCTTCTGAGCAGCCGGGCCCCGGCCCACATGCAAAAGGTCAAAAAGAAGAACGTGATGACGAAGACGAGAAGGGGGTAGTCGACCACTTTGATCATTGTTTTTTCCTGGCATTTAGCTTTCGGAAAGCCTTCAGAACGTGAACTTCGTCGAATACTGCAAGCGGTAGTCCACCTGCGAGCCGCCGACCTTGTCTTCGAGGCGCCCCCAGATCAATTCGGTGCCCATGGTCAAGTTCCTGGCGATGGCATAGAGCACGTTGACGGACGAATAGCTTCCCTCATGAAAGGCCGTGGCAATCTGCCCACCGGTATTGTTCTGCCGATGCGCGCTGTAGCCGATCGAACTGCTCCACTTGTCGTTCCAGGCATGGGTGAAGTAAACAAGCCATCCGACGGAGGGGACCGCCTCGGCCCGCAGGTTGCCGCCGGGCGCGAGGTCGACGCCGCCGTCGTTCATGTAGCTGGCAATGCCGCGCCCCGCTGCAAGTTGCCAATTCAGATGATCCTTGGCGGAGATCTCGAATGCGCCGCCGAGGTTCAGGCCATAGCCGTTGACCGTGCCGGACGGCTTTCCACTGACCGATTCGGTGTTGTGATAGCCCAGTTCCCGAAAGATGGCGGCGGCACGCAAGTGCCCCCACTCCCGTTCGAGCCTGAACGACGCGACGACGTCCGGCACCGGGTTGTGGCCCGTGATGCCTTGGCCGAGGGCCGGATCGACCCTTGCCAACCTTCCTGCGTCGATCGCCGAACTGGGCGACTCCAGCGTGATCGCCGCCAGCATTCCCGGCCGGTCGAGCGCCACGAATCGAAGCTGCGGCGTTCGCACGAAGACCATGCCGCTCGGCCCCCAGTAGTCAATGACGTCCGGGAGCACATCGATGTCCATGAAGTTCGAATACGTCTGCCCGATGCCGAACCTGTTCCATTCGATCCACGCGTCGAGCAGGTGGGGCTGGGTGCCGCCACTGGTTCCGAACAGGTCCAGGCTCAGGTCGGTCCTGATCGGACCTGCCGACGTCGGGATGAAGGACTTGAAGCCCAGGCTGGATTGCCGCACGCTCAACAAACCCGTGCCGTTGCTGCCGCACCCTGGCGTGCCCGGGCAGACGATCGGAATCTGCGATGGTCGCAGCGTCGCGCGCCAGTCAGGGTGCATGCGCCCGGCGTCGTAGATGGCGTCGAGCATGGCCTGTCCGTAGAACTCGACGCCGGCCTTTCCTTCCTTGGGCGCGTTGGCCCCGTCCGCGTTGTCGGACTGCGCATGTGCTGCGCCGGCGAGGGCGAGCACGACTGCCACGCCGGCGGCGTGTCGTTTCATCTCGTCCTCCACAAGTGACGCCCAAGTCTCGGCGCTCTTCGTCGACGGGAATTGACGTTTCTCAATTTGGCGCTTCGCGACTCATCTAGGATTTGCCGGGTCACCACGGAAGTCCAGGAGCCGGTATGCGATGCAGAGCGAGGGAGAGGTCCCGATCAGGTCTTGGCCTTTCGTCCCTTGTGTTTTTGGCGGTCAGCCTGGCCGCTCCGAAGAGCGCGAACGCATCGTTTCTTCCGCCCGAGATGATGAGCTCGGCGGCAACCGGGCTCGCCTGGTTCATCATCTTCGCCGTGCCGATCGCCGGCATCGTCCTGTTCTGGATGGTGCACGTGCTGCCGGAAAAGATCGCGCACAAGCGGCACCATCCGCAGCGGGACGCCATCAAGACGCTGTGCCTCCTGTCGCTGTTTTTCGGAGGCCTGCTCTGGCCGCTCGCATGGCTGTGGGCCTATATCAAGCCGGTGGGCTACCAGGTCGCCTACGGCACCGAGAAGCACGAGGACTACTACCACGAGACGGGCGCGCGGGCACTGTCGGGCGAGCTTCTGGAGCATGAGATCGAGCACCTGCGCGAAGAGCTCGACGCCATGGATGCCAAGGGAGGATTGACCGCCGAACTCAGGGTGCTGCGCAAGAACCTGGCGGCGGTCACGGCGCGCGGAGGCTTCGCCGCCGCGGCCAGAGATGCGAGCAACTGATGGAAGCACTGCTCCTTGGCATCTACGCCTTCTTCGTCTGGCTCTTCTTCATCAAGCTGAAGTGGCTGCCTTGGAACACGGCGACGCAGGTCACGGTGGTGATCATCCCGATCGTTGCCCTGACCATTCTGGTCCTGACGCTCAACGTCGTCGCGCCGTCTACAGGGGACGTGCGCGTCATCAAGTACGTTGTGCAGATCGTGCCGCAAGTGCGAGGCCGCGTACTGGAGGTGCCCGTCGAACCCAACCGCCTCGTGAAGAAGGGCGAGTTGCTGTTTCGCATCGATCCGACGCAGTACGAGAACGAACTCGCTGCCGCCAAGGCGAGGCTGGTGGCGGACGAGGCCAAGTTCGCGGCGTCTCAGGCGGCCTTGATCGAAGCTTCCGCAGGCGCCCGGCAGTTGCAGGAGCAGCTCAAGGCCACGACCGGACAGGTCAGGTCGCTGCAGCCGAAGTACGAACTCGCACAGATGCGGGTGCGGCAAAACCGCGAACTGGTGTCCAGCGGTGCTGGTGATCGATTCGCACTGGAACAGGCGGAATCGAACCTCTATGACCTGCAAGGGCAGATCGCGACGGCCAATGCGAACGAAGCGCAGGTTACGCAAAAGCTGTCTGGACGCGTGAACGGCGAACAGGCTTCGGTGGCATCGGCTCGCGCACAGCTTGCAACCGCCAAGGCGCAGGTCGACATCAGTCGCGCGGACCTCGGCAATGCGCAATGGAACCTGGACCAGACTGCCGTCTATGCGCCGACCAGCGGATATGCCATCAACGTCCAGCTGAGGCCAGGCTCGTACGTTGTCTCAGTGCCCTTGGCGCCCGCCATGAGCTTCGTCGAGGAGACCTACCAGGTGGTCGGCCTTTACGACCAGAACGAATTGCGCCTTGTCGAGCCGGGCAACGCAGCAGAGTTCACGCTCAAGACGTACCCGGGCCGCGTCATCTCGGCCAAGGTCGACTCGATCGTCTGGGCGCAGGGCCAGGGGCAGGTGGCTCAATCGGGCCAACTGCCGCAGACAGCCGCGTATCCGCAGATGCCGGGGCGTTTTCCGGTGAAGTTCATCGTCGATGAAAAGGACGCGGGGCTTTTTCTTGCGGCGGGTGCGGATGGCCAGGGGGCCATCTATACGGAGCATGTGGAGATGATCCACATCATTCGGATGGTGATCCTTCGGGTCGGCGCCATCACCAACTACCTTGTGCTGAAGCTGCACTGATGCGAACACTTGCGCTTCATCGAAGGACTGTCGCGACGGCGCTGGTGCTCGCCGCTGTGGTTTCCGGCTGTGCGCTGAAGCTTCCGCCGACGTCTGTTGAGTTGCAGAAGGAAGTGCTGCCCCAGGCGCCAGTGCCTCCGGGATTCAGGGCTGGCGGTGGAGTGACCGCGCCCGTCGCCGACGGTTGGCTCGCGACCTTCGGCGATCCGGCGTTGACGGCGCTCGTCAACGAAGCCCTGGCCTACAACGTCGACTTGCGCGTCGCGGCGGCGCGCGTGGAGCAGGCCGGGGGCTACGTCGAGGTCGCATCGGCCGCTTTGCTTCCTGCCGTGGGCGTCGTCGGCCTGGGCGGCGGCAAGTCGGGCGGCAGCGGAGGATTGCAAGGCATCTTCCTGAATGCATCGCTCGAACTGGATGTGTGGGGGCGGCTGCGCTATGCAAAAGCGGCGGCCAAGGAGCAGTCGCTGGCTGCAGAGGCCGACTACGCCTACGCACGCCAGTCGTTGGCGGCCACCGTAGCCAAGGCGTGGTTCCTCTCGGTTGAAGCGGGCTTGCAGCACGCCATCACGAAGGATGCGCTCAGGTCTTCCGAAATGTTGCTGCAGATGTCGGAGGACCGCTTTCGCATCGGCAACGGCAGCAACGTGGCCGTGGCCCAGGCACGAGCCAGCGCGGGTTCATATCGCGATGCACTGAAGCAGGTGGAGTTCGCACGCGAGCAGGCGCTTCGGTCGCTCGAACTTCTGCTCGGCCGCTATCCCTCGGCGGAAATTGCCGTGGCGACACAGCTTGCGCCCATGCCGCCCCCTCTGCCGGTCGGAGTGCCGTCCGAACTGCTGGAACGCCGTCCCGACCTCGTGGCTGCGGAGCGCCGCGTCGCCGCCGCGTTCGATCGAGTGGGCGAAGCCAAGGCGGCGCAGCTTCCGCGCATCAGCCTCACCGCCGGCGGCAGCAACGTATCGAGCGACCTGCTCGTGCTGAAGGACCAGAGCAGCCCGATCTGGAGCCTGGGCGCCAACCTGATCGCGCCGATCTACCAGGGCGGCGCGTTGCGGGCGCAGGTGGAAATCCGCACGGCCGAACAGAAGGTGGCCGTGGCTGACTACGCGCGCGCAGGCCAGAAGGCGTTCGGCGAGGTCGAAAGTGCCTTGAGCGCGGAGTCGATCCTGCGCGAGCGCGAAGCGATCCTCACCGCAACGATCCGCGACAGCGAGCAGGCGCTGGACCTCACGCGCATCCAGTTTCGAGTGGGTTCGATCGATCTGCGCAGTGTGCAGGAGAGCCAGCTCACCGTCTATGCGGCGCGGACCTCGCGGCTGCGCGTTCAGGCCGAGCAGTTGGCGCAGCGAACCAACCTGTATCTCGCATTGGGCGGTGGCTTTGACGAGCCGCCCCTGGCAACGGCTGCTTCGCCGTGCTGCACGCAGTGAAGGAGATTCCAAATGGCGCGACTGTTCATTGGAAACATTCCGGATGGGACGACCGATGACGAGATCAAGGCGTTCCTCGTCAAATACGGCTGCCCGGAATTCGACGAAATCCAGCACGTGCCGGGCGCTGGCACCAGGCCTGCGGCCATCATGACCTTCAACGGAGTGCACCCGGAGGCACTCAAGAAGGTCAAAGAGAGGATCCATGACATGTTCTGGAAAACGGGACGCCTCACAGTGCAAGTACTGAGCGACGACTTCGCCTGATCGATCCTCTACAAGGACGGGCCATGGGACTCATCGGTCGGCTCTTCGGGAACAAAGGCGGCGACAAGGGCGGCGACAGTGACGCGCCGCCGGATGAGGACATCGAGCGGATGGTGGAGCGCGTCATGACCTTGAATCCGCGCCTTCGACTGGCCCGCGGGCATGAAGCGCGCCTGAAGTCGGCAGTCTCGAAAGCAGCGCGCCATCTTCGCGAACTCGTCGCCGGATTTCCCGCGCTGCGAACGCTCGATGCGGCAAGTTGGGCATCCGATCCCTACATCAGGGCGTTCTTCGGCTCGGCGGACGACATCGGGCCGGCGCTCAGCCGGTCTGAAGATCTGCGCCGCTTTCTCGACCAGGAGCCCGCATTGGGCGAAGTGTTCGCCGTGCTCGGCATGGCGATGAGCGAACGCCGAACCCTCGGTGTCGTCCAGGAAGGTGGCATCACGCGCTCGGACGTTCCGCAGACGACGCTGAGCTTCAGCGACCAACAGATCCGCATCTGCGGCCCCGAAGACGCCGGGCTTCGGCGCGAGATCGTGTTTCGGATGATCGATCAGTTGGCCATCGAGGCACTGGCGCGGATCGAGGCGGACACCTCGCGGCGAGATGTCCTGCAGCAGGAGCGAGCGCTGCTGACAACGCGCTTGCGCCTGATCGAGCGCCAGGGCACGGGCATGCGATCGATGCTGGGCGGTGATGCCAAAGCCGACTCCGACCCGGCACGCTTGCGCACGCAAATGGAAGAGAACGACCGCGAGCTCAAGAGCCTGGGATCGCGCGCCGAGGCGCTTGACCGGCAACTCGAGGTCATGTGCGAGGCGTTCGCGGATGCAGGCCGGTTGATCCACGTCACGAAGCGGCGCCTGCGGCTGAGCCGCATGAACGTGGTGCTGCCAGAGCGTCAAGAGCATCCAAACGAGCAGGACGAAGACGGCGGCCACACGCTCGATCTGGAGATCGCGCGTGTCCCCGGCGATCCACCCACCGAGCGCGCGTTCGCGCTGGTGCGGGTGATGCGGGCGGATGTGCCGCAGCGCCGCAATCTGCTGGACGACGCCGCCCGGCTGCTGTGACACAGGACCTTCATCAACGAGGAGCTGGCAATGTCAAAGAGCGACAAGAGACACCATCAGGGCAAATCGAACCACAAGGACGGCGCACAGGAGTTGCCCGAGGCGGCACAACAAGGCGACGCGAAAGTTGCTGCAGGCGACAAGTCGCAGCCGCTGTCCGGCAAGGACTATGACAAGTCCCTGCGCGAACTTCACATCGAGCTGGTCAAGCTGCAGCAGTGGGTGCAGCACGCCGGCCTGAAGGTGTGTGTGGTCCTGGAAGGCCGCGACGGGGCGGGGAAGGGCGGCACGATCAAGGCGCTCACCGAGCGCGTCAGTCCGCGCGTGTTCCGCACGGTCGCGCTGCCGGCGCCGACGGAGCGGCAGAAGTCGCAGATGTACTTTCAGCGCTACTTCGCGCATCTTCCCGCGGCCGGCGAGATCGTGATCTTCGACCGCAGTTGGTACAACCGCGCGGGCGTGGAGCGCGTGATGGGTTTCTGCACCGAGGCGCAGGCCAAAGCCTTCCTGGCGGGCACACCGCTGGTGGAGCGCGCCATCATCGATTCCGGAACCATCCTGCTGAAGTACTGGCTGGAAGTCAGCGCCGAAGAGCAGACCCGGCGGCTCGAAGCCCGCATCCAGGACGGACGCAAGATCTGGAAGCTGTCGCCGATGGACCTCAAGTCCTATAACCGCTGGTTCGACTATTCGCGCGCACGCGACGAGATGTTCACGGCCACCGACTTGCCGGCGGCGCCGTGGTTTGTCGTGAACTCGAACGACAAGCGGCGGGCGCGTTTGAATCTCATCAAGCACTTGCTGGCTCATATCCCCTATGAAGAAGTGCCGCGCGAGAAGATCAAGCTCCCCAAGCGGCAAGCGCGCGGCGACTACCGCGAGTCGGACCACCCGTTGAGGGTGGTGCCCGAGATCTATTGAGCATGCGCCATCACATGCGCGGCCGCGTGGGATTGCCGATCCCGGGATGGCTTCGCGACTATCGGTCTGAATGGCTCTCCGCGGACGTCGTCGCGGGCCTGATCGCGGCGGCGGTTGTCATTCCCAAAGCCTTCGCCTATGCGACGATCGCGGGCCTGCCGGTGCAGGTCGGCATCTATACGGTGTTCGTCCCGATGGTGATCTACGCGCTCCTCGGGACCTCGCGTCCACTCAGCGTGAGCACGACCACCACGATCGCCATCCTGACCGGCACCGCGTTGGCGGCCGTGGTGCCGGACGACAACGCTGCGGGCCTGGTGACCGCTACCGCGACTCTGGCGCTGATGACCGGCATCATCCTGGTCGTGGCGGGATTGCTACGGCTCGGCTTTGTCGCGAACTTCATCTCCGAACCAGTGCTGATCGGCTTCAAGGCGGGGATCGGCATCGTCATCGTGGTGGACCAGATCCCCAAGCTGCTCGGCATTCACTTTGCGAAGGGCTCGTTCTTGCACAACGTGGTTTCCGTCGTGCACAGCCTGCCGGATGCATCGGTGCCGACGGTGCTTGTCGGCGTTATCACCGTGATCGCGCTGGTGGCGATGGAGCGCTTCACGCCGCGCGCGCCCGCTCCGCTGATCGCAGTGGCGGGAGGCATCGCCGCGATGAAGTTCCTGGGGCTCGAGAGTTATGGCGTTGCACCGGTAGGGGCGGTGCCAACCGGATTGCCGCCAGTGACGCTGCCGGATTTGCAGCTGATCATTCCGCTCTGGCCTGCGGCGCTGGGGATTGCGCTGATGAGCTTCACCGAGACGATTGCCGCGGGGCGGGCTTTCGCGCGCAGCGGAGATCCGACGCCGGAGCCCAATCGGGAGCTTTGGGCGACAGGACTCGCGAACGTCGGCGGCGCGCTGCTCAATGCAATGCCGGCGGGCGGAGGCACCACGCAGACGGCCGTGAACCAGCTGGGTGGCGCGCGCACCCAGCTTGCCGAACTGGTCACCGCAGCAGCCGCATTGGGCACTGCGCTCTTCCTGGCGCCTTTCATCGGGCTGATGCCGCACGCGACACTGGCAGCGGTGGTCATCGTCTATTCGATGGGCTTGATCAAGCCGGCGGAGTTCAGGGCCATCATCAAGATTCGGCGCACCGAGTTCGTGTGGGCGCTCGTTGCAATGGCGGGCGTGGTGCTTCTCGGAACGCTGCAAGGCATCGTCGCCGCGATCGTGGTGTCGCTCGTCGCGCTGGCCTACCAGATGTCCGATCCGCCCGTGCATGTGCTCGGACGCAAGCCGGGAACGAGCGTGCTGCGGCCGCGAAGCGATGAGCATCCCGAAGATGAATCCTTCGGTGGATTGCTTCTCCTGCGGCCGGAAGGGCGGATCTTCTTCGCCAACGCGGAGCGCATGGGTCTCAAGATGATGGCGCTGGTCGATGCGGCGCACCCGCAGGTGGTCGTTCTCGACATGAGCAGTGTGTTCGATATCGAATACACCGCGCTCAAGATGCTGACCGAAGGCGAGGAAAGGCTGCGCAATGACGGGATCGCGCTCTGGCTCGCGGGCCTGAATCCCGGCGTGCTGGCGATGGTGCAGCGTTCACCGCTGGGCGAACGTCTCGGCCGCGATGGCATGTTCTTCGGCGTCGAACAAGCCATTGCGCGGCATCGAGCCACTGCCTGATGCTCTGGAAGGGGCGGATCAGCTGCCGGGCACGTCCACCTTGCGCCAACTCGAATCCGGGTTGAAGCGCGTGAGGGCGCGTGCCGCGGCATCGGTGTTGGAGCCGAGATCCTTCTCGTACAGGGTGCCGTCATGGCTGACCATGAAGCTCATCACGCCCGTGTCTCCGTAGCGGATCGGCCATGCGATCAGTGCAAAGCCGGCACGCATGCGCCCGCCGATCACATAGTCGTAAGCACCGCCCGGTGCGTCCTTGCCCTGGGCTTTCAGGATGCGGAAGTGATAGCCGTGATAGCCCTCGCTGCTCTTCTGGCCGCCGTAGAGCGGGCCGAGCGGGCTCTCGTCCTGGCCCGTGGCGTCGGGCCAGTAGAGGCCGTCGTGCTTGCCGGGTGAACTCACGAACTTCTGCGCGTATTCGAGCACGCCATTGTTGTCGCGGTCTTTCTGCGCATATTCCTTCTGCGCATCGAAGTACGCGAGCGCGGCTTGCATTGCGGCGAGTTCGTTGCGCCCGATGCGCCGGGTGCGCATGAGGTCCGCACCCGCCTTCGGGTCGAACTTCCAGCCGGCGGCGCTCTTCACGATCGGCACCGGCAGGGTCCAGTCGCTGTCGCCCACGGCGAGCATGGCCTTGCCCGGCGTTTCGAGCACGATCTTGTGCTGCCTGGACCAGGCGCCGAGGAAGTCGTAGATGTCGTCCACATCGACGCCGCCCTCAGGAACGAAGCGCCTCCAGTCGGGGCCGAGCACGAGTGTCAGGGCGGCGGTATCACTGCGGGTGACGGCATCGACGAACGCTTGCGCGGCCGCGTCCGGAGAGGGGTAGGCGTGCTGCGCGAATACAGGGCCCGATGCGAGCGACAGGGACAGCGCCATCGCCGTCCCGGCCGCCAAGGACTTGAACTTGCCCACGTTCAGCCACGATGTCCGCGAGTGTCGTTGAGTGTGTTGCGTCATGAATTCCTCCAATCGCTTCAACGACGGCCGCCGCCGCCGCGCCCACCACCGCCGCCGCCTCGCATGCCGCCACCTCCGCCGCCCGCGCGAGCGCCGCCACCACTCATGTGTGCGCCTCCGCCACCACCACCGGCACGAGCGCCACCGCCGCCCCCGTAGTTGTGCGACATCGACTGCCGGCTTGCGTCTCCGCGGCTTGTCTGCTGGCGGGCCTGATTTCCGTCGCCGGCGCCTCTCAAGGCGTTGTCGCCGCCGCGTGCCCCGGCACTCCCGGGACCCCCGACGCCTCCGGCGCTGCCCGGTCCTCCAGGACCGCCGATGCCTCCGGCACCTCCGACGCCCCCGACGCCCCCTGGACCACCAGCGCCGCCCGGACGTCCAGCGCCTCCAGGTCCACCCACATTTCCGGGGCCACCCGCGCCGCCGACCCCGCCGACGCCTCCGGCACCACCGACGCCTCCGGGGCCGCCAGCGCCCCCGGGACGGCCAGCGCTGCCCGGACCGCCCACGCCCCCTGCGCCGCCGGGACCGCGACCCGCGCCGCCGGCAGCAGCCTGCGCTCGATCGCGTGTGCCCGGGTCATTGCGAAGCTGATCGCGCCCTTGGCCGGGGTCCATGCCGCGCTGTTGCAACTGAGATTGAGCCTGCTGACGCTGCGCATCCCGGCCGCGGTAGTCGCCGCGCTGGTCTGCGCCTGCCACATTCTTTCCGAACTGCTGCTGGCTGGCCGAATCGCGATATGGCACTCCGCGCCGATTCGCCGCGTTGTGCTGGAAGTTCGTCTGATTGGCGTTGATCTGCCGATTGGCGTTGACGCTGTTGTACCGATTGACGTTCACGTTGACGTTACCGCCGCCCCAATTGGCATTGCCCCAAAGTGCAGCAGTGGCAGCCACGCCCACGCCGAAGGCGATGCCGGTCGCGAGTGCCGCGCCCGGGTAGTAGTAGGGAGCGGGCGGGTAGTAATAGGGCGGGTAGGCCGGATAGGGCCAGGCGCCATAAACCACCGTCGGGTTATAGGAAGGCACGTAGACCACCTGAGGGTTGGCGGGCTCGATCTTGATGACTGTCTGCTGCGTCTGCGGCTCTTGCTGGACGATGACGTTCTGCTGCTCGGAGCTCTTGAGGTTGCCCGTCTGCTGGGCCTTGGCGCGCAGCCGCTGTGCGGAATCGAGCACGTCCTTGGACGACGCGAGAAATGCATCGCCCAGGTTCTGCACCCAATCCGGCTTGTCGCCCATCATCTGGAGCACCTGGGGAAACGCAACCAGCGACTGCACGCTCGGGTCCCATGGCTGATCGGCCACGAGCTTCAGCGCCGCATCGCCTTTCTCGTCCCGATGCGCCTTGGACCATCGCGCTGCATCCGCGACGTCCGATGGATAGGTCGAGGCCATCAGCACCTGCGACAGCAACTGGTCCGGATACAGCGCGATGGGCGCCATCATCTGGTCCAACTGTTCGCGCGAGAAGGTCTGCCCCTGCTGCGCCCCGGCGAGCGCCGTGAACAGCGACGCAGCGACCATCAGCGAACGGGCAAAGCGGACGATCAGTGCACGCATGGTTCGCCTTCCTTAATTGAGAACGAAGAGCGGAAACGGAGCGAAAGCCTAGGTCTGCACGAAAGCGTCGTCAATGTGGTTCTCCAGAGCGTAGCGAATCAATTCGGCGGTGCTGGAGAGATCCAGCTTTTCCTGAATCCGCGTCTTGTGGGTGCTCACGGTCTTCACCGACAGGTGAAGCGCATCGCCGATGGCGGTGAGCGGTTGGCCTGCAGCCACGCGCCGCAGCACTTCGAGTTCGCGATCGGTCAGCTGCGCATGTCGGGGAGCTTCCGACGATCCATTGAGTTGCTGCACGAACTTCTCGGCCAGGCTCTCGGTGACGTAGGCGCCGCCCGCCGCAACCTTGCGCACCGCACCAACGAGCTCCCTGGCGGCAATGTCCTTGGTGACGTAGCCGTTGGCCCCCGCCTTGAAGGCGCGCATTGCGTACTGCTCTTCGGCGTGCATGCTGAGGACAAGAATGCGGACACGGTTGAACCCCGACTTGATGCGTTGAACCAGTTCAAGCCCCGTCATGCCGGGCATCGACAGGTCGATGAGTGCGAGGTCGAACTCACTCCCTGCGAGAAGGTCGAGCGCCTGATAGCCAGTCGTCGCCTCGGTCAAGACCCAGTTGTTGGCGGCCGGATCGAGCACTCGGATGAGGCCTTCCCGGACGACCATGTGATCGTCGACCAGGAGTATTCGCAGCGCCGGCGCGGAAGCAGTGGCGTCCATCTCAATACCTCCTCGGACCCAGCAGAACAGAGCTGCCCGGATCTCAGTGTTTATTTCGATCGACTATGACGCCAAACGCGCGGCTTCACAAGACGTTGACAGACTGCGACGTTCGGAATTTTCCTAGCCAGCGTTCGGCGAAATCCGAATCTCTCGGGTTGAATCCGCCGTTGTGCAAAGCATCGCACCGATGTTCGTCGGGCAGCTTGCGAGGCAAGCTTCGGCCTCCCGGCCAGTGCCCACAACCTGGAGAGCACGCAATGAACATCCCCCAAGCCCATGAGACTCCGTCGTACTTCAGCGGCAACATCGGCCTGAGGCTTCACGGCAGTGATCGTCGCGACTCGACCCCTCTTCATGACATGCTCGACCTCATCGGCGTGACCGCTGGCGACGATTGGCCCATGTCGACCTTTCAGCCGACGGTGCGCCGACTGCAAACAGGAGAACTTTTGTTTCTAGAAGGTGCGCCGGCGACCTCCATCCACATCGTTCGTACCGGCGTCTTCAAGGTCTTCAGGACTGCCGAGGACGGCTACGAACAGGTGTTCGGCTTCGTCCGCAGGGGGGAACTGCTTGGCTGCGACGCGCTGTTCGACGCTCGCCACCAGATGGCAACCGTCGCACTGGAGGACGCCAGTGTCTTCGCCATCGCCTTGCCCGACTTCCATGCTCTGGCGCAACATCTGCCCTCCTTCGACCGCGGCATCCTGCGGGCGATGGCCAGGGCCATGCTCGACCTGACGCGCGTGTCGGAGATGATGGCTGCCGCCGCGTCCGAGGTGCGGCTGGCGAGATTCCTGCTGCATGTGTCGCGCTGCATGTCGACGTGCGGGCAATCGCCAAGATCGCTGCGCCTACAGATGACGCGCCGCGACATCGGAAGCTACCTGGGGGTGGCCCACGAAACGATCAGCCGGTCGTTTGCTGCATTGATGGAAGCCGGCCTGATCGAAGTCGAGCAACGCAAGGTGGAGATTCTCGACCTCGGTTCATTGCAGTCGTATGCGCAGGGCACGCGCGCACCTGCAAAGACGCAAAGACCGGCACTCAATTCCTGAGCGCGGCCTAACTCGGCCAACTCGGACTACTGCGCGGATCGGGCGGACTGGGCGATCGAAAGATCCGCAATGAAGTCTCGCGCCTGCTGGAATTCGGTGCTTTTGTCGAAGTAGGCGAGGGCGCCGGCCTTGATGAGCGTGTGGCGCATCGACGTCCAGTTGAACTGCGAAAACATGACGATCTTGATGTGAGGCTCGTGCAGCCTGACATGGCGCAAGACATCGATGCCGCGGTCGTTCCCGCGCAGTTTGGCGTCCAGGACGATGAGATCGGGCGTGCTCGACGCGATGGCTTCGACAGCCGTCGCCAGGTCATCCGCATAACCGACGATTTCGACGCCCGCCGCAGTCGCCAGCAGCGCGCCGAAGCTTCGCTGTATTGCCACGGAATCATCGACCAGCAGCACTTTCACGTCCGGCCCTCGCAAAGTCGTTTGTTGACCCTGCGGCCATGTTGCCGCCGAACAGCCGCACGCAGAATGCGTCTGGTCAATGATTCATCAGAAAGCACGGCATTTTTGAGGCATCCTAGCGGCGGCCTAAAGCCCTAACGCAACTGATCCATCCCTCATGGCTTCATGGTTTGAGAACCTGTCGATCCGGAGCCGAATCGTCCTTCTTGTGGCGGGCGCGCTGCTTCCTCTCGCGGTGCTCGTGACTTGGCTCATCAAGGCCGAGATCGCGGAGGAGCCGAGTTCGGCCGTGCTGGCGATCGTGATCGCCCTCGGTTTGTGCCTCTTCGCACTTGCCTTCGCGTGGCGGCTGGGCGCCGGCATCGTGGATCCCATCGCTCACCTGAAGGAAACCGCCACCTTGATCGCAGCCGGCAAGGAAGCCACTCGGGCCAGCCTCATCGGGCCGCCGGAAATCAGGGCGGTGGCGCAAGAACTCAATCGGGTGATGGATGCCAAGGCGCTGAGTGAGCAAGACCTTCGCGAGAGCGCCTGGAAGCTTCAGGCGGCGCTGACGAGCATGAGCGATGCCGTCTATATCTCTGACGCGCAAGGGCGAATCATCGAGTTCAACGACGCCTTCGCATCCTTGCACGGCTTTGCCGACAAAGCCGCTTGCCGACGCGGCCTGGCGGAATACCTCAAGAGGCTTGAATTGTTCATGCTCGACGGCGAACCGTCGACACGTGAAGAATGGCCGCTGTCGAGGGCGCTGCGAGGAGAAACGGCGACCAATGTCGAATACCGGTTGAGACGCCTGGATTCAGGCGCGTCATTGATCGGCAGCTACAGCTTCGCGCCGATTTGCTCCGAAGGCGGCGCGATTGCGGGCGCCGTGGTGACGGTTCGCAATGTGACTGAGATGAGAGAGGTGCAAGCCGACCTTGCGTCGTCGCATTTGGCGCTGCAACGGCTTATTGCCTCACGCGACCGGGTGCAGGAAGAGGAGCGCAAGCGCATCGCACGAGAACTGCACGACGATCTGCAACAGACCTTGTCCGCGATCCGCATGGATCTGCATTTCATTGCCGAGCGCTTGGGAGAGGATGCGCCGCAGTTGCCGCTCCTCCTTGGCAATGTCGATCGTCTCGCAGAAAGAGCAGTCGTTTCGACGCGGCGTATCGTCAACGACCTCCGTCCGCCGATGCTCGAAGACCTGGGCCTGGTGCCTGCGCTGGAGGCCATGGCTGCGCAATTCGGTCAACAGACCGGCATTGCGTGCAGCGTCGATGCGCCCGAGGAAGTCATTTCAAGCGAATGGGTCGAAGCGCAGCCGATTGCCATTTGCCTCTATCGCGTCGCCCAGGAAGCGCTCAACAACGTGGCCAAGCATTCGCACGCGAGCGAAGTTCAGATCCGGCTCGGAAGTGCGACTCCCGAGTCGATCTCGCTGCAGATCAGCGACAACGGATGCGGACTGGATGCAGGGGACATGCATAAGCACGGGTCTTTCGGAATCCTGGGCATTCGCGAACGGATTCGTGCCCACGGTGGTGTCGTGCGGATCGACCGCGGGCCGGAAGGAGGCACCGTGCTCGATGTGCTGGTTCCATGTGCAGGTGCTCCGGGGTTGCTGGACCACGGTGCCCCGTTGAAAGGGGCAATGAATGGAGACGGACCGCGTAGCGACTTCGACGACGCCCAGGCACTGCCAAGACTGTTGACTCGCGCGACGGACAAGATGCTGCAGGACGTGATCGATGCGATTGCAGGGACTGTCGCAGTCATGGACCGGCGCGGCACGATCCGTTTTGTCAACCGCGCATGGAGCGAATTCGCAAACCACAACGGACAGCCTGATTTCAGCTTGGTCGGTCCGGGCGTGAATTACATGGAGGTGTGTCGGCGCAGTTCGCTCAGCGACGAATCGGCAATGAAGGTGCTTCGGGGCCTCGAAGGCGTGGTCTACGAGGATCGCAAGACATTTACTTGCGAATACTCCTGTCACTCGCCCGACGAGTTGCGGTGGTTCCGGATGCATGTGACGCCCATGGCCAATGGTGATGTGATGGTCGCCCACTTCTGGATCAACCCGGAAGATCATGCGGTCGGCATCGATGGCGGTGTCGAGGCCCGAAAGTCCTGACGCGCTCTGTCAAGGCGCAGGCGCATCGCCGTTGCCGTTTCCGTTGCCGTTTCCGCTGGCGCCCCGTGCCTTGGCCATCACGGCGCTCCGCACCAGGCCGATGTGCTCCCGCAGCGTGTAGGCCTCGCTCGCGTAGCTCAACGGCGCGCGGATGCGTGCAGCAGCCTGCTCGATGCGGCCGAGGTCGAGCAACCACTGGTCGAGTGGCAGGGTGCCGGTCCGTGTCCTGACATCCCGTTCGAGCAGTGCCAGCTCTCCATACCAGCGATAGATGCGCGAGCGCATGCGCCAGCGAATCAGTCGCGGCAGGACATTGGTCAATGGAACAATCACGAAGATCACCGGCAACAGCAGCACGATCAGGCGTTCTAGGTAGGCGGCGACCGTAAAGGGCAGGTACCGGTGAAGCATGCTCGGGCCGAATCGATGATGGCGGCTCGCATCGCTCGACACCGGCAGGTCGACCATCGATGTATTCGGAAATTCGTCGTCGGCCTCGAAAAATCCCTGATTCCCATGCAGCTCGCGCGCGGCCTCCAGCAGCAGGTTGATGATCGCCGGCGAGAGACCGTCGCGCGCGACGAGCATGGCCTTGGTGCCGATCAGCTTCACCTCTTCCTTCGGAATGTGTTCTTCGAGATCGATGGTCCCTGGCGGCAAGGTCAGTTTGGTGATGTAGGGAAAGCGGCGCTGATAAGCCTCCGCGCGCCCCAGGCTCAGCAGCTTCAGTTCCGGGTCGTGCAGGGCCTGCCATATGGCCGGAAACTGCGCGGGTCCGATCAGGAACGCGGCGTCTACCGTTCCAGCCTGCAGCGCGCGCAAGGCCTCCAGATTGACCAGCGGCACCAGTTCGGAGTTGAGGCTGGTGATGTTGTTGGCGGCAAGCAGCGGCTCCATGAAGGCCCGCACCCCGCTGCCCGGTGAACCGACGGCGAGGCGCCTGTGGCGAAGCTCGTCGAAGTGCTCGTGGACGACCGTGTCGCGGTAGAAGATCCACAATGGCTCGTAATACAGCGCGGCGAGCATGACCAGGTCGTCGCGCTCGTGCGGGCGCACCACGCCGCCATGCACGAAAGCCACATCCACCCCCGACTTCGGATCGCGCAGAAGGCGCTCGTTTTCGTCGGCGCCTCCAGTGATGCGTTCTTCGACGGTGACACCGTCCCGCGCCAGGATCTGCTTGTAGCGCTGTGCGTACTGGTGGTACATGCCGTCCGGCAGGCCCGACGCAAGAACGATATGGCGCGGAATCGCACTCAGCAACAGCCATGCGCCCAGAAAGGCCAGCGCGATGCTCGCCACCGCGATCAGCGTCCAGCGCAGTTGTTCGTGTCGCGGTTCGACTGGCAGGTCACCAAGGCGCATCAGAGCCTGCATCCTGCCACTGGCTGATTGCTTCGCGCTTGAGAGTTGTCAAGTCCAGCAAAACCCATCGCCGGAGAATTCCGAAGTCGTCTACTTTCGAAGGTCGACCCATGACTACGCTTTTAAAGCCGGACCTGGTCCTCGAAACACGGGTCGCCCGAAAGCTGATGGATGTGTTCATCCGCGCCGGGCTGGTCCTCGCACTGACGCTGTTGTGTTTCAAGATCTTCGCGCCCTTCATCTCGATGATGGCCTGGGCGCTGATTCTGGCAGTGACGATCTATCCAGGCCATCAGGCATTGGCCGCCAAGCTGGGCGGCAAACAGGGGCTGGCGGCCACTTTGGTCGTGCTGGGTGGCATCGCGCTGATCGTGGTGCCGATGGCGGTGGTCCTCGGCTCGATGGGTGATTCGGTGCACGAGACCGTTGAGCGCCTGCGGGACAACAAGTTCGCAGTTCCGCCGCCGCCGCCAGGACTCGCGGATTGGCCGGTCATCGGGCCGAAGGTGAGTGGCGCCTGGTCGCTGGCACACAACGACTTGCCGTCGGTCGTCCAGAGAATGCAGCCGCAGCTTGGCGAGCTGGCCTCCAAGGCACTGGAGATGGTGGCGAGCATCGCGGGCACGGTGCTTCTATTCATGTTCTCGTTCGTCATCGCGGGGGTGATCATGGCCTTCGGGGAGTCGGGCGCCGACGCGTCGCGATCGATCCTTGGGCGCATCGTTGGCAACCAGCGGGGCGTGGAGTTCGCTGCGCTGGCCACGTCGACCATCCGCGCAGTCGCATTGGGCGTCGTGGGCGTAGCCTTCATCCAGGCGATGGTGGTGGGCATCGTGATGATCGTCGCCGCCGTTCCATTTGCCGGCGTGCTCGCAATGGTTGTCCTGGTGCTTGGCGTGGCGCAGGTGCCGGCGCTGCTGGTGACGCTGCCCGTCATTGCCTACATCTGGCTGAGCGGCAACTACGACACCATGCCGGCTGTCATCTACTCGGTGCTATTGGCTGTTGCGGGCATGCTCGACAACGTGCTCAAGCCTCTCCTGCTGGGCCGGGGCGTGGATGCGCCCATGCCGGTGGTGCTGCTGGGTGCATTGGGCGGGCTGGCCGGCGCCGGCATTCTCGGCATGTTCATCGGCGCGACCGCGTTGAGCCTTGGCTATCAGATCCTCATGCGGTGGGTGGCGACGGACCCCAACGTCGTCGTCGTGGAGGCGGATTTGCCGAACTTGCCTTGATTCCCGTGGTGCAGGGCACGACGTGCTGAGGAACCTGGCGGTCGGGCTACCGACCATCCTGTTTTGCCTGGTGCTGCAGGCGAGCTTCACGTTCTGGAGCGTTCGTTACTACTCTGGCAGGGCAATTCATCACGCGGTCATCGCGGGACCGTTTGTGCAGATCCGCTCGCTTCTCGTCGTGATGGTCGTGCTGGTGCTTGGCAATTTCCTTCAGATCATGATTTGGGGATTTCTGTTCATGATGCTGGGCGAGTTCAGCGAGTTGTATGAGGCGGTGTACCACTCGGCAGTTAACTTCAGCTCGCTCGGCTATGGCGATGTCGTGATGACGAAGCCCTGGAAGCTGCTCGGCCCACTGGAGGCCGCAAACGGCGTATTGATGTTCGGCCTGACAGGCGCCGCGCTGATGGCAGTGCTGCAGCAGATGATCAGGGCGCAGGCCGAGAGAGACGGGCAAAGTCTTTGAGCCGGGCGCTGACGGTCAACCCCCTCGCCCGAGCCCGAGCATCCCATGCTGACGGGCGAACGTGGATTGCCGAGGAAGCGGTGGCGCGCTAAAGTGCGGGCGCACCTTGGCGCCGGCTTTCACAAATTCAGTGGACCACTGTTAAGAACAATGATCGAACCGAAACAAGCCCTGAAGAGCGTTCTTCGAAAATTCGATCTTGCTCTGGTGAAGGCGGCCAGCCTGGATCACATGCTGAAGACGGATGCTGACATGAAGTTCCTCATGACCATGTCCGACTCAAGCTGCGCAGCGGCCATACTGCAAAACTTCCCGCTGTCGAAAAGTCAGCTTCGGCAAGATCTTTTCGTGCTTTCGGAACTTCAATTCAAGCGAGGCGGGTCCTTCGTTGAGTTCGGCGCCACTGACGGCGTCGGCCTGAGCAACACGCACTTGATGGAAAAGGAGTTCGGCTGGTCCGGCATCCTTGCCGAGCCAGCGCACTCCTGGCATAGCCAGCTTTCGCGAAACAGGACCGCCGCGATTGAACACGAGTGCGTGTGGTCGAAATCGGGACTGAGCCTCGAATTCAACGAAGTCGACGATGCGGAACTATCGACCGTCGCATCGGTGGCAAGCGGCGACGCGCACGACCGGCAGTCAGGCAGTCGTTACCTGGTGAAGACCATCTCGCTGGACGATATGCTCGACAGGCACCACGCACCGCAGGACATCGACTATTTGTCGATAGATACGGAAGGCAGTGAGTACGAAATCTTGAGCGCGTTCGATTTCGGGAAACATTCGTTCAAGGTGATCACTTGCGAGCACAACTACACGCCCGCTCGCGAGAAGATCTTTACCCTTTTAAGTCGCAACGGATACACACGGAAACTCGAGGAAATCTCTGGTTTTGATGATTGGTATGTGAGGCAATAGCGCCGGTCCACACCAGCGCGTCGCTGTCAGCGCTCCGCACTGCCATAGATCAGCCCCCCGTTCACAGGCACGCAGCTGGCTGGGACGTTGCTCACGTCCACGTTGGTGACGCTGGTGTTGCGCACGTCGCCGGTGCGGATGCCGGGGATTGGTTTGTGCTGGCGGGCGTAGAGGTGCAACAAGCGATGCACAAAGGTGCAATTTCGTTGGGCGCTCTGTCGGCGGAAGATGTGGGTCGCCGATTCCACACGTGTTTCCTACTGCCGAAGGAGAATCCATGTCCACCGCAAGCAAGCCGAACATTCTTTTCATCATGGCCGACGACATCGGCTGGTTCAATGTCAGCGCCTACAACCTCGGCGTCATGGGGTATCGGACGCCGAACATCGACAGGATCGCCCGACAGGGGGCCTTGTTCACCGACTTCTACGGACAGCAGAGTTGCACAGCAGGACGCGCCGCGTTCATCACCGGGCAGGCGCCGATCCGCACCGGCCTCACGAAGGTGGGAACTCCCGGTGCCACGTTGGGCCTCAGTGCGGAGGACCCGTCCATTGCCGAGTTCCTGAAGGGCTTTGGCTATGCCACTGGGCAGTTCGGCAAGAACCATCTGGGCGACCGCAACGAGCACCTGCCGACGGTGCATGGCTTCGACGAGTTCTTTGGCAACCTGTACCACCTGAACGCTGAAGAGGAGCCGGAGTACGAGAACTATCCGAAGGACCCTGCCTTCCGGAAGAAGTACGGTCCACGCGGCGTGATGAAGTGCAAGGCGACGGACAAGGATGATGCGACCGTCGACGAGCAGTTTGGCAAAGTCGGCAAGCAGGTCATCGAGAACACCGGCCCGCTCACGCGCAAGCGCATGGAAACCGTGGACGAGGAGTTCATCGGCGCCGCATTGGACTTCATGGATCGCAAGACGAAGGAAGGCGCGCCGTGGTTCTGCTACTTCAATCCCACGCGCATGCACGTCTTCACGCACCTGAAGGAATCGTCGCGTGGCAAGACCGGCATCGGACTCTATCCCGACGGCATGGTCGAGCTCGACGGCTACGTTGGGGAACTGCTGCAGAAGCTCGATGACCTCGGCGTCGCCGACAACACCATCGTCGTCTTCACCACCGACAACGGCGCCGAAGTGCTGTCGTGGCCCGACGGTGGCGCCACGCCGTTTCGCGGCGAAAAGGACACCAACTGGGAGGGTGGGTGGCGCATCCCCTGCGTGATGCGCTGGCCGGGCGTCATTGAGCCCGGACGGGTCATCAACGACATCTGCTCGCTGCAGGATTTCATACCCACATTCGCGGCGGCCAACGGCGAACCCGATCTGCCAGCCAAGGTGAAGAAGGGCTACCAGATCGGCGAGAAAACCTACAAAGTCCATCTCGACGGCTACAACCTGATGCCCTTCTTGTCGGGCAAGGAGGAAAAGTGCCCACGCGAAGGGTTTCTCTATTGGAGCGACGACGGCGACATGATGGCGATGCGGATGGGGCGCTTCAAGATCGTCTTTGCCGAGCAGCGCAGCACGGGACTCGCTGTCTGGCGCGAGCCGCTATCGCAGATGCGGATTCCGAAATTCTTCGACCTGCGGGCCGATCCGTTCGAGCGTGGAGAGGAAAGCTTCAAGTACAACGATTGGTTCGTCGAAAACGTTCCTCTGCAATACGCGGCACCCCCGCTGCTTGCCAAGTGGCTGGAGACCTTCAAGGAGTTTCCGCCACGTGCGCGTGCCGCGAGTTTCAGCATCGACCAAGTGGTTGAAAAGTTGATGCCGAAAACCTGAGCGCGGTGCTGAGCCGACGCAACGCTTTGCGGACTCGAGGAATGTAGACCGTGATATGGCCTGCCCGGAGGGGATCGAACCCCCGACAACCTGCTTAGAAGGCAGGTGCTCTATCCAACTGAGCTACGGGCAGTGAATATGTGGCCGGGATTTTACGGTGCCGATCGACCCCGCACTTTCCCGAGTCTCCCCGGTCGCTCGAAACTCAAACCACCATCGGCACGGCGGCCCCATCCATCGACAGGATGGCGCCAGAGACATAGCCTGCGCTCGGCGATGCGAGAAAGACGACCGCGTTGGCAATGTCCTCCGGCTTGGCGAGCCGGCCGAGCGGCATGCGAGCCTCGGCGTCGCGCAGCACTTCGGCTTCCGTGACCTTTCGCAGGCGCGCATCGGCCGCAATGCCTTCGGCCATCCGATCGGTCAGGGTCAGCGCCGGATTCACGGCGTTCACGCGAACGCCCCGCGGCCCGTAGGCGGCAGCAAGGCCGGCGGTTGCGAGCATCAACGCAGCGTTGGCCGCGCCGCCCGCGAGATGAGTGGGCGAGGCGACCTTGCCGCCCATGCCGATCACATTCACGATGGAGCCGGAACCGCGCTCGCCCATCCGCTTGATGACCGGATCCATCACGTTCACATAGGTAAAAAACTTCGCCTGCATGGCGTCGTGCCACGTCTGCGGCTGCAATTCGTCGAAAGGGGTCCGCCGTGCCGCCCCGGCGGAGTTGACCAGGATGTCGATCGGGCCCGATCCGACCTGCGCTGCTTCCACCATCTGCAAAGCCGCGCGCGCGTCCGTGAGGTCTGCGCAATAGCCGCTCATTTTGTGCCCCGCCGAACCCATTTTTGCCAGCGCGGTATCGAGATGTGCCTGCGTCCGTCCGGACAGGCTCACGCGGGCGCCTTCTTGCAGGAACGCCAAAGCACACGCCAGGCCGATGCCCCGGCTACCGCCGGTGATGAGCACATGTTTGCCAGCCAGTTGAAGATCCATGTCAGCTCCGATGCGATCGAAAAGCCTGAATTGTGAGTGCGTCAGCGACGGCGTGCGCGCGGGCTGGACTTTGGCCGATACTCCCTTTTTTCCGTTCCGTTCCGCTGGCTACCCTGCGAGAGAGTTTTCGCCCGCGCGAGTGTTCGATGTTCTGGAGTTTTGAATGAAGTTCGCCTTGATCCTTGCGGCCGTGCTGTTGTCCGGCTGTGCTCAATTCGGAAAAGTGTCAGGCACCGCCATGAACGATCCGCAGGTGGGCAGCTACTGCGAGGCGCCGGTCGCGGGCGCTTGCCTGGGCTGCAACATCTCGTGTCCGGCCGGCGCCAGCCCCAGGGCGAGCTGCAGGGCGGGCGCCACGACCGCGAGCATGTGCACGCGCGGCGCGGTCTGCGAGTGCCGCTAGCGGCGCAGCAAGGGCATAGGCAAAGTCATGGCCATTCTTGTCGGCACCGCTTCATGGACTGACAAGACGCTGATCGACTGTGGGCGCTTCTATCCAAAGGAAGTGAAGACACCCGAGGCGCGCCTGCGCTTCTATTCGTCCATCTTTCCGCTGGTGGAAGTGGACAGCAGCTATTACGGCATTCCTGCGCCGATGACTGTGTTCAATTGGGCCGAACGCACGCCCGAGAACTTCGTCTTCAATGTGAAGGCGTTCCGGCTCTTCACCGGCCACCAGACCGACCCGAAGGTGCTGCACAAGGACATCAAGGAGGCATTGGGCTCGACCAAGACGCTCTACTACCGCACCACGCCGCCGGAGATCCGAACCGAGTTGTGGAGGCGGTTCATCGATGCCATCGCGCCGCTCAAGGCGGCCGGCAAGCTGGGTCTGGTTCACTTCCAGTTCCCGCCCTGGCTGATGTGCAACCGGGAGGGCTATGCGCATGTCGAGCATTGCGTCGAACAGATGGATGGGCACACGGTCGGCGTCGAGTTTCGCCATGCTTCATGGTTCGATGAATCGAATCGCGCGGACACGATGGCCTTTCTGCGTGAATTGCGCGCTGTTCACACCGTGGTGGATGGGCCTCAGGGCTTTGCGAACAGCGTTCCTTTGCTGGCCGAGACCACGAACCCGGACTACGCGCTCGTGCGGTTGCACGGCCGCAACGTCGACACCTACAACACCAAGGGCGCAAGCTCCGCTGCGGAGCGTTTCGACTACGACTACCCGGATCAGGAACTGCGCGAAATCATGGTCGAGGTCATTCGGCTGGCCTACAAAGTGCGCAACACGCATTTGATCTTCAACAACTGCGACGAAGACAAAGGCCAGCGCAACGGTATTGCTTTCATGAAGATGTTGCTGGCGCACGGCTGAAGGGCGCTTGCAAAGCGGTTCGCACAGGCCTATAAGAATCAGCCGGAAACCGCATTCGGGAGGCCAAATGTCGGACGATCTGAGCAATTTCAAGCCGCTGGATCCAGGTCGCATCAACACTGACGACCGGGTCGAGATCAGGTACTGGTGCGGGCAATTGCACTGCAGCGAGGAGGCGCTGCAGAGCGCCTTGTCCAAAGTCGGCAACCACGTGAGCGCCGTGCGGGAGCATCTGGAGTCGGGTGGGAGAGCGGGCTGAGCTTGCAGGGCGCTCAAATGACAACGGGGACAACGGCATTGGCCGTTGTCCCCGTTCACGATGGATGGTCGGGGCGAAAGGATTCGAACCTTCGACCCTCTGGTCCCAAACCAGATGCGCTACCAGGCTGCGCTACACCCCGACAAGCCCGCGATTCTAACCTGACGAAAAGCGCCTTTTGCTTTTTTGCGGTCAGCGACGTTGATATTGCGATTTGCCGAACAGGATTTCCCGTTCCTTGTCGCCTGTGATCGGCGTGCGCAGGTCTGCGAGCACCTTGACGCCGCGTTGCACTGCGGGCCGGGCCGCGACGCCGTCAAACCACTGCTTGAGGTGCGGATACTCGGTGAGCACGATGCCTTGGTTTTCCCAGCTGCGCAACCAGGGAAAGATCGCGATGTCGGCGATCGAGTAGGTCTCGCCGGCAATGAACTCGTTGGCCGAAAGCTGTTTGTCTATCACGCCGTAGATGCGCTTGGCTTCGTTCGAATAGCGGTCGATCGCATAGCCGATCTTCTCGGGTGCGTAGTTGCGAAAGTGATGAGCCTGGCCGAGCATCGGGCCGACGCTGCCCATCTGGAACATCAGCCACTCGAGCACCGCATACCGGCCGCGAACATCGGTCGGCAGGAACTTGCCGGTCTTGCCCGCAAGGTAGACGAGGATCGCACCCGACTCGAAGAGCGAGATCGGTTTGCCGTCCGGGCCCTCGGGGTCCGTGATGGCCGGGATCTTGTTGTTGGGGCTGATCTTCAGGAATGCGGGATCGAACTGATCGCCTTTGCCGATATTGACCGGGTGTGCGCGATAAGGGAGGCCGCATTCCTCCAACATGATGTGAATCTTGTGGCCGTTGGGCGTGGCCCAGGAATAGGCGTCGATGGGTGCTTGGGGCATGTCTCTGGATCCAGATGTGGTGACAAGGCCGGCCAGCATAGCTTTTGCCGGCCTTTCGTGCAGGGCAGGGGCAGGCAGGGCGGGCGCCAGAGGGATCAGCCCACCTGCGCTTCGTGCGCGTAGCACCACATCCAGTCTTCGCCGCGCTCGAGCGATGCGACCACCGGATGTCCGGTCGCCTTGTAGTGCCGCGTCGCGTGCCGGTTCTTGGACGAGTCGCAGCAGCCTACGTGGCCGCAGTGGACGCAAAGGCGCAGATGAACCCACTGGTCGCCCATGGCGAGGCATTCCTCGCATCCGGCCGACTTGGGCGGAACGATCGTGTCGGGCACGTGGGAACAAGGACGGATGCTGGACATCGGGTGCTTCCTCAAGGTTGAGTCGATGACGCAAGGTGTTGATGGATGAGTGCGACCACTGCCGCGCCTTCGCCGATTGCACCGCCGACGCGCTTGACGGAGCCCGAGCGCACGTCGCCAACCGCGAAGACGCCCGGCACGCTCGATTCGAGCGGTGCCGCGACTTTCGCCGGAAAGCCGCCGCGCGCCTTCGGCCCGGTCAGCACGAAGCCGTGCTTGTCGAGCGCGACGCCGCAGCCTTCGAGCCAATCCGTCTCGGGCACGGCGCCGATGAAGAGAAAGATATTGCGCGCGGGGCAGTCATGCTGATTGCCGCTGCGGCGGTCGCGCCATGTGGCGCCGTTCAGGCCGGTCGATGGCTCGCCTTGCAACTCCACGAGTTCGGTATGCGGATGAAGCTCGATGTTGGGTGTCGCTTCGATACGATCGATCAGGTAGCGCGACATGGTTGCCGCGAGCGAGGGCCCGCGCACCAGCACGTTGACCTTGGCCGCGTGTTGCGAAAGAAATACCGCCGCCTGCCCTGCAGAATTGCCGCCGCCAACCAAGGCGACCTCCTGATGCGCGCAGAGCTTGGCCTCCAGCGCCGACGCCCAGTACCAGATGCCGCGCCCCTCAAATTCGGCCAGCCGCGGCACTTCGGGGCGGCGATAACGCGCGCCGCTGGCAATCACCAGAGTCCTGCACCGGAGCTTGCGCCCGTCGACCAGCTGCACGGAGACTTCGCCGTCCGACTCGGCCCGGCTGCAATCGAGCGAGGCGACCTGCGCCGGAATCAGCATCTCGACGCCGAACTTCTGCGCCTGCACGTAGGCGCGGCCGGCAAGGGCGCCTCCGGAGATGCCGGTCGGAAAGCCGAGGTAGTTTTCAATACGGGCGCTGGCGCCTGCCTGGCCGCCGAAGAAGCGGCAGTCGACGACGATGACGCGCAAGCCTTCCGATGCGGCGTAGACGGCGGTTGCCAGGCCCGCCGGTCCGGCGCCGACCACCAGCACATCGAAAAGATCTTCGTGCTCGATGGAGTCGACCATGCCGAGACAGCGCGCCAGCGCGTTCTCGGTCGGATTGGCCATGACGGACCCGTTCGGGCACACAACCAGCAGATCGACCTCGCCGTACTGCTCGAGCAGCGCGGCGGCGTCGGCGTCTTGCGTGGCGTCGACGACATGGTAGGGATGCCCGTTGCGACTGAGGAAGTTCTGGATTCGCATCACCTCGGCCGATTGCGGCGGGCCGATCAGCACAGGGCCGCTGGCGCCCGATTCGATGAGCGCCACGCGCCGCAGGATCATGGCGCGGACCAGCCTTTCGCCGAGATCGGCCTCGGCAATGATGAGGGCGCGCAATTGCTCCGGCGGCACCAGCAGCGTTTCGACTTCGCCTTCGGCGTGCCCGTCGACCAGCGCCGGCCGGCCCGAAAGCTGCGCGACTTCGGCGAGGAACTGGCCTGGCCCTTGGCGTTCGATCGGCACGACATGCCCGAGCCCGTCGCGCTGGCTGATCGCCACCACGCCTTCGAGCACGACGAACATGCCGGGTCCGGGTTCCCCGGCCGTGAAGAGACAGGCGCCGGCGTGGTAATGACGGACGCTCCCGAAGCGCCTGATGCGTGAGATGTCCTGCGCGCTCAGCTTGGGGAACATCTGATGGCGGCGGGTTTCGACCTCCACCCTGGTTTCGTTGGCCATGAAATCTCCGTTGGCGAATCTTCGGCATTAAACGATGAAGCGCGAGGCTTCGCGCGCGTCACGCAAATGCCACCCGACTGACATGCTTGTTTCACTTCATGTCCCGAGACTCCGTCTGCAGAAAGGGACCCGAATGAAAGAACTGCCCACACCGACGTTTCCGTTCTCGCAACTGGGTTTGCGTCCTGCTTTCTGGCCGGGCTCGGGTGCGACTCAGCGTCCAGCAGCAATACTTGTGCCCAAAACATCGCAGGTGCCGGCGGCGCCAGAGCCTTTGGCCGGCGGCATCAGCGTGAGCTGGGCGCGCCACCAGGACGACGTCCGTGCAGCGCAGCGCCTGCGCTTCGAAGTCTTTGCAGGCGAAATGGGCGCGCGCCTGGCGACGCCGATCGAAAACCACGACATCGACCTGTTCGACGACTTTTGCGAGCATCTTCTGGTCCGAGACGACGCGACTGGCCGCGTCATCGGCACCTATCGCGTGCTTACGCCCGCGCAGGCGAAGCGTGTCGGCAGCACCTACAGCGACACTGAATTCGATCTGACTCGCCTGCGTGACTTGCGCGAGCGCATGGTCGAGCTGGGCCGAAGCTGCGTGCATGCGGACCATCGTCAAGGCGGAGTGATTCTGGCGCTGTGGGGCGCACTGGCTGCTTTCATGAAGCGCAACAAGCTGGACACGATGATCGGCTGCGCCAGCATCCCGATGTGCCATCACGGTGTGACCAGCGGCGATGCGGCCGCCAGCATTTGGCGCCAGCTTTCGGCAACCCACATGGCGCCGATCCAGTACCACGTCCAGCCGCGGCTGCCGCTGCCGGTGCATCGGCTCGACAGCGCCCTGGACATCGAGCCGCCGGCCCTGATCAAAGGCTACCTTCGGCTGGGGGCCAAGGTTCTCGGGCCACCGGCCTGGGACCCGGACTTCAACACGGCCGATTTGCCGATGCTGATGCGCATCGACGATCTGCCTGCACGCTATCGAAAGCACTTTCTCGGCCATTGATACCAAGGGCGACACAAAGGGCGACGAGGCCGTCACGCCGTTGTCATGCAACTGTCACGATGGACGTGGAAACTGTCATGTTTTGGCTTATGGTTGAGTCCGTGCCGGTCGTACCAGAATTTTTATCCACGCCGCCCGAAACCGTCGACAGTCTGGCTGTCGCCGGCAAGCCGGCACTGACGCTGCTCGACCGCGACCACAGCATCCTGGCTTTCAATGAACGGGTGCTCGATTGGGCGCAGCGCCCCGAGGTGCCGCTGATAGAGCGGCTGCGTTATCTCTGCATCGTTTCGTCCAACCTCGACGAGTTTTTCGAAGTTCGCGCCGCGCCGCACCTGGGGGCGAGCGTGGCGGGCGTGCGCAAGGGCAGCTACAGCGTCGATTCCTTCGAGCGGCTGGCCGAGGCGGCGCATGCGCTGGTGGCGCAGCAATACTCGCTCTACAACGACAAGCTGATTCCTGCCTTTGCGAGCCAAGGCATCCGGATCGTCTCGCATGGGGAGCGCAATCCGGTCCAGCGCAAGTGGGTCAGCGACTATTTCGAGCGCGAAGTTCGGCCGCTGCTGATCCCTGTCGGGTTGGACCCGGCGCATCCGTTTCCGCAAGTCGCCAACAAGTCGCTCAACTTCATCGTGCGGCTCAGCGGCAAGGATGCTTTCGGTCGCGAGAACCCGATCGCCATCGTGAAGGTGCCGCGGGTGTTGCCGCGCCTCATCCGGCTGCCGGCCAAGGTATCTGACGGAAAGACGCTGTTCATCGCGCTGTCGAGCATCGTGCGGGCGCATCTTTCGAGCATGTTTCCGGGGCGCGAAGTTGGGGAGTTTTCGCAGTTTCGGGTGACGCGCCATTCCGACCTCGCCGTTGACGAGGAAGACGTCAAGAACCTGCGTACCGCGCTGCGCCAGGGCTTGCAGCACCGGCATTACGGTCAGGCCGTTCGGCTGGAGGTGTCATCGAGCTGTGCCGAATCGCTGGCGAGCTTCCTGCTGGCGCAGTTCAATCTGCCGACGCAGGCGCTCTACCGGGTGCACGGGCCGGTCAATCTCGCCCGCCTGACGCAGCTCATCGACTTGCTCGACGAGCCGCAGCTGCGGTTTCAGCCTTATGAGGCCTCCTACCCGATCACGCTTTCGCCGGGACAGTCCTTCTTCGACAGGCTGCGGCGCGGCGACGCGCTCATCCACCAGCCGTTCGAGAGCTTCGAGGGCGTGTTGGCCTTCCTGCGAGAGGCAGTTCAGGACCCGCAGGTGCTGGCGATCAAGCAGACGATCTACCGCACGGGCACCGACTCCGAGCTGATGGACCTGCTGCGCGAGGCAGTGCGCCGTGGCAAGGAAGTGACGGTGGTCGTCGAGCTCAAGGCGCGTTTCGATGAAGAGGCGAACATCAACTGGGCGGAAATGCTGGAGTCGATCGGCGCGCAGGTCGTCTACGGCGTCGTCGGCCTGAAGACCCACGCGAAGATGCTGCTGATCACGCGACGTGAAGGCAAGCACATGCGCCGCTACGGCCATCTTTCGACCGGCAACTACAACCCGCGCACGGCGGCGCTCTACACGGATATCAGCCATCTGACCGCCGACCCCTTGTTGACGGCGGACATGGAAGCGGTCTTCGTCCACATGGCCAGCCAGAGCCGCCTGCCGAAGCTCAATCGCATGTGGGTCGCGCCCTTCGACCTGCATCGCAATCTCATCGCCCGCATCAACGCGCTCGGTGCGGCCTCGGAAGCCGGCGAGCCGACGCGCATCGTCGCCAAGATGAATGCGCTGACGGACGAAGACCTGATCGCCGCACTCGTCAGCGCGGGGCAGAAGGGCGTGAAGATCGACCTGATCGTGCGCGGTGCATGCACGCTGCCGGCCCGCATGCCGGGCGTGACGGACAACATCCGCGTGCGTTCGGTCATCGGGCGCTTTCTGGAGCACTCGCGGGTTTTCTACTTCCGGCAGGCGCTTGACGAATCGCTTTACCTGTCGAGCGCGGACTGGATGAATCGCAACATGCTGCGCCGGGTCGAGCTGGCCTGGCCGGTGACTGATCCGGTGCTGCGCCAGCGTCTCATCGACGAATGCCTGGTGGCCTATCTGCACGATGGGCGCGATGCCTGGGACCTGGGTTCGGACGGCGTCTACAGGCGCGTCGACAAGGACACCCATCCGGGTGAGGAGGGCGCTTCGCGCGCCATTGAAGCGCATGGTGCGCAGACGGCCCTGATGAACCGCTACGCGTCGCGCGGACTGCGGCGCGCCGCATTACGAGACTGATCCATGGACCTGATTTTCTGGCGCCACGCTGAAGCGGACGATTGGACGGAGGGCTGCGACGACATGCAGCGTTCCCTGACGTCGCGAGGCGAAAAACAGGCCAAGCGCATGGCCGCATGGCTCGATCGCCAATTGCCCGACGGCACCCGCATCGTCTGCAGCCCGGCGCGCCGCTGCGAGCAGACGGCGCTGGCGCTCGGCCGCAAGTACAAGCTGCGCGGCGAACTGGCGCCCGACACCACGCCCGACGCGCTGCTTTCCGTGGCGGGTTGGCCGAACGGCAAGTCGGTGGTGCTCCTGATCGGCCACCAGCCATCGCTCGGGCAGGCCATCTCGCTGCTGCTGGGTCTGCAGCAGGACAGCTGCCCCGTGCGCAAGGGCGCAGTTTGGTGGATTCGCACCCGCGAGCGCGACGGCGACGTGCAGACCGTGGTCGTCACGGTTCAGGCGCCGGAGTTGCTTTGAGCTCCCGCTGACCTCAGACCTTGGCGAGCTCGACCCGCCAGTTGGTCTTCTGCCAGGCCAGTACCTCTTCGCGCAGCAGATGCGCGGATTGCGGATAGAGTTCGACCCACTGCGAGCGGCAGGCGATCGTGAAGATCTTCTCGTCGCGCCGCGAGATGCGCAGTCCGGCGAGGTCGGGATCTCGCCGGGCATGGCAAAGGATCACGGCCACCCGCAGCGCCAGCAGTTGCAGCACGAAGGTGGGGTCGTCCAGCACGGTTTCGAGCTTGCGCAGCTTGCCCCGGTGGCCGAGCACCAGTTGGCTCAGCCAGTGCATCTCGTTGACGGCAAAACCCGGCGCATCGGCGTTGTCGAGGATGTATGCGCCGTGCTTGTGGTATTCGCTGTGCGAGATGTGGGTGCCGATCTCGTGCAACTGCGCGGCCCAGCTCAGTTTTCGCAGCGAGCGGCCGGCGCGGCTTGCGGTGTCGGCGCCCCGGGCGCTCGGATCCAGCTGCAGAAACAGCGTCGCGGCCGTTTCGCCGACGCGCTTGACCTGCGCTCCATCCACGGCGAAGCGGGTTGCCAGCCGGGCCACCGTGCCGACGCGCAGGTCGGCAACCGTGTCGTCGCGCTCGAGCAATTCGTAGAGCACGCCGTGGCGCAGTGCGCCTTGGGCGACTCTCATCTCGTCGATTTCCAGCAGATCGAATACCGCGCGAAGCACGCTCACGCCGCCGCCGATCACCGCCTTGCGATCTTCCCGCATGCCTTCGATGCGCAGGCGGTCGGCACTGCCGGCCTTCAGCAGGCGGTCGAGGAGCCAATCCAGGCCCTCGCGAGTGATCAGGCCCGGCTCGTTGCCGGCAACCGCCAGCACGTCGCCCACCGCGCCGATCGTTCCGGACGCGCCATAGGCCACGTCCCACCGATCCGGCACATAGGTCGATAGCGCGTCGTCGAGCACCGCCTTGGCAGCGACTTCGGCGGCCTTGAAAGCCGAAGTCGTGAAGACGCCTTGCGGAAAATGCTTCATCGACCAGGCCACGCTGCCGACGCGATAAGACTCCATCACCTCCGCCTTGGGGCCTTGCCCAATGATCATTTCGGTGGAACGGCCGCCGATGTCGATGACCAGACGGCGCTCGCGGTTCGTCGCTTCGGTGTGCGGCAGCATGTGCGCCACGCCTTGGTAGATCAGGCGCGCTTCTTCGCGGCCCGTGATGACGTCGATGCCGAATCCCAGAATGGTGCGCGCGCGCAGCAGGAACTCGTCCCGGTTGCGCGCTTCACGCAGGGTCTGCGTGGCGACCGCGCGGACTTCGGAGCGCTTGAATCCTGCGAGGCGTTCGCCGAAGCGCGCCAGCGCATCCCAGCCGCGCTGCATCGCATCGGGCGTGAGGTTGCGCGAAGAATCGAGTCCGTTGCCTTGGCGAACGGTCTCCTTGATGTATTCGGCCCGGTGAATCTGGCCGTGATCGACGCGACCGATTTCGAGGCGATAGCTGTTCGAGCCGAGATCGACCGCAGCGAGGCGGGTTCCGTTTTGCATGGTGAGGAGGAAATGTCGGGGCCTGATCGTAGCGCCGCAGGCTAGGTGCGGCGCATGACGGTTGTGTGACAACGTCATTCCGAGTCCGGCGCATCGGGGCATTTTCCCCTCTGTGGGCAGATGTCATCGCACTGTCACAGAAGCTTTCTAGAGTCCGTCCCAAGCCCTCTGAAGGGTTTCTATGCAGCTAAAGGAAGCATCATGAAAACGACGTTCAAATTCGCAGCTGTCGGCCTCCTGGCCTCGGCGTTCTTCCATGTTTCCGCCTTTGCGGACGAGGCCACCGGTGCCGGCGCCAGCTTCCCGGCGCCGCTGTATTCAAAGTGGGCCTCCGACTTCAACAAGGCCACGGGGGCCAAAATCAACTACCAGTCCGTGGGTTCTGGCGCGGGCATCAAGCAGATCGATGCGAAGACGGTCGATTTCGGCGCATCGGACATGCCCCTTTCGGACGATGAGCTCAAGACCAAAGGGCTGATGCAGTTCCCGACCGTCATCGGCGGTGTGGTCCCGGTGATCAACATCCAGGGCATCAAGCCGGGCGAACTCAAGCTCAGCGGACAGGTTCTCGGCGACATCTACCTGGGCAAGATCACCAAGTGGAACGATCCGGCCGTGAAGGCGCTGAACCCCAGCCTGGCGCTGCCCGATGCACCGATTGCCACGGTGCGCCGCGCCGACGGTTCGGGTACGACGTTCCTGTTCACCAACTACCTGAGCAAAGCCAATCCCGAGTGGAAGGCCAAGGTCGGCGACGGCACGGCAGTCAATTGGCCCAACGGTGCGGGCGGCAAGGGCAACGAAGGTGTCGCAGCCTTCGTGAACCGCCTGCCGAACTCGATCGGCTATGTCGAATATGCGTACGTCAAGCAGAACAAGATGAACTACGCGCTGATGCAGAACAAGGACGGCGCCTTCGTGTCGCCGGACGATTCGGCATTCAAGGCCGCCGCGGCAGGCGCGGACTGGTCGAAGACCTTCTACCAGGTGCTGACCGACCAGCCGGGCAAGGATTCGTGGCCCATCACCGGCGCGACCTTCATCCTGATGCACAAGACGCAGGACAAGCCCGTGCAAGCCGCCACGACGCTCAAGTTCTTCGACTGGGCCTACAAGACTGGCGACAAGACCGCTGCGGATCTCGACTACGTGCCGATGCCCGACAAGGTCAAGGGCGTCATCTCCAGCGCCTGGGGCGACATCAAGGACGCGTCGGGCAAGCCCGTCGCTTTCAAGTAAGCAAGACACGACGGCGCGCGCATGAGCACTCCGCTTGATCGCGCGCCCCATTCGGAGCGAACCGTGTCAACCACATTCCCCGCAAGCGCCAGCCCGCTCGATCGCTCAGCCGAGCGTGCCCGCGTCACGGCAAGTCCGCCGCCGGCCAAGCGGCCACGCAGCGGCGCCACCACCGATCGCCTGTTCGGCATGGCCGCCAAGGGCGCCGCGCTGCTCACGCTCGCGATGCTGATCGGCATCCTGCTTTCGCTGCTGGTCGGCGCCTGGCCGGCCATCTCGAAGTTCGGGCTCGGGTTTCTCACGAGCAGCGTCTGGGATCCGGTGCAGGACCAGTACGGCGGCCTCGTGATGATCTACGGGACGCTCGCGACCTCCGCCATCGCGTTGGTCATCGCGGTGCCGGTGAGCTTCGGCATCGCGCTGTTCCTGACCGAAATGTCCCCGTCCTGGCTGAAGCGCCCGCTGGGCACCGCCATCGAATTGCTCGCGGCGGTGCCTTCGATCGTCTACGGCATGTGGGGCTTGCTGGTCTTCGGGCCGATTCTTTCCACCTTCGTGCAGCAGCCGCTGCAGAAGCTCTTTGCGGGCGTTCCTTACCTGGGCGCACTGGTGTCGGGGCCGCCGGTAGGCATCGGCATTCTGTCGGCCGGCATCATCCTGGCGATCATGATCATTCCGTTCATTGCTTCGGTGATGCGGGACGTATTCGAAGTGACGCCGCCGCTGCTCAAGGAATCCGCCTACGGGCTCGGTTCGACCACCTGGGAAGTGGTGTCGAAGGTCGTGCTGCCTTACACCAAGGCCGGTGTCGTCGGGGGCATCATGCTCGGCCTCGGCCGTGCCTTGGGCGAGACCATGGCCGTCACGTTCGTGATCGGCAACACCAACCAACTCAACTCACTCTCGGTCTTCGAGGCGGCCAACAGCATCACTTCGGTGCTTGCCAATGAGTTTGCAGAGGCGGGGGCTGGCTTGCACCAGGCTTCGCTGATGTATCTCGGCCTGGTGCTTTTCTTCATCACCTTCGTCGTGCTGTCGCTGTCCAAGCTGCTGCTCCAGCAGATGCGCAAGAGCGAAGGAACCAAATCATGACCACGGCTGAACGTCTGCTGAGCGCCAAGACACTCCAGGAAACGCGCGCGGCCAAGTTCGCCGGCCGAAAGCGGGTGAACATCGTCGCGCTGACGCTGTCATTGGCTGCGATGGCTTTCGGGGTCTTCTGGCTCGTCTGGATTCTGTGGGAGACCCTGCGCCTGGGCATCGGTGGCCTCACTTTGAGCGCGCTGACCGAAATAACGCCGCCACCCAACGAAGAGGGAGGCATTGCCAACGCCATCTTCGGTTCGCTTGCGATGGTGGGGGTTGCCACTTTCATCGGTACGCCGATCGGGATCATGGCGGGCATTTACCTTGCCGAATACAACCCCAAGGGGTGGCTCTCGAGCGTGGTGCGCTTCGTCAACGACATCCTGCTGTCGGCGCCGTCGATCGTCATCGGCCTGTTCGTCTATGCGATCGTCGTGGCGTACTTGAAGTCGTTCTCAGGCTTGGCCGGTGCGTTGGCCCTGGCGTTGATCGTGATTCCGGTCGTGATCCGCACGACCGAAAACATGCTGCAACTCGTGCCGCCTGGTTTGCGCGAAGCGGCCTATGCGCTCGGCACACCGAAGTGGAAGGTCATCCTGAGCATCACTTTGCGCGCAGCGCGAGCCGGCGTGGTAACGGGCGTGCTTCTGGCAGTGGCGCGCATTGCCGGCGAAACCGCGCCGCTGCTTTTCACCGCGCTCAGCAACCAGTTCTGGACGGCGGACATGCGTCAGCCCATGGCGAGCCTGCCGGTGACGATCTTCAAGTTCGCGATGAGCCCGTACGAGAACTGGCAGCACCTGGCCTGGGCCGGCGTGTTCCTGATCACCGTCGCGGTCCTCGCCCTCAATATCCTCGCGCGCGTTCTCACGCGAAACAAGCTCTGAACACCATGTCAACCACCATCGCTCAACCGACCCGCGCGAAGATCTCGGTCAAGGACCTGAACTTCTATTACGGCAAGTTCCACGCGCTCAAGGGCATCAACCTCGAAATCCCGGAGAACAAGGTCACGGCCTTCATCGGACCTTCAGGCTGCGGCAAATCGACCTTGCTCCGCACCTTCAACCGGATGTTCGAGCTTTACCCCGAACAGCGCGCGGAAGGCACCATCGCCTTGGACGGTGAAAACCTGCTGACGTCGAAACAGGACGTCGCCCTGATCCGCGCCAAGGTCGGCATGGTGTTCCAGAAGCCGACACCTTTCCCGATGTCGATCTACGACAACATCGCGTTCGGCGTGAAGCTGTTCGAGAACCTCAGCGCTTCCGAGATGGACGATCGGGTGGAGTGGGCGCTCAAGAAGGCCGCCCTGTGGACCGAAGTGCGCGACAAGCTCCAGCAGAGCGGCTCGGGCCTTTCAGGCGGCCAGCAGCAGCGCCTTTGCATCGCGCGCGGCATCGCCATCAAGCCCGAAGTGCTATTGCTGGACGAGCCGTGCTCGGCGCTCGACCCGATTTCCACGGCCAAGATCGAAGAGTTGATCGCCGAGCTGAAAAGCGAGTACACCGTTGTCATCGTGACCCACAACATGCAGCAGGCTGCTCGCTGCAGCGACTACACCGCCTACATGTACCTCGGCGACCTGATCGAGTTCGGAGCGACCGAAGAACTCTTCTTCAAGCCGAAGCGCAAAGAGACGGAAGACTACATCACGGGCCGCTTCGGCTAAGGAGACCGACATGACCGAAAAGCATCTTTCCAGCCAATTCGACAGCGAGCTCAACGCCGTCTCCTCCCGCGTGATGGAGCTTGGCGGAATGGTCGAAGCGCAGATCCACCAGGCGGTGTATGCGCTGCAGCAATTCGACGCTGAAACGGCCGACCGTGTGATGGAGACAGAGCACCGCGTGAACGCGATGGAAATCGAGATCGACCGTGATCTGTCGTCGATCATCGCCCGCCGCCAGCCGACCGCGCGCGACCTGCGCCTCTTGATCGCCATTTCGAAGACAACCGCCAATCTGGAGCGAGTGGGCGACGAGGCCAACAAGATCGCCCGCATGGTCAAGTCGATCATCGAAAGCGGATCGGCACGCGCCTTGCCTTCGATGGAACTGCGCATAGCGGCCGACCTGGCTTCGGGGCTTCTGCGTAAGGCGCTCGACGCCTTTGCAAGGCTGGACACCGCCGCAGCGCTGTCGATCCTGAAGGACGACGACCTGATCGACAAGGAATTCGACGGCTTCGTGCGCAAGCTGGTCACCTACATGATGGAAGACCCGCGCACGATTTCCGCGAGCCTGGACCTGCTGTTCCTGGCAAAGGCCATCGAGCGCATCGGCGACCACGCGAAGAACATTGCCGAATTCATCATCTACATCGTCAAGGGCGCGGACGTGCGGCACACTTCCATGCAGGAAATCGAGTCGGCGTTGCAGTGATCGCCATCGAATGGAAAATTTGAGGATTCATGAAGAAACCCCGCATCCTGATCGTTGAAGACGAGTCTTCGATCGCCGAACTGATCGCAGTGAACTTGCGGCACAACGGCTTCGAGCCGATCTGGGCCGAAGACGGCGCCGCGGCGCAGCGCGAGATCGATGCTTTCTTGCCCGACCTCGTGCTCCTGGATTGGATGCTGCCGGGCCAAAGCGGCCTGCAGTTGGCCCGTCAATGGCGCAAGGATTCGCGCACCAAGGCAATCCCGATCCTCATGCTGACTGCGCGCGGCGACGAGCCCGACAAGGTGGCGGGCCTCGACGCCGGTGCGGACGACTACATCACGAAGCCTTTTTCGACGCAGGAGATGCTGGCGCGCATCCGCGCGGTGTTGCGCCGGCGCGCGCCGGAGGTCGTGACGGAACGTGTCGAGATCGGCGAACTCGCGCTCGACACGGCCACGCACCGCGTCACCTGGCAGGGCACTCCGCTGAAAGTGGGTCCGACCGAATTCAAGCTGCTGGGCTTTCTCATGCAGCACGCCGAACGCGTGCACAGCCGCGCGCAGTTGCTCGACAAGGTCTGGGGCGACCACGTCTACATCGAGGAGCGCACGGTCGATGTGCACGTCAAGCGCCTGCGCGAGTCGCTCGGCCCGGCCGCGCCGATGGTCGAGACGGTGCGCGGCGCAGGCTACCGGCTCACGGCCCAGGCTACGGTTTGAGAAGGCTCGCCGGTGAAGACCGGGCGAGATAATGAACCTGCATGCCGTTTCGTATCGCGACTTTCCTGATTGCTTCGCTCGTCGGCGGCGGCGTGGCTGCGGCCTTCGGCTGGCGTTTCGCCTGGCTGGGGGCATGGCTGGGCGCGGTCGTTTGGCTGGTGCTCGACGCCTGGCGTGCTCAGCGGCTTCTCGATGTGCTGCGCAAGGATGCTTCCGGGCTGCCTTCTCGCGGATCAGGCGTCTGGGGCGAACTCGCTGAGCGGATCCGCAAACTGCTGCGGGACCGCGAAAAGCAGACTCAGCAAGCCGAGGAGCGCCTCCAGGAGTTTCTGGCGGCCATCCAGGCATCGCCCAACGGTGTGGTGCTGCTCGATCAGCAAGGTCGCATCGAATGGTGCAACCAGACGGCGGCGGGGCAGTTCGGCATCGACGCCGAGCGCGATCTGCTCCAGCATCTTGCCAATCTGGTCCGCGATCCGGCTTTCGTTGCGTACCTGGCCTCGTGGAACTACAGCCGCGACGTCGTCATCGATGCTCCGTCGACGCTGCCCCAACGCAGCCATCCGGTGCGGCTTTCGGTGCAGGTGCATCCCTATGCAGGCAACCGGCGGATGCTGCTCACGCGCGACATCACTTCTCTGGAGCAGGCGGACGCGATGCGGCGCGATTTCGTCGCCAATGTCTCGCATGAAATCCGCACGCCGCTCACGGTGCTTGCCGGCTTCGTCGAGACATTGCAGAACCTCCCACTCGATGCAGAGGAGCGCTCGCGCTATCTCGGGCTGATGAGTCAGCAGTCCCATCGCATGGAAACACTGGTGAATGACCTGCTGACCTTGTCGCGCCTGGAAGGCAGTGCGCCACCGCCGGCCAACCGCTGGACCCGCCTGCGGGCCCTGATGGCGCAATGCGAAGACGAGGGCCGGGGGCTCTCCAGCCGGCTCTCGCCGCAAGGGCATCAGTTGTCGTTTTCGTTGGAAGCGGACAGCGAGATTGCAGGCGCGCCGACTGAACTGCAAAGCGCGATGTCGAACCTGCTGACCAACGCGATTCGCTACACGCCCGCCGGCGGACAGGTGGCCGTGACCTGGCGTCTTCTGCCCGATGGCCGGGGCGAATATGCAGTACGCGACAGCGGACCCGGCATCGCTGCCGAGCACATCCCACGGCTGACCGAGCGCTTCTATCGCATCGACCGCAGCCGATCACGTGAAACGGGCGGCACCGGGCTCGGGCTCGCGATTGTCAAGCACATCGCACAGCGGCATGGGGCCGAACTGCGCATCGAGAGCACGGTCGGCAAGGGGTCGCGCTTTGCGCTCGTGTTTCCGGTCGTGCGGCTGCGACTGGCGTCGGCAGTCAGCGCGGTCGCCTGACGGTTCGCGCAAGCAGGATCAGAAACAGCAAGGCGTTGATGAGAAGCGCAATCCCGCCCATGAGCCAGAAGGCCAGTGGAGATTGCATCGCGGGCCACGGGCCGATGCCGCGATAGGCCAGCAGGTAGCTGCCGCCGAGTCCGACGCCCCACAGCAGAGTGCAGTAGAGGATCAGCGGCATCACCGTGACCCGATAGCAACGCAGGACGAAGACGCAAAGTGTCTGCAGAGCATCGGCGAAGTGATAGCCGGCGGTGACCAGAATCAACGTCGCACCGAGAGCGATCACGTCGGGATTGGCTGAATAGATGGCAGCGAGTTGCCAGCGGAACAAGGCCATCGATCCGGCGAAGAGCAGGGCGAGGCACATCGTCAGTTCGAATCCTCTGCGGCCGGCGCTTCGGGCGAGGCCATCCTCGCCGGCGCCCAGCCAGTAGCTGACCCGCGCGCTGGTCGCGATGGAGAGCGACAGCGGCATCATGTAGGCCACAGCGGTGAGGTTCGCCGCGATCTGATGCGCAGCCGATGCCGCCGTGCCAAGGCGCGCAATGAAGAGTGCCATCAGTGTGAACGAGGTCACCTCGACCAGCACCGCCAGGCCAGCGGGAACACCGAGCCTCGCGAATTGGCGCAACTGCGCCCAGTCCGGCGCTTCGATGCGCTGCCAGAAGCGATATTCGCGATAGAAGGGCTCATTGCGCAGCAGCCAGATCGCTGCGCCCAGCATGGTGTAGTTGACGACCAACGTAGCCCATCCGCAGCCGACCAGCCCCATCGCGGGCACCCCCGCGCCACCGAAGGTGAACCAGATCGACAAGGGCAGCTTGACGCACAGCGATCCCAATTGCAGCCAAGTCACCAGCTGGGGTTTGCCAAGGCTTTGGTTGAGCGTGCTGAACAGCCGGAACAGCAAGGCCGGCGGCAACGCCAACGCCAGCACCCGCAAATACGCCTGGACGTCGTCTTGCATGCCTGCCGGCACTTCGGTCCAACGGAGCATCGGCGCCGGAAAAAGCAGGATCGTCATGCCTATGACGACCGCGGCGGCGCAGACATAGAGCGACTGGCGCACCGAGCGGCCGACTTCCGCCGTACGTTGCGCGCCGTGGAGTTCGGCCCATACCGGCAAGAGCGCCTGCAGGGCACCCATCAAGGCAACGAAGACGCTGATGAATATCGCCGAGCCGACCGACAGCGCCGCAAGAGCGCCTTCGGCATAGCGCCCGGCCACGATCGTGTCGGTGACGCCGAAGGCCATCACGGCCAGCTGCCCCACCAGTACCGTCCCTGCGTGGCGCGCGATCACACGCCGTTCGCTAGTCACCTGCGGGAACGATCCGTTGGAAGAGCAGCAGGTCGTCCGCTGGGCTGGTCGGACGACGCAGCGTCCCGATGAGGCGCCAGGCATCGAGGTTGACGATCTCGTGAAGGCTCACGATCGCACTCGGGCTGACGAGCAGCCAAGGGCAGGCTTGCCCGCTCAGCAGCGGCTGCAAGTCGAAGTTGCCGTGATGGCGAAGCGCGGCGATGTGCGGCCGGTCGAGTGCGAGCTCGGAAATGCACGAAGGCTGGCCGACGCGCTCTGAAATCGCGCGCACCTGCGGGGCGTAGCTGCGCGCATAGTCGAGCGCTGGCAACCACAGCGTCATCACGAGCGTCCAGCACAAGGCAGCACCGCCGGCCGGCAAGACCAGCGTCTTCCACAGGGCGGCGCGGTGGCGCCCGGTGCGCCATCGCACCAGCCATGCCCAGGCGAGCGTCGCCGTCAGTGCAAAGACAAAGGCGACCGCGGAAAACTCTGGCACGAAGCCCGGCGCGAGCTTCGCGACGTTGGCCGCGGGCTTGGCGGGCACGCCCGTCTGCATTGCAACCCAGATCACCCAGATGATGATGGCCGAACCGCTGAAGAACAGCAGCGTGAACCAGTCGATCAGCGCCGCCACGCTTCGGCGGAAAGTCGGGAGCGCGAACGCTGCCAAGGTAGCGAACGCGGGCAAGCCGAGCAACAGCGAGCGTTCCGAAAAATTCGTGGTCCAGGTGGCGAGCAGGGGCACGACCACGAACCACAGAGGCAGGGCGACATGCCGGGCCGTCAATTGCCGGCGCCATCGCCACAACGTCCAGATGGCCAGCGGCCAGGCCGGCCAAGTGAACCACAGCAACAGCTTGGCCTGATCGCGTATTTCGGCGACGGCGCGGTGGCTTCCGGGGAGTTCGATCTTCCATTGCAGCAGGCCGAGGATCGCAGCCAATATTCCTGCAAGAAGCGTCGCGCCGAACACGGCCACGATGGCGCCCTTCGTGTAGATGGGCTCGGAGTCTCCGGGCTGATCGGCCGCGCCGCGCCTGCGTTCTTCGACGAGGATCACCCCGCATCCGATGCCCAGTGCGAGCCCGACGGTCGGGCCGCCGCTCAGCGTCATGCCAACCGTGCCGATCAACAGGACGACGAAGGCACCCGCGCGCCGATATGGCAGTGCGGCAACGCCATAGAACAGGAGTGATGCAAAGAAGAGCTGGGCGAGTGCGGGAGTGGTTTCGTGCCCCAGCTGAGCAAGTCCGAGGCAGGCGATCAGCGCCAGCAAAGCGCCATCTGCAATCGCGCGCGCATAGTCCGTCGGCTGAGCTTCACCCCCGAAAGCGAAAGCCACCGGCTGTGCCCGCGAAGTGCGCGCCAAGTAGTAGACGGCATACCAGGTTGCGGTGAAGGTGCCGGCGAGGAGCAGGGCGAACGCGATGCGCACCGCAAGATCGGGGTTGATCCAGGCCGGCGCGATCTTGATGGCCCAGGCGCCGATCCAGTAGGGAATCAGCGCGGGCGTCTCGGGCCGCATTCCGAGAAGCATCGGGTCGAACCACCGCGCGATGCCTTCGGTGGTGCGAGCCAGCTCCGCCATGTAGCCGAATGCGGTGATATCGGCGCTTTTCCATGGACCGCGGCCCAGCAGGCCCGGCATGAGGTACGCCGCGCACAGCAGCAGCAATGCAACGCGCGGTAGGCGGCGCACAGCGCTCTGGGCAACGATGGCGGGCGTCGGCTGGTTCAACTGCGAAGGAAGGGGAGGGGACGGTCAGTTGGAAAGAAAAAGGGCAGCGCGGTGACCCGGGCTGCCCTATGTACGGAAGCGCCTTCCTTACTTGGAAGCAGTCTTGCCGAAGCGGTTGCGGAATTTCTCGACGCGGCCGCCCATGTTGTCCACCGACTTTTGCGTGCCGGTATAGAAGGGGTGCGATTCGCTCGATGTGTCGAGCTTGTAAAGAGGCAGTTCACGACCGTCGTCGGTCTTGCCCATTTCCTTGGTGTTCGCGCACGAACGGGTCACGAACTTGAAGCCGTTCGACAGGTCGACGAACAGAACTTCACGGTAGTTCGGGTGAATGCCTTCTTTCATGATCTTTCCTTTGGGTCGATGCGAGAGCCACAAAAATCCGTCCTTGGTGGTTGATTTACCTTGACGGATGACACGACACAACGTCGCGCTGCACTTTTCGCGAAGCCGGCAATTATCGCATACTGGTCTCTTTTAGCGCCAGAGGCTCACCCCATGCCACCATCGAATTTGCGCGCCGGCCTCGTCGGCTATGGATTTGCCGGGCAGACCTTTCATGCCCCGGTCATTTCCGCCGTTCCGGGCCTTGAACTCGGCGCCGTTGCAAGTTCGCAACCGCACAAAGTCCACGCCGATTGGCCGGGTGTGGACGTGGTTCCCGACGTTAATGCGCTGGTCAGCCGAGCCGATATCGATCTGATCGTCGTGGCGACCCCCAACGCCCAGCACCATCCGGTCGCCAAGGCTGCACTCGCGGCCGGCAAGCACGTGGTGGTGGACAAACCCTTTACCCTGGACGCCGCCCAGGCGCGCGAACTCGCCGGGTTGGCTGCAGGCAAAAAGCGCGTGCTGTCGGTCTATCAAAACCGCCGCCTGGACGCGGATTTCCTGACCTTGCGAGACGTCCTCGCGAGCGGGGAGTTGGGACGGCCGGTGTACTTCGAATCGCATTTCGACCGCTATCGACCCGAGGTGCGCGCGCGTTGGCGCGAACAGCCGGTGCCGGGTGCGGGATTGTGGGTCGATCTCGGGTCGCATCTGCTCGACCAGACGATCCAACTCTTCGGGCGACCGGACACACTGCAACTGGACAGCGCCATCTTGCGAGACGGCGCATTGGTCGAAGATTATTTCCATGCGGTGCTTCGCTACGAGAGCGGGCCGCACGCGCCGCTGCGAGTGATTCTGCACGCGACGACGTTGGCCGGACATGCCGCGCCGCGCTACATCCTCCACGGCGTGCGCGGCAGCTACCTCAAGCGCGGCGTCGATCCACAGGAAGACGCCTTGCGTGCCGGTGGGCGACCCACGGATCCAGGATGGGGTGCCGATCCGATAGAAGGCGAACTCACCGTTGCGGCAAAGGATGGTCGGATGCAGACGCGAAAGCTACCCACGCGTGCGGGCAACTACGTCGACTACTACGTCGCCGTGCGGGATGCGATTCTCGGTAAAGGCCCGAATCCGGTCACGCCGGAGCAGGCGGTCGAGCTGATGGAATTGCTCGACCTCGGCCGACAAAGCGCAGCCGAAGGGCGCGCATTGCCGGCTCGCTGATCAGCCGCCGCGACGCATCATGTCGAAGAATTCGACATTGGTCTTGGTGGCCTTCATGTTCTTCAGCATGAGCTCCATCGCCTCGATCTCGTCCATGTTGTACATGAGCTGGCGAAGGATCCGGGTTTTCTGAAGAATTTCAGGCGGCAACAGCAGTTCCTCGCGGCGGGTGCCGCTGCGATTGAGCTGGATGGAGGGGAACACGCGCTTTTCGTACAGGCGGCGGTCCAGATGGATTTCGGAGTTGCCCGTACCCTTGAACTCTTCGAAGATCACCTCATCCATGCGGCTGCCGGTGTCGATCAGGGCTGTGCCGATGATCGTGAGCGAGCCGCCTTCTTCGACATTGCGCGCTGCGCCGAGGAAGCGCTTGGGGCGCTGCAGGGCGTTGGAGTCCACGCCGCCGGTCAGCACCTTGCCTGATGAAGGCACCACGTTGTTGTAGGCGCGGGCGAGGCGGGTGATCGAGTCGAGCAGGATCACGACGTCCTTCTTGAGCTCGACCAGGCGCTTGGCGCGCTCGATGACCATTTCGGCAACGTGCACGTGGCGGGCCGCCGGTTCGTCGAAGGTCGACGCAATGACTTCGCCCTTCACGGTGCGCTGCATTTCGGTCACTTCTTCGGGCCGCTCGTCCACGAGCAGCACCATCATGTGAACCTCCGGATAGTTCGCGCTGATCGCGTGCGCGATATGCTGCATCATGACCGTCTTGCCGCTCTTGGGCGGCGCTACCAGCAGGGCGCGCTGGCCTTTGCCGATTGGCGCGATGATGTCGATGATGCGCCCGGTGATGTTTTCGTCGCCCTTGAAGTTGTCGCGTTCCAGGCGCATCAGCTGCTTGGGAAACAGCGGCGTCAGGTTCTCGAACATCACTTTGTGCTTGTTCGCTTCAGGCAGGCCGTCGTTGACCTTGTCGAGCTTGGTCAGCGCAAAGTAGCGCTCGCCGTCCTTGGGCGTGCGCACCTCACCTTCGATCATGTCGCCGGTGTGCAGATTGAAGCGTCGAACCTGGCTGGGCGAGATGTAGATGTCGTCCGTGCTGGCGGTGAAGCTGGTGTCGGGGCTGCGCAGGAAGCCGAAGCCGTCCGGCAGGATCTCGAGCACGCCGTCGGCGAAAACCTGTTCGCCAGCCTTCGCACGCTTCTTGATGATTGCGAACATCAACTCCTGCTTGCGCATGCGGCCGACGTTTTCGATCTCAAGGGCTTCAGCCTGCTTGAGGACTTCGGACACATGGAGTGCCTTGAGTTCGTTTAAGTGCATGGAGCGACCCCTTGCGGGGAAATCTGTCAAAACGAGGAGGGGGAGGTCTGATGTGAGGCGAGAGATGCCTCACAAACCGGGGAACTCGAACCGGGTGCCTGAATGGGCCGGTGAACTGTGGGGAATTATGACAGGAAAAACGAGAAAGCTGCCGACGCGTTGCGCGGCGGCAGCAGGGAACATCAAGCGAGCTGCTGATCGATGAAGGCGGTGAGCTGGGCCTTGCTCATTGCGCCGACCTTGGTGGCGGCCAACTGACCGTCCTTGAACAGCATGAGCGTCGGGATCCCGCGGATGCCGAACTTGGCCGGGATGTCGCGGTTCTCGTCGACGTTCATCTTGGCGATCTGCAGCTTGCCTTCATAGGTGCTGGAGACTTCGTCCAGGATCGGCGCGATCATCTTGCAGGGACCGCACCACTCGGCCCAATAGTCCACCAAGACAGGCTTGCCGGACTTGAGCACGTCGGCTTCGAAAGAAGAGTCGGAGATATGTTTGATGAGGTCGCTGGCCATGGATGTGTCCTTGTGCGCGGGGAGTTTCGGTGCAGCTAAAGTGCGGTTCATTGTGACAGAAACCAAGTATTGGCGTGGTCGGGCGGAAAGCTATGGCGCCGATAGTCAACACCCCTTGGAACCCCCAATGCATCCTTTTGAGCGCCATCCCGCGCATGCGCTTTGGTGCGACCCCGAAGCCGGTCTCGTCGGGCGCATTTCCCGCCTGCTGGCCGAGCGTCGCCTGCACCCTTCCCGTACCATGGTTCTCGTGCCCTATGCGCAATTGATGCAGGTCGCGCGCAACATGTGGATCGCGAACGGCGCGTCGGGTTTCGCCCCCCGGTTCGAGACCACGCGCAACTGGGCGCGCAGCGTGGGCGGCTTCGTGCCAGATGCCGACGACCTCGCATTCGACATGGCGCGCGACCTGATCACGGCGCAGTCATTGCTGGTTCGCGCAGGCTTCTCGGGTTCGCGGAATGCGCTCGCCGGCAGGTTGGTGGATATTGCGCTTCAACTCTCGCCACTGGCCGCTGCCGAGCGGCCCGAAGAACGTTCCGCCTGGGCCGATCGGGTCCGCGGGGCCATCGATGCGGGCAAGGGCTCGGAGTGGTTCAACATGGAAAGCGCCTTGAACGGCATCGCGCTCGCCTGGACGGCCAACTCGGGCTACGCCACCGACGTGCTTTATTCGAACGCCGCACAGGCGCAGGTCGATCAGCTCATCGTCCTCGATGGCCTTCAGGCTGATCCGCTCACTCGAAAGCTGGCAGAGCTTTTCGGCGAGCGCTGCTTGCGTCTGCCGCTTGCAACGATGGATGCGCCGTCATGCGTCGCCAGCCTGCATGCGGCGGCCGGTCCCGAGGACGAAGCCGAGCGCGCTGCGGCGTGTGTCGTCCGTCAGCTATCGGAAGGCCACGCACCCGTTGCGCTGGTGGCGACCGACCGCGCGCTGACCCGCCGGATCATGGCGCATCTGGTTGCACGCGGAGTCATTCCTCGCGATGAAACCGGCTGGAAGCTGTCGACCACGCGAGTGGCCGCGAGCCTGATGAGCGCACTGCGAGCTTGTGCCCACGACGCCAGCAGCGATCAGGTATTGGACTGGCTCAAGCATGCGAGCAAGTTCAATCGTCGCGAAGTCCTGCTGCTGGAATCACGCCTGCGGGACCGCGGAATGCGCGACTGGCGCACGTGGCGTTCGTACGTCGTGGCGAGCACGAGGCCGGAAGATGTCGAGCTCGTCGCTACCACTGATGTGCTCGAGAACATGCGCAGCGAGATGGCGCGTGCCAGGCCGCTTGGCGAATGGCTCGCAGCGGCGCGCACGCTGCTGCAAGCCAGCGGCCAATGGTCTGCGCTCACCAGCGATGCCGTCGGTATTGAACTGATTGGCGCCCTGTATCTCGACGTTGAAGAGGGGGAGATCCGAGGAGCGCGCTGCACGTTGGCCGAGTTCACTGGTTGGGCTCGCGACGTGCTGGAAGCGGCGAGCTTCGTGCACGTACCGACCGATGCCGATGCGCCGCAGGTCGTCGTTCTCCCGCTGTATCAGTTGCTCGGACGCGCCTTTGCCGCCGTTGTGGTGCCCGGCTGCGATGACCAGCGCTTGCCCGCTTCGCCAGAACCTCCCGGCGACTGGAGCGCGGCACAGCGCACTGCGCTGTCGCTGCCTTCGCGCGATGCGCTGGAGGCGGCGCAGCGCTCCGCGTGGGCCATTGCAATGAGCGCGCCGCATTGTGATGTTCTATGGCGTCAGTTCGACGCCAGCGGCGAGCCGGTGCGGCCGAGCCCGCTCGTTCAGATGCTGCACCTGGATCACGCGGCTGAAATGGCTGCCGATCCGCGGCTTTCGGTGACAGTCGCTGCGCGCCCCACGCTGCACCCGCTGCCGCGAGGCGGCGCGCTTGTGCCAGCGACTTTGTCATCGACTGCCTATGAGGATCTCCGCCGCTGCCCCTATCGGTTTTTTGCCATGCGCCAGTTGGGTCTGCGCAGCAGCGACGAATTGGATGCAGAGGTCGACAAGCGCGATTTCGGCAACTGGCTGCATGCCGTGCTCGGCCATTTCCATGAAGCTTTGAAAGCAGATCCCACAACCGACTTGGAGATTCGGCGAACGATGATGGCTGCTGCCGAGGTGCAGGCCACCAGTGAGTTCGGATTGTCCGAAGCTGAATTCCTGCCATTCGCCGCTGCGTGGCCGGCGACCCGCGATGGTTACCTGGCTTGGCTAGCCGGGCACGAAGCTGCCGAAGGCGCGATTTTTGTCGAATCCGAGCCGTGGAAGGAAGTGCCACTGGGTCGTGTGAAGCTGATCGGGCGGCTCGACCGTGTCGATGCGGTTCCCGACGGCAGGGTCTTCGTGATCGACTACAAGACCGAGTCCGCCGACAAGACGCGAGAGCGAATCAAGGATCCGTCAGAAGACACGCAGCTTGCGTTTTATGCCGCGCTCTTTCCGGACGACAGCTTGCGGGCAGCCTACGTCAACGTCGGCGAAAAGGCCTCCGGGACACGCACCTTCGAGCAACTGGACGTCGTCGCTGCGCGGGACGCACTGGTGACCGGTGTGATGGATGACCTTGCGCGCATCGCAGGCGGCGCCGCGCTGCCCGCGTTGGGAGAGGGCCAGGTCTGCGAACACTGCGGTGCGCGCGGGCTATGCCGGAAGGACTTCTGGGAGGGTCCGGCATGACCGCACCGGCCTACGAACACAACGGCGCGCACGTCAGCCGTGAGCGCTTCTATGCGATCGCGTGCGACCCCCGTCGCTCCGTCGCAGTGGAAGCCTGCGCGGGGGCAGGCAAGACCTGGATGCTGGTGTCGCGCATCTTGCGCGCGTTGCTCGAAGAGGGCGAAAGCGCTTGCGCACCGCACGAGATTCTGGCGATCACCTTCACCAAGAAGGCAGCCGGCGAAATGCGGGAACGTCTGGACCAGTGGCTGGAGAAATTCTCGCAACAGCCGGTGGCCGAACTGGTGCCTGAACTTGTGATGCGCGGCATGGCATGGCCCGATGCGGAAGCCGCCGCCCCGCGGCTGCAGGGCCTCTATCGAGAGCTTCTCGCGGGCGGACGGCCCGTTCAGTTTCGCACCTTCCACGCCTGGTTCGCCGGCCTGCTGCGAAGCGCTCCGGTGGCCGTTCTCGAGAAGCTGCGGCTACCGGCCAACTATCAACTGCTCGAAGACGACGCCGAGGCGAGGGTGCGCGTGCGGCGCCCGTTCTATGCGGCAGTGGCGGCTGACGAGGACGCCTCGGCCGACTACCGCGCGCTGGTCGCGACGCATGGCCGTTGGCAGATCGGCAAGGCCTTGGACGAAGCGCTGACGCGGCGTGTCGAGTTCGTGCTCGCCGATGCTCATGCAGCGGTCGATCGCGCCGTCACGCCAATGGCAGAGATGTATCCCGCATTTGAGGGGGCTGAATCTCCGGAAGACGTATTGCTCGGTGACTCGGTGTGGCGCGGTGCACTGCTGGCAGCTGCTCGCGCACTCGGCCGCGCCAGCGCTCCAACCTTTTCACGACGCGGCGTAGAACTCGAACAGGCCGTCACCGAACGGCACGCCGACGGGGTGCTCGACGCACTCCTCACGCAGAAGGGCGAGCCCCGCAAGTTCAGCGAAAAGCTCGCGGGGCTCGATGACGTGCGCGCCGCACAGGAGCGCGTGTTGCAGTACTGCGCGGCGCGGGCCCAACACGATGCGTGGCTCTATCAGCAGCGAATGGCGAGATTGACGCGTTTGCTGATCACCTGCTTCGCGGACGTAAAGATCTCTAACGGCTGGGTCGACATGAACGACGTCGAACAGGCGGCACACCTGCTTCTGGGCAACGCCGAACTGTGGGGATGGGTGCAGGAGCGCCTGGACGCGCGGGTGCGCCATCTGCTCATCGACGAATTCCAGGACACCAACCCGCTGCAATGGCAGGCGCTCAACGGATGGCTCGGAAGCTACGCTGGAGCGGCAGGGCGGCGACCGGGCGTTTTCATCGTCGGCGATCCGAAGCAAAGCATCTATCGCTTTCGGCGTGCGGAACCGCAGGTCTTCATCGCCGCCAAGCAGTTCGTCCAGCAGGGGCTGAACGGCGATCTGCTCAATTGCGATCACACGCATCGCAATGCGCAAGCGGTGATCGGGCTCGTCAACGCTGCCATGCAAGAGGCGCAGCGAGTCGGCGAATTCAGCGGATTTCGCGACCATACGACTGAATCGATCACAGTGGGTCAGGTTCGCAAGCTGCCGCAGATTGGCCGGCATGCGATCGCCAGTGCCGCGTCGCCCGGCGAAGCATCGTCAGACGGCTTGCTGCCTTGGCGCGACAGCCTCACTACGCCTCGCGTGCTCCCCGAGGAAAAGCTGCTGCAGAAGGAATGCGAGCAGGCGGCGCGCTGGATTGCGGGGCGCATTGCGTCGGGGCTTGCTCCGAGCCGGATCATGGTGTTGGCGCGGCGCCGCAGTCGACTGGCCGTGATGCAGGACGAACTGCGAAAGCTGCACATCGCCGTCCAGCAGCCGGAAAAAAATGAACTGAACGACGCGCCCGAGGTGCAGGACGTCGTCGCGCTCATCGATGCGCTGGTGTCGCCGGACCACGATCTGTCTCTTGCACGAGCGCTGAAATCACCGATCTTCGGCCTCGACGACGACGCGCTCGTGCAGATCGCGCTGAAGCGACGTGAAACACGAGCGAGCTGGTTCGATGTGCTGCAGGCCCCGGGGTGGCCCGCACCGCTCGCCGGCGTCGGCGCGCGGCTGCGGACTTGGCAAGGCTGGCTCGACACGTTGCCGCCGCACGATGCGTTGAGTGCTATCTATCACGATGCCGGGGTGCTCTCGGCCTTTGCCGCAGCGGCGCCGACGGCCATGCGCGCCAGCGTGCTCGCGAACTTGCGTGGGCTGCTGGCAGCATCGCTCGAACTCGATGGTGCGCGCTTCGCGACACCTTACGGGCTGGTTCGGGCATTGCGCGCTGGGGGGGTCAGGGCGCCGTCGGTGGCGGTCATCGACGCCGTTCAGTTGCTGACGGTTCACGGCGCCAAGGGCCTGGAGGCGGACTTGGTGCTGCTCCTGGACACGGACGCCTCGGCGGAGCGGGCGCAGACCATGGGCGTGCTCGTGAAGTGGCCTGGACATGCTGTTGCGCCCGAGCGCTTCGTGTTCGTGGCGAGCGAGAAGAATCCGCCCGCGTGCGCCACGGAAGACCTTGCACAGGAGCACGCCGCGCGTCGTCGGGAGGAAATCAACGGGCTCTACGTCGCGACGACCCGCGCGCGGGCGGAGCTCGTCATCTCGGCTGTCGCCGCCGCGAGGTCCAGCGGTGAGAGTTGGTGGGCACGGCTGGAAGCGCTGAGTGATCCGATCGACGATGTGGCGCCCGTGGCTGCAGTGTCTCCCTCGACGGCGCCGGCTGAATTCCCAATGCTGGAGCTGCCCGCGCTAGCGACTGCCGATCACGGCCATCCTGTCATGGCTCAACCTCGCGATGCCGAAACGCGCGCTTCTGCACTGGGGCAGGCCATGCACCGTCTGCTCGAATGGGCTCAACCGGGAGTGCCTTTGCCAACGGAACACGTGCGCGCCGCAGCACGCGAATTTGCACTCGATCTTCACGCGACCCGCTCGGCGGCCGCACTGGCGGAGCGTATTCGTGCCGGCGCAGGCGCGTGGGCGTGGGACGCCGAAGCACTCGACTGGCATGGCAACGAAGTCACGTTGATCCACCAGGGCCAGACCCTGCGCATCGATCGCCTGGTGCGCCATCGCGAGAGCGGCGCGTGGTGGGTGCTCGACTATAAATCGGCCGCGCGACCTGAGCGGGATGCGGAATTGATCGCTCAACTGAACCGCTATCGAGATGCGGTACAAGAAGCCTATCCCGGCGAGACGGTGCGCGCCGCGTTCCTGACCGGCCAGGGCGAACTGGTCACACTCGAATGATTCAAGAAAAAAACGTCGCCGTGGTCGGCGGTGGGCCCGCCGGATTGATGGCGGCTGAAGTGCTCAGCGCGCGCGGCATTCAGGTGCATCTGTACGACGCCAAGCCATCCGTCGGGCGCAAGTTCCTGCTTGCCGGCCGGGGTGGCCTGAACCTCACGCATTCGGAGCCGCTCGGCAAGTTCGTCGAACGGTTCGGCGACCGCCGTGCCGAGATCGAGGGCTTGCTTCATCGTTTCGGCCCTGATGCGGTACGCGAATGGGCGCACGGACTCGGGATCGACACCTTCGTCGGCACCTCGGGCCGAGTGTTCCCGAAAGACATGAAGGCAGCGCCGTTGCTGCGTGGGTGGCTGCACCGTCTCAGGCAGGCTGGCGTGCAGTTTCACATGCGACATCGTTGGCTCGGATGGGATGAGGCGACGGCATCGCCGACTTCGTTGCGATTCGCGACACCCGGCGGTGAGATGAGGTCGCAGCATGACGCCGTGGTGCTTGCGCTCGGCGGCGCCAGTTGGTCGCGGCTCGGGTCCGACGGTGCGTGGGCACCGTGGCTGGCCGATCGCGGCGTCGATGTTGCGCCCTTGCTGCCTGCCAACTGCGGCTTCGATCTCGTCTGGACTCCCTATTTCGCGGAACGATTTGCAGGCGTGCCCTTCAAGTCGGTGGCCATCTCGTTCACTGATTCGGAGGGTCGCACCTTCGCGCGAAAAGGCGAGTTCGTTGCGACGGCCACCGGCATTGAAGGCAGCCTCGTCTACGCTGCCTCGGCGCTGCTGCGCGATGAGATCGCCCGCAACGGCGGCGCCACGCTTCTCCTCGACCTATTGCCCGACCGAACCTTGGAGCAGGTGCGCGCCGCTGTATCGCATCCGCGTGGCTCGCGTTCGGTGGCGAGTCATCTAAAAAGTCGATTGAGCCTGGACGGCATCAAGATGGCCGTGCTGCACGAAGTGCTCACGCGTGACGACATGCATGTCCCTGAAAAGGTCGCCGACACCATTAAGGCGGTGCCGCTCAAACTGACTGCGCCAAGGCCTATCGATGAAGCCATCAGCACCGCTGGCGGCGTGCGTTTCGAGGCGCTCGACCGCCATTTGATGAGCGGCTCGATGCCGGGCGTGTTCTTTGCTGGTGAGATGCTCGATTGGGAGGCTCCCACGGGCGGCTATTTGCTCACGGCGACGATGGCCAGCGGCGCAGTGGCGGCGGACGGCGTGCTGCTGCGGTTGAAGTAGAACTTTGTTGTGGCGCTCGCCCAAACGCTGCTGGCGTCAGCGCTGCGATGGCTGCCAGTGCCGTATCGTCGTCGCGATCACCTTCGCTGCCTGTTCCCTGATGGTCCCGAGGCCTGACCGGTCACGCGCAACCGGAAACGGCCAGGAGGCTCGGCTGACGAGCGGCTTCGGCGTGAATGGAAGCACTGGAAGCCCACGCGCAGTGGCTCGAAGGGGAGCAAAGGGAGAAGGGGGAATCATGACGTCGCCTCGATGTTGTTCTTGGGGACGACGAATTCTACCGGAGTCACTGTATTTGCGTACAGTGTTTTGCGAGGCTGGAACGCCGAGGGCGTGAGGCCCTTGGCGCGATCCGCGGCGCGATGCTTCGCGCGATATGAGGTTGACGAGCCTTACCCCCGGCACTGGCTACGCAGTTAGGGCTGCTTGGTTCCCCACCTGACCCGGTTGGCCACTTCACCATGCGGGGAGGCCCGTCAGCGGGGGATTGTAGGCGACGTTTCTTCACCCCGATATTGCGTGGGATGAAGCAACGGAGACCTCGGTCGGCCGACCCTAAAATGCGCCGATGGCCTATCTCGTGCTCGCTCGCAAACACCGCCCGAAAACCTTCAGCGAGATGGTCGGCCAGGAACATGTCGTCCAGGCGCTCGAAAACGCGCTGACCTCGCAACGACTGCACCACGCCTATCTTTTCACCGGAACGCGGGGCGTGGGCAAGACCACGGTTTCACGCATTCTGGCCAAGTCGCTCAACTGCCAGGGGCCGGACGGGCAGGGCGGCATCACCGCCACGCCATGCGGCACATGCCAGGCGTGCCGCGACATCGATTCAGGTCGATTCGTCGACTACACGGAACTCGATGCGGCATCGAACCGGGGCGTCGATGAAGTGCAGGCATTGCTGGAACAAGCGGTCTACAAACCCGTCCAGGGGCGCTTCAAGGTCTTCATGATCGACGAAGTGCACATGCTCACGGGCCACGCGTTCAACGCCATGCTGAAGACGCTGGAAGAGCCGCCCGAATACCTCAAGTTCGTGCTGGCGACGACCGATCCGCAGAAGGTGCCGGTCACCGTGCTTTCGCGCTGTCTGCAGTTCAACCTGCGGCCGATGGCGCCCGAGACGGTGCTCGAACACCTCACGCGCGTCCTGCAGACCGAGATGGTGCCGGCCGAGCCGCATGCGCTGCGGCTCATCGCACGCGCCGCGCGCGGATCGATGCGCGACGCCTTGTCCCTGACCGATCAGGCGATCGCATTCGGCAACGGAGAGTTGCTGGAAGCCGGTGTGCGGCAGATGCTCGGGAGCGTCGATCGCGGTCACGTATTTCAGCTGATCGAGGCGCTCGCCAAGGGCGACGGCAAGACAGTCGTCGAGACATCGGAAGGATTGCGGCGCGATGGGCTTTCCGCCGCTTCGACACTCGAAGAGATGACGGCCGTGCTGCAGGGCATGGCAGTCTTGCAGGCGGTGCCGTCGCGCGTCGGATCTGACAACGGCGCAGACCCCGATGCTGCGGAAACGGCGCGGCTCGCTGCGATGATGCCGGCGGACGAAACGCAGTTGCTCTATAGCCTCTGCTTGCACGGACGTGCCGAGCTGGGTCTCGCGCCCGACGAATATGCGGCGCTCACGATGGTGCTGTTGCGTTTGCTGGCGTTCAAGCCCGGTGGCGCAGCATCGGAGGAAAAAAAAACTCTGAATGAAGCTCCGCAGGCCGAACCGGCGCTGCCGCGCGCGGCGTCTGTCGAGTCCGCCAAGCCCGCCATGCCAGCACCGGCGGTGCAACGGCTTTCATCGCCACCCGCGCCTTCAGCCACTCCCGTCGAGCGCCCTGGTCACCGTCTCCCCGTGTTCGACGCTCCGGCGCTGCATACATCGCCACCGCCCCGCCCAGCCGCCGAAGAATCCGCACCAACGGCGACCAAGGTCATGGCGATGCCCGTACGCATCCAGCCGCCACCCGGTGTGCGAGAAGGCGAGTCCACCGCGCCGTCGGCGCCGATCCCGCCGAGCGAGGAGGGCGACTTCTGGCACGCCACCGTCACGCAGATGGTGGCCGCCGAGTCGATCACCGCGCTGGCCCGCGAACTGGCTTTGCAGTCGCAGCTGGTGGCTCGCGACGTCGACCAGTGGCTGTTGCGGGTCGAGCGTGAATCACTCAACCAGCCCGGCAGTCGAGACAAGGTTCAGGCAGCACTTGCTGCGTTCGGCCATGGTGTGAAAATCGCCATCGAAGTCGGTGCCGTCGTCGACAGTCCGGCACGACGCAACAAGCAGGCTGCAGAGGAGCGTCAGCGGATCGCCGAAGAGGCCATACGCAACGATCCTGAAGTGCAATCGATGATGCGAGACTGGGATGCGAGGATCGTCCCAGGTACATTGCGACCCGCATGACGGTTTGAGCCGGCGGCGCCGAGCCGGCGCCACCTGGTCTCATCCATCCAACATTTCTTACTCACAGGACCAACGATGTTCAACAAAGGACAACTGGCCGGCCTCATGAAGCAGGCGCAGGCAATGCAGGACAACCTCAAGAAGGCGCAGGAAGAACTCGCCACGATCGAGGTCGAAGGCGAGTCGGGCGCGGGCCTCGTGAAGGTTGTGATGACCTGCAAGCACGATGTCAAACGCATCACCATCGACCCGAGCCTTCTGGCCGACGACAAGGACATGCTCGAAGACCTGGTGGCCGCTGCGTTCAACGCGGCGGTGCGCAAGGCTGAAGAAACGAGCGAGCAGAAGATGGGCAAGCTCACCGCCGGCATGCCCGGCTTGCCGCCCGGCATGAAGCTGCCGTTCTGACGGTTCGCCGCACCTGAATGGCGGATTCCAGCTCGCTCGATGCGCTGATCGAAGCGCTGCGGCGTTTGCCCGGCGTAGGCGCGAAGTCTGCTTCGCGCATGGCGTTTCACTTGCTGCAGCACGATCGCGAAGGCACACAGATGCTGGCTCGCGCGTTGCAGCAGGCGGCCAGCAACGTGCGGCATTGCGAGCGATGCAACACGTTCACCGAAGCCGCCATCTGCAATGTCTGCGGAGATCCGCGCCGCGATGCGACCAAGCTTTGCGTCGTCGAGACACCGGCCGACCAGGCCGCACTCGAGCGCACCGGCGCGTTCCGTGGCTACTACTTCGTTTTGATGGGCAAGCTCAGCCCGCTCGATGGCATTGGACCCAAGGACATCGGCCTTGCGAAGCTGTTCGATCGCGCGCTCGATGGCACTGTGAGCGAGGTGATCCTTGCGACCAACTTCACCGCCGAGGGCGAGGCCACGGCTCACGTGATCGGCGAAGCGCTCAAGCAACGGGGGCTCACGGTGACGCGGCTTGCGCGTGGCGTGCCTGCCGGCAGTGAGCTCGAATACGTCGACCTGGGCACCATCGCGCACGCGTTGGTCGACCGTCGTTGACCCTCTCCAAGGCGAGAAGCACATGAGCATGCCCCACCTCTCTCTGGCCTACTGGTGCGTGTTGATCGCTGCCTTGCTGCCCTATGTGTCGGCCTACATTGCCAAGGCGGGCGCTTTCAAGGGCAGCGACAACCAGAAGCCGCGCGAGTGGGGTGCGCGCCAGTCTGGATGGCGCGCGAGGGCTAACAGCTCACAGGCCAACGGCTTCGAAGGGCTTCCGTTCTTCATCGGCGCCGTGATCATCGCGCATCAACTGGGCGCTGCGCAGGCGCGGCTCGACATGCTTGCAGCGGCCTACGTCTTGCTGCGCTTGGTCTATATCGGTGTCTATATCGCAGGTCTCGGCACCATTCGCAGCGCTGTCTGGGCGCTCGCGTTTTTCGTGAATGTCGCGATCCTGTTCGCGGGCCGCCAGTAGTCTTCATGTTTACGTGAAAACCCGCACGGGATGTTCCCGATGCAGAGGGACATGCACACCCCTAAGCTCGTTTCGAAAACATTCGAACACAGGGCCTCAAGGCGCCACTCATGCTCAATCGCCGCACCTTCACCATCGCCACCGCACTTGGCGCTGCAGCCGTCGGCGCGCCCCTGGTCCACAGCCAGCCCAAGCTTGAAAAATCGAAGGTGTCTATCGCGGTCGGCGGCAAGGCCGCTTTCTACTACCTTCCGTTGACGATCTCAGAGCAGCTCGGCTACTTCAAGGCCGAGGGCCTGGATGTGGAAATCTCCGATTTCGCAGGAGGCTCACGCGCCCTGCAAGCCGTTGTCGGCGGCTCGGCCGATGTCTGCTCGGGTGCTTTCGAGCACACGATCAACCTTCAGGCCAAGAACCAGATCTTTCAGGCTTTCGTCCTGCAAGGGCGCGCACCGCAGATCGCGATCGGCGTTTCGACGAAGAACATGCCGAGCTATTCGGGCATCGTCGATCTGAGGGGCAAGAAGCTGGGCGTCTCGGCACCGGGCTCGTCGACGAACATGGTGGCCAACCTGGTGCTCTCGCGCGGCGGCCTCAAGGCGAGCGACGTGAGTTACATCGGCGTCGGCGTTGCGGCAGGGGCGCTCACCGCACTGCGCTCGGGTCAAATCGATGCCATCAGCAACACCGATCCGGTGATGACGATGCTCGAGCAGAAGGGCGACGTGAAGATCATCAGCGACACGCGCACGCTCAAGGGCACGCAGGAAGTGTTCGGCGGCCCGATGCCGGCCGCTTGCCTCTATGCGTCTGCGGAGTTCATCCAGAAGAATCCGAACACGTGCCAGGCGCTGGCGAATGCCATCGTGCATGGCCTCAAGTGGCTGCAGACGGCCGGCCCGGGTGACATCATCAAGACAGTGCCGGAGACGTATCTGCTTGGCGACCGCGCGCTGTATCTCGCGTCGTTCGACAAGGTTCGTGAAGCCATCGCCACGGACGGCATGGTGCCGGCGGATGGTCCGAAGACGGCGCTCAACGCCATCGCGAGTTTCGATCCCAGCGTCAAGGCCGACAAGATCGACCTGTCGAAGCTCTACACCAACGATTTTGCGCGGCGCGCAAAGGACAGGTTCAAAGCCTGACCTTTACGCCTCGCAACCCGGCTCCGGCCGGGTTTTTTCTGGCACTCCATGGTCGACTACGCGCTCGAACTCCTAGACATCAGCTGCATCTTTCGATCGAAGGACGATCAGGGGCAGCGCTACACCGCTGTTTCGGACACCACGCTGCGCATTCGCGAGGGCGAATTTGTGTCCGTGGTCGGGCCGACCGGTTGCGGCAAGTCGACCCTGCTCAACATCGGCGCCGGGCTGCTGGCGCCGTCGTCGGGCAGCGTGAAGGTGTTTGGACAACCATTGGCCGGCATCAATGCGCGGGCTGGCTACATGTTCCAGACCGAAGCCCTGATGCCGTGGCGCAGTGCGCTGGACAACGTGATGCTGGGTCTGCAATACCGCGGCGTTGCCGATGCGCAGGCGAAGGCACAGGCCGAAGACTGGCTCGCCCGCGTGGGTCTTGCCGGATTCGGCGACCGCTATCCGCATCAACTCTCGGGCGGCATGCGCAAGCGTACGGCGCTTGCCCAGGTGCTGGCACTGGACCCTGACATCATCCTCATGGACGAGCCGTTCAGCGCACTCGATATCCAGACAAGGCAACTGATGGAGAACGAGGTGCTCGACCTGTGGGCGGCGAAGAAGAAGGCGGTGCTTTTCATCACGCACGATCTCGACGAGGCGATCGCGATGAGTGATCGCGTAGTGGTTCTGTCGGCCGGTCCGGCAACGCATCCGATCGGTGAATTCGTCATCGACCTTCCGCGTCCGCGCGACGTGGCCGAGGTGCGGGCGCATCCAAGGTTTGTCGAACTGCACACGCAGATATGGGGCGTGCTGCGCGACGAAGTCCTCAAGGGCTACGCGCAACAACTGAAGAAGGCGGCCTGACATGCGCCTTCGACCCAGTGAAAACAACGCACCGTTCTGGCAGATCGCGCTGCTGATCGTGCTTCTGGTGGCGTGGCACGTCGCGTCGCGCAACGAGCAGTTCGCCTTCTTCGTCGGCGAACCGATCCAGGTCGCGGGGCGAATCTGGAGCTGGTTCATGCCCGTCGCGATCCCGCCGAACGTGCTCTTTCCCGAAGGGCTGCCCGGCAATGCCGATGTCTATCTGCACCTCGGGGTGACGCTGCTGGAGACCGTCCTCGCATTCCTCATCGGGACTGTGCTGGGGCTGGCCTGCGGACTCTGGCTGGCGCTCGCGCGCACGGCGAGCCTCGTGTTCGACCCCTACATCAAGGCAGCGAACTCGATGCCTCGCGTGATCCTCGCGCCGATCTTTGCCCTTTGGTTTGGGCTGGGGATCTGGAGCAAGGTGGCGCTTGCGGTCACTCTGGTGTTCTTCATCGTGTTCTTCAACGTGTACCAGGGAGTTCGCGAGGTGAGCCCGGTGGTGCTCGCCAACGCCCGCATGCTGGGCGCGAATCAACGTCAATTGCTGCGCACGGTGTATTTGCCGAGCGCGACCAGCTGGGTGTTTTCGAGCCTTCACACCTCGGTCGGGCTGGCCTTCGTCGGTGCGGTGGTGGGCGAATACCTGGGCTCGGCGCGCGGCGTCGGCTATCTGATCCTGCAGGCCGAAGGCACCTTCGACGTCAACACGGTGTTCGCTGGCATCGTGGTGCTGACAGCCTTCGCGCTGGTGCTCGACGCTATCGTCGGCGTGCTCGAAAAACGCCTGATGAAGTGGCAGCCCCGCAGCGGCGAATCCGAGAAGCTCTGAGCGCCTAGCGCTTTTTCTTGGAGGTCTTGGGCGCGCTCTTGACGGCCTTTGCCTTTGGACTGGTGCTCTTGGGCGAGAGGCTCGTCGTCTTGAGCATGTGGTTTCCGCTCGAGCGCGCTGCACCGCTGCCGACGTGCGCCGTCGATGCCGCGCGCACGGGCAGATACACAACGACTTCGTAGCCCTTCTGGAAGGCGTGATTGGGCTTCACGTCGTTCCATTCGGCGACGGCGGCCGGGCTGAGCCTGTAGCGACGGGCGATGCTCGCGACGCTGTCCTTCTTGCCGGCGCGCACGATCGTTCGGCGCGTGACGATTTCGGGCTGAAAGCTCAGATGCCCGGTGTCAGCGACAAGCGCCGCCACGTCTTCCTGAACGCGGGCGCCACGCGGCACTATCAGAGTCGAGCCCGCCTTGATGAGCATCCGCGGAGGCACGCTGTTGACGGCGCGCAGGTCGGCTTCGCTCATGCCTGTGCGCTGGGCGGCGTCCGCGACCGTCATCGTCGATGGCACGGACCAGGCGGTCCAACTGGCGTACTGCCCTTGCGAGTAAGCCTCGAAATTGCGCTGGAACACGGCTGCGTTGTCCCAGGGCAGCAGGATCTCGGGTGTTCCGGCGGCGAGCAGAACCGGCTTGTGCGCCGAGGGATTGAGCGCGCGGAAGTCTTCGATCTTGACGTCGGCCAGTTTTGCGGCAAGGTCGACGTCGAGATCCCGCTTGAGCGTGACGGTCTGGAAGTAAGGGTGGTTTGCGATCAGCGGCAGCTCTGCGTTGAAGCGTTCCGGATTGGCAACGATGTTCTTGACGGCCTGCAGCTTGGGGACGTACATGCGGGTTTCGGCAGGCATGTTGAGGTCGGTATAGCCGGTCGGCAAGCCGGCGCGCTGGTTCTTCGCGATGGCGCGGCTCACGTTGCCTTCGCCCCAGTTGTATGCCGCCAGCGCCAGTTGCCAGTCGCCGAACATGCCGTAGAGCTTCTGCAGGTAGTCGAGCGCTGCGCGAGTAGACGCGACCACGTCCCGGCGGTCATCACGAAAGATGTTCTGCTTGAGGTCGTAGTCGGTGCCTGTGGCGGGCATGAACTGCCACATGCCGGCAGCACGAGCGGTCGAAACCGCTTGCGGATTGAAGGCGCTTTCAATGTACGGCAGCAGCGCAATCTCCGTCGGCATGTCGCGACGCTCGAGTTCCTCGACGATGTGGAAGATGTAGCGGCTCGACCGCTCTGTCATGCGCTGCATGTAGTCGGGCCGGCTTGCGTACCACTGCTCGCGATCGTGTACGAGGTCGTTGTCGAGGTCGGGCATCTTGAAGCCCTTGCGGATGCGGTCCCACATGTCCGTGGGAGGTGCCAAGGTGACGACAGCGCGTGATTTCGTCTGGCCCGAAGTAATCGGCGTCAGGGGTCCGCCCGGATAGACCGGAGTCGCGCGCTCCGATGCAGCCAAGGACGAATTGCCTGTACCGGTGGCGCAGCCCGCGAGAAACAAGGAGCCCGCGAGGCAGGCGGCAACGATAAGTCTCATCAAAAGTGGTTCATCCATTAACGCAGCGCCGCGAACACCGCAGCGGCCGCTTACTGATCGATCTCTGCGGCAGGGGGTTCCGCTGCACACGCAAATCTCGGGTTAGCAAGTGTGTATGCCAGGTCGCCCTCGTCGCCAATGCGCGCCGGGCGGAAGAAAATTCGACATTCGCCTCATCGGGTCGGCATGACGGGAGTGCGTGACTAGAATCGCGGCCAACTGCAGATTGCCACGCTCGAGTGCATCGGACACCGGCCTGGCATCTCCCGGGTCGACCGAGTTCGCGTCGCACACTTCCTGCAGCATCCAGATGTGGTTGTCGGCAAAGGCGGGCAGCGGAACGAGGGTCATGAGCGGTCAAATTATAGGTTTGCATGATTGGTTCGAGACCCCCCCAGGCCGCTATCTGCTGGCCTGGGAGCAGTCCCAGTTCGATCAGGCCGTGGCGGACGTATTCGGCTATCACGCGCTGCAACTGGGCTTGCCGGAGCTGGACGGCCTGCGTGCCAATCGCATGCCGTATCGCTGGCTTTCGGTATCCGACCCGGCGATGGCGGCGAGATGCGCGCTCGTCACCGATTTTTCCGCGTTGCCTTTTTCGGCCAACAGCCTTGACCTGGTGGTGCTTCCGCACACGCTCGAACTCAGCCTCGACCCCCATGCGACGCTGCGTGAAGTCGAGCGCGTGCTGGTGCCCGAAGGCCGTGTCGTGATCTGCGGGCTCAATCCCGCAAGCCTGTGGGGCATGCGGCAACGGAGGGCGCGTCTTTACAGGCGCCTTGGATTCGGCGAGCTCTTTTTGCCGGAGGCCGGCGACTTCATCGGCTACAGGCGCATGCGCGACTGGCTGCGTCTGCTGAGCTTCGAGGTCGAATCAGGGCGCTTCGGTGTCTACCGACCTGCGGTGCGCAGCGAGGCATGGCTGGAGCGCTGCCATTGGTTCGACACGGCAGGGGAGCGCTGGTGGCCGATCTTCGGCGCGGTTTATTTTCTGGTCGCGGTCAAACGGGTCCGCGGCCTCCGGCTGCTGAGCGCCGACTGGCGCCGGGCTGCGGCCCGCGCGAGCGCGCCGGTGCCGATCGCGGGCAGGATGCACCGCGATCCCTCTCATCGACAGTGACAAGGAACGTTTCTTGAACGAAGTACAGATCTATACCGACGGCGCCTGCAAGGGAAACCCGGGCCCCGGCGGCTGGGGCGCATGGCTCAAGTCGGGTGCCACCGAAAAAGAATTGTTCGGCGGCGAACTCAACACCACCAACAACCGGATGGAACTGCAGGCGGTGATCGAAGGGCTCGGTGCCCTCAAGCGCCCATGCAAGGTCGTTCTCTATCTGGACAGCCAATACGTGCGGATGGGCATCACGGAATGGATTCGCGGCTGGAAAGCCAAGGGCTGGCGCACTTCGACGAAGCAGCCCGTCAAGAATGTCGAGCTTTGGCAGCAACTCGACAAGCTGGTGTCGGAGGGCGGCCATCAAATCGAGTGGCGATGGGTCAAGGGGCATTCGGGAGACCCGGGCAACGAGCGTGCGGATGCGCTCGCCAACAAGGGAGTCGAGCGGGCGCTGGGGAGGATCTGACGCGCTTCAGATGCGCTGCGGCGTTTCCAGTGCTTCGCCCATCTGGGCCCTGAAGAGCAGGTCATCGGTGACCCGCAGTCGCCGGCTCATCTCGCGCGCGATGTTCATCTGGATCAGCGCAAACTGTTCGACGTCGCGCTCGAACACCCGATAGAGATTGGCCGACGAAAGCTGAATTGCGCTGCAATCCTCGTCCGCGCGCACCGACGCACTGCGTGGCGAAAGATCGAGAAGGGCCATCTCACCGAAGCAGTCGCCCGGCCCGAGCCGGCGGATGAGGAGTTCGTGGCTTTGCCAGCTTTTCGAGACAGTGACGTGCCCGGTTTCCAGCACGTACATGCAGTCGGGCTCATCGTTTTCATGGAAGAAGTAGTCGCCGCCCTTCATGCGGACCACCGGCGCCGGCGCCAGCAGGAATTCCATCGTTTCAGAGCCCACGGCTCCGAAGATGGGCATCTGTTGCATCAGTTCGATTCTTGTCGCGCCCACTTGCCGCTCCTTCCGCTCCTTCGATCTGCGGGGCCAGACCTTACACCACACCGTCGAACATCATCACGTCGACGGCATCGCCTGCGGCCACGTCTCCCTGATCATGGTGGAGCACCACCAGCCCATTGGCTTCGACCATCGAGCTCAGGACGCCAGAGCCCTGGTTTCCGGCAACCCGAACCTCCGGCAGTGAGCCAGCGACGGCCTGTACGCGGCCACGCTGGTATTCGGTGCGGCCGGGCTTCTTGCGAATGGCGCTGACGCTCTTTGCGCGAAGGAGGGGTGGGGCCGCCGCCGAGCTTGCATTGCAGCCCATCATCCGCAGCAGCGCAGGGCGCACGAACGCGAGGAAAGTCACCATGACCGCGACAGGATTGCCGGGCAGGCCGAAGAGCACCGCTGGTGCGCGCATCTCGGTGCCCGCGTGAATGAGCCCGACGGCCATTGGACGCCCGGGCCGCATGGCAACACGCCAGAAGGCCATGTCGCCCAGGCGCTGCATTACCGTGCGCGTGTGGTCGGCCTCGCCGACACTGACGCCGCCGCTGGTGATGATGGCGTCGGCATCGCCCGCAGCACGCCGCAGGACGGATTCGAGCGCGGCGGGGTCGTCGCGCACCAAGCCAAGGTCGACGACCTCGGCACCCAGGCGCGCGAGAAGTCCGAAGACCGTGTAGCGATTGCTGTCGTAGACCGCACCCTCACGCGGCGATTCGCCCACGCTCAGGATCTCGTCGCCCGTCGAGAAATAAGCGACCCGCAGGCGCCTGAGCACCGGCACGGTGGGCAATCCCAGGCTGGCCATCATGCCCAACGCAGCCGGAGAGACGATCTCGCCGCGTTGGAGTGCCGGCCTGCCCTGCATCAGGTCTTCGCCGGCCAGTCGCCGGTTGTCGCCGCGCTGCAGCGCGGCGGCGGAAAAGCTGACGGCCGCGCCCTCGATGGTGCAGAACTCCTGCGGAATGACGGTGTCCAGGCCCTCCGGCATGACGGCCCCGGTCATGATCTTGACGGCGTCGCCAGCGGCGATCGAACCGTGCCAGGCGGCACCTGCCAGCGCCGTGCCCACCACCCGCAGGCGCACGGTCGCATCGTCGTCATGGCGGTCGAGCACCGCGCCATTGAAGGCGAACCCGTCCATGGCCGAGTTGTCGTGCGGGGGCACGCTCAGCGGCGAGACGATGTCCTCCGACAGAACCCTTCCGAGCGCATCGCGCAGCGCGACGGTTTCGTCTCGCGTGACGGCGGATTGGTCGGCAAGCCGCGCCAGGAACGCCTGCACCGCATCGACGCCCATCGCCTTGGGGTCGTAGCCCGCCAGGGCGGCGGCGATGTCGGCAATTCGGCTCATGGAGAAAGAACGGCAAGGATGACGAGAACGATCGGGCCGGCCGTCAAGGACGTCGCTGGGATTCGAGTGCGTGCAACTCGGCCAGCGTATTGGCGTTGAAGAATGCGCCCGGCGCGTCTTCTGGCCCATCGAAAGGCACGATCACTGTCCGGTGCTGTGCAGTCCACCGCTGGATCTTGCGACCCCCGTCCTCCGTGAAGCGCACCAGGCTTTCGCGCAGTTGGACGCTCAGGAGGCAAAACACGGGTTGGGGTCGCGTGACATCAGCCTCATCCAATGACTCGGGCGCGGCCGCCATGGCGATTTCGGAGCCGTCGGAGACAAGGGCTTGGGATAGCCGGCGCGCGAGGTCGAGCGGAAACAGCGGCGTGTCGCACGGCACGGTCAGAAGATAAGGCGTCTCGCAGTGCTCCAGCCCTGTGAGAAAACCCGCCAGCGGCCCCGCGTAGTCCGCAAGTTCGTCAGGCCACACCGGAACGCCAAAGGCTCGATAAGTCGGGAGATTCCGATTGGCGTTCACCATGATCTGCCCGACCTGGCTGCCCAGGCGCTTGACCGCATGCTCGGCAAGTGGCGAGCCGTTGAAGTTCTGCAAGCCTTTGTCGACGCCGCCCATGCGCGAGCCGCGGCCGCCGGCCAGCACGAGGCCTGTGATGTCCTGGACGGGGATGCCGGCCACCGCGCTCATCCGCCGATGTAGCTCATTTCGACGCGGCGCGGCGCGCCCGCATCGTTGTCCGGCTCGCGCAGCGACCGCAACTCGGAATACCGGTCGCTCCGGCCCTGCCAGATGTCTGCGATGGCGGATGTGATCTGCGCGTCGTCCACGCCGCCGCGCAGCATAGGACGCAGATCGTGGCCGGAATTGGCAAAGAGGCAGAGAAAGAGCTTGCCCTCGGTGGAGAGTCGCGCGCGGGTGCAATCGTGGCAAAACGCCTGGGTCACGCTGCTGATCACGCCGATCTCGCCGGCGCCATCCGCATAGGCCCAGCGCTGCGCGGTTTCGCCGGGCGCGCTGGCTTCGAGCGGCACGAGCGGGAATTCCTCTGCGATGCGCCGCACCACGTCTGCGGACGGAAGCACTTCATCCATGCGCCAGCCGTTGGTCGCACCGACGTCCATGTATTCGATGAAGCGCAACACCACGCCAGTGCCGCGGAAATGCCGTGCCATCGGCAGGATTTCCTGCTCATTGGTGCCACGCTTGACCACCATGTTCACCTTGATCGGCGCGAGCCCGGCAGCCTGTGCAGCTTCAATGCCCGCGAGCACCTCGGCCACCGGAAAGTCGACGTCGTTCATGGCGCGAAAGACGGTGTCATCCAGACCGTCGAGGCTCACCGTCACGCGGTGAAGCCCAGCCGCCTTCAGGGCCTTGGCCTTGCGGGCGAGAAGGGAGCCATTGGTCGTCAGCGTCAGGTCCAAGGGTTCGCCATCCGCCGTGCGCAGGGCGGCCAGCTGCTCCACAAGCACTTCGAGGTTCTTGCGCAGCAGCGGTTCGCCGCCCGTGAGGCGGATCTTGCGCACGCCGTGCGTCGCAAAAACGCGCGCCAGGCGCGTGATCTCCTCGAAGCTCAGCAATGCACTGTGCGGCAGGTATTGATAGTTCTTGTCGAAGATTTCCTTCGGCATGCAATAGCTGCAGCGGAAGTTGCATCGATCGGTGACGCTGATTCGCAGGTCGGTCAGCGGGCGAGCCAGGCGATCGAGCAATACGCCCGTTGCCGCGACCGGAAGCCCGGCCGAGACCGTCGCGCGGCGTGCGCGGCCGATCTCGGAGAGGGGAACGACATGCTGGCTCATGGAAAGAGCAATTTAACGCATCGCCCGCGGCATCGGTGCTGCAGGGCCGTTTGACCCTGCCGCGAGCCGACCACAACTTTGGTCTTGTGCGTTACACGCACCGAGCGCCGTCGACCTCGATGCAGACCCCGCTGATGAACGAAGCTTCGTCGCTCGCCAGATAAAGCGCCGCATTGGCTACGTCGAGCGCTGTCGAGAAACGCCCCAGCGGAATGGTCGCCCGGAACTTCGCCTTGCGTTCTTCCGTGACGGGCCCGCCGGCAAATTCGGCGGCGAGGCCGGTGTCGGGGTTGAACACCGGGTTGATGCAATTCACGCGAATGTTGTCGGGGCCCAGTTCGGCGGCCAGCGACTTGCTCGTGGTGATCACGGCACCTTTCGATCCGTTGTACCAGGTGAGGCCGGGGCGGGGCCGCACGCCTGCGGTCGAGGCGATGTTGATGAACGACCCACCGCCATTGGCACGAAAGGCGGGCACCGCGTGAATGGTCGAAAGATAGATGCTCTTCACGTTGACCGAATAGCAGCGGTCGAACTCGTCTTCGCTCACTTCGAGTGCCGGACGATTGCGGTGCGTCCAGCCGGCGTTGTTGACCATGGCGTCGAGCTTGCCATGGCGCTCGACCGCAGCGCCCACCAGCGCCTTCATGTCGGCTGATTTGGTGACATCTCCAGCAAAAAACGATGCGCGGCCGCCCGCACGCAGGATGGCTTCGACCACCTGCTCGCCCAGTGCCGTATTGATGTCGTTGACGATCACCTGGGCGCCTTCTTCCGCCAGCCGCTTCGCGATGCCTTCGCCGATGCCGCCGCCGGCGCCGGTGACGATGATGGATTTGTCCTTGACGCGCATTTTGTTGTTTCCTGTTGCTGTTGTTCAGCCGTGCTTGATGGCGACGGTCTTGAGGGTCGTGAATCCGTAGAGCGCTTCGAAACCCTTTTCACGGCCATAGCCCGATGATTTGACGCCGCCAAAAGGCAACTCGACTCCGCCGCCGGCCCCGTAGTTGTTAATGAACACCTGGCCGCTCTGCAGGCGCTTCGCCATCCTGAACTGCCGCCCGCCGTTTTCGGTCCAGATGCCCGCGACGAGGCCAAACCTCGTCGCGTTGGCAAGCGCCACGGCTTCGTCCTCATCCCGGAACGACATCGCCGCCAGCACGGGGCCGAAGACTTCCTCTTGCGCAAGACGGTGGTCCACAGGCACGTCGCGCAGGAGAGTGGGCGCCTGATAGAAGCCGCTCTCGGGCGCTTCGTCGACCACGGTGCCCTGGCCGATCATGGGAATGCCCGCAACATGCGCGTCCGACAGAAAGTCCCACACGCGCTGCTGCTGCGATTGGCGAATCAGAGGGCCCACGTCGAGATCCATCGCCGCAGGGCCTACGCGCAGCGCATTGAACGCGTGGCCCAGCCGTTCGAGCAGGGGCTCGTAGATTTCGCGCTCGATGAGAACGCGCGAGCCCGCCGAACAAGTCTGGCCCGCGTTCTGCACGATGGCGTTGATCACCACCGGAATGACAGCGCCCAGGTCGGCATCCGCGAAGATGATCTGAGGGCTCTTGCCGCCAAGCTCGAGCGTGACCGGGCAATGGCGCTCCGCCGCGACCTGCTGGATGATCGTCCCGACGCTAGGGCTGCCAGTAAAGCTGATGTGGTCGATGCCTGGATGGCGCGCCAGCGAATCGCCGACTTCGTGGCCGTAGCCCGTCACGATGTTGAGGGCGCCCGGCGGGAAACCCACCTCGGCCGCGAGTTGCGCCACGCGGATCAGCGACAGGCAAGCGTCTTCCGAAGGTTTGACGACGCACACGTTGCCCGCAGCGAGCGCGCCACCCACGCTGCGCCCGAAGATTTGCATCGGGTAGTTCCACGGAATGATGTGGCCCGTGACACCGTGCGGCTCGCGCCAGGTGAGCACGCTGTAGCCGTCTTGGTAGGGGATGGTTTCGCCGTGCAGCTTGTCGCATGCGCCGGCATAGAACTCGAAGTAGCGCACCAGCGCCAGTGCGTCGGCCCGAGCCTGCTTGACCGGCTTGCCGCAATCGCGTTGCTCGAGAAGCGCCAGCTCGTCCGTGTGCTGGGCAATCTTTTGCGAGAGCTTGTAGAGCAGCTTTCCGCGATCGGCGGCGCTCACCTTGTGCCAGGTCGACTCGAAACAGTGGCGCGCGGCGCGCACCGCGTTGTCGATGTCCGAGGCGTTGCTGCGCTGCAGTTCGTCGAAGGTCTGGCCGTCGGAAGGGTCGATCACCGGCAGCGTGCGGCCGGACGATGAGGCAACGCTTTCGTTGCCGATGTAGTTGAGTTGCATGGGGCGAAATCTTAGCGGCCTCCCGCTGCTTTCGTGAGGCGGCGGTTTCAGCGCGAAGCCGTGGCCTTCGGCAGGGCGCGCACGGCATTGAGCATCCGCTCCACGTGCTTGTCGGGGTTCAGGTTCTGGTAGTAATAGGCGACGTTGCCATTGGGGGCGATCACATACGACAGCCGGTTGGCAAAATCCGGGCGCGTTTGCATGAGTGCATCGAAGCCCTGGATGACTGTCTTCGCTGAGTCGGACGCGACCGGAAAGCGGTTCTGGCATGACTTCACCGAGAACCTGGTCAGCGTCTCGATGTCGTCGGCCGACACACCGATCACGGTGGCGCCGAGGGCCGCGAACTGGTCGATCGCTTCGGCAAAGGCGTGCGCCTCGATGGAGCAATCGTTCGAATCAGCGGCGGGGAAGAAATAGACCACCACCGGACCTTTGGCGAGTTGCTCGGCAAGCGAATACTGGAATGTTTTTCCGCCAAGAGCCGCCGTGGCCGTGAACTTGGGAGCAGGATCGCCGATGTCCAGTGCCGCGAAAGCGGGCGGTGCCAGAACTGCGGCAATTGCAATGCCAATCCCAAGCAAAGCCGGACGGGCAGAGATCGTGAGCGTCATGATGTAACCCTGCGGAAGGTCCGACGAATTCTAGGACGCAAGGGCGCAATAGCAACCGAGGTGGAAAGACGATGACTTTCGGAACGACCCGCTGGCTGCACGCCGCCTTTTCATGCGCCTTGCTTGCCATGCTGACCGCTTGCGGGTCTTTGCCGCAGATGCATGAACGCGCGGACGAGTACGCTGCGCCACCCGATCAGTCCACCCGGCTCGCAAAGATCGTCGATGATTCGACGCCGCCCGGTGAGCACTCCGGTTTTCGCCTGATGCCGCTGGGCGTCTATTCGCTCGACGCCCGGATCCAGCTCGCCAAGCGGGCCCAACAGGCGCTCGTGGTGCAGTATTACCAGCTCGAAAACGACGGCACCGGCCGATTGCTGATGCGGGCTTTGCGGGAAGCCGCGGCGCGGGGCGTGAAGGTGAGGGTGCTGGTGGACGACCTCTACACCGCCAAGAGCCAGGAGCCGCTGCTGGAGCTCGCGCAGGTGCCAAACGTCGAGGTGCGGCTGTTCAATCCGTTCTGCTGCGGGCGCAACGGCTTCATCTCGCGTTTTGCCGCTTCGCCGCAGGACATCCCGCGTCTCAATCACCGCATGCACAACAAGCTCTTCATTGCCGATGGCGTGGTGGCGGTCGTGGGCGGACGCAACATCGCCGATGAGTATTTTGTGCTTAGCCAGGCGCAGAACTTCATTGACATGGACGCCGTTGTCGTCGGGAAAGTGGTGCCGGAGCTCGAGGCAGTCTTCGACACCTTCTGGAACGCCGAGCAGGTCTGGCCCATCGAAGACATCGTGCACGCCACTCGGGGGAAAAAGCCCACGGCCGAAGATTTCGACAATTGGATCGGCATGTCCGCGCCTGCGCCCCGGCTGGAGCTTCCGCCGGTGGACGTCCTGGGATACGGCCCGATCACGGAGGAACTGGACGGCGGCCGCATGGGGCTGCTCTGGGGCGAAGCCCATGTGATTGCCGATCCGCCGAAGAAGCCCACCTACATGAATGCCGACGAGGCGCTTGCCACCAGCGTGACCATGAAGGTCTGGGGGCTGATGATGGATGCGAAGACCGAAGTGAACCTGACTTCCCCCTACCTGGTGCCGGGGGAAAAGGGCATGGCCGCCTTCGACGATCTCGCGCGGCGAAAGGTCAAACTGACGCTGCTGACCAATTCGCTCGCCGCCAACGACGAGCCGCTGGTGCACACGGCCTATGCCCGCTATCGGGAGCGGCTCCTTCGCAGCGGCGCCGACCTCTACGAGCTGAGCCCCGAGCGAACGATCGCCAGCGAACGCTTCGGCATGTTCGGCAACTCGCTCGGCCGCCTGCACGCCAAGACGGCAGCGATCGACAAGCAGCGCATCTTCATCGGATCCATGAACCTCGACCCACGATCGGCGACGCAGAACACCGAAATGGGTGTCGTGGCCGAAAGCCCGCAACTTGCGCGCGAAATGCTGCGAGTCATCAACATCAGCAAGCTCCAGAATTCGTATCGCCTTCGCCTGAACAAGGAAACGGGAGCCTTGCAATGGCTGACCACCGATGGCGAAAAAGAAATAATCCTGACTTCCGAACCTGAGGCCAGCTTTTTTCAACGTTTTTACAACGTGCTGGTCGGGCCGATCGTTCCGGAAATGCTGTTGTAATCCCCGGATGGTCACCACGGCACCCCGTCCTTGCAATTCGGCTCCGGCTCCCCACATGCTTCGCATGAACGCTACACATACTCCTGCGAACAAGTCCGACCTGGCTGTAACGCACGTGCTGGCCCAACTCCTCGAGCGCATCGAGCACAGTTCCGAGCCCGTCGGGGCCGAGCAATATCGGTCCGTCGTCATGCACCTCGTGGATGAATTCCGCGATGTAGAACCAGGTGCCCAACTGGGCCAATTGCTCGACGCCTACCCGGCCGCCGCCGAGGTGTACGAAAATCTCAACTACCAGCATGCGGGCCTGTGCCGCACCGCGCTGGACGTATCGCTATCCGCTGAACTGGCCGCCAAGAGCGCTATAGAGCGCGCCATGAAGCGTGGCCCGGAAGCCGCCCATGAGTAAGACTGAAGTCAAGACCACCGTTCTAGAGGACGGCCTGCGCTACAAGGCGAAGGCGTCCGGATCCCCATTTCGCGCTTCGGCGTCGTTCAGCGGCGCGACGATGTCGTGCTTCATGTGCGGAAAGCACCGCGTGCGCTCGCAGATGCGCACCCGTCAATTGCTCGGCAAATCGCAGACGGTTTGCGCGCCTTCCTGCAAGGCACTCGACGAACTCGTGGCTTCCGGGGGCGGCTAAGCCCCCTTCTCGGGGGCGATCGGCCGCCGAATTAGTACTTCGTACCGCCTATCAAATCGGAAGAATTCGAACTACAGTTGGAAACAACTGACGCAACTATTTGCATCAGAGCAAAGTTCCAATTGATGGTTGATTCCATGTTTCCGATGAATTCGATAGCTCTTCAAGCCCTGAGCACGCTTCGATTCAATGCGAAAGGACGTGCCCTGTGAGCCGCCAACGCCACGTGATCATGCAGGTCGTCAAACGATCCGGCGGTGCGACGCACCACGTCGAGTTTTCGATGGACGACAACTTCGCCGAGCGACTGCGGCAATTGCGCTCGCTCGTTCCACCCCTGAACGCCCTGAACAAGCAACGCGACCTCGTCATCGACAAGGTCCGCGTGCGCTTGCCGACGGCTGTGTGGCGATGCGGCGTTGACATCGACAGCTCGGTCGACGGGTCTTGCATCGTGATCGCTGCCGAAGGTTTTTTCAATTGCGGGGCCAAGGACCGCAAGACCAAGGAAAAGCTGGTCACCTATACCTTTCCTATCGCGAGGCTGATCGAGCTTCACGTGGAGCGACCCGAGGGCGAGACTTTCTACATCCGCGACGGCATCTTCACCAATGACGAGCCGGCGGACTCAGCGGCCGGACGCTGGGTCGCTTCGCTGCATGAGCTCGACGAAATGCGTGTCCCCGAGGCGCCATCGGACTTCGACACGCTCCAGGGCGTGCCATTGCGAAGCGAGCAGGGCGCCTCGCCCACGCGCTCGGTCAGCCTGAACTGACCGTTTCTCGCTACTGAACCTTCACCTCGACGCGGCGGGCTTCGCCCGCAGAGCCGTCGCCCTGGGCTTGCGCGGGCTTGGCGAGTTCGACCTTGTCGTCAGGCACGCCCGCCATCCGAAGCGCGGCGCCTACCGCCATTGCGCGTTGCTTGGCGAGTTCGGCGTTCTTCTCTGCGTCTCCGCTGGCATCGTGGAAGCCGCTCACCACCACATGACCACCGGCCTGTACGTTCTTCGCGATGTCGGCCAGCGCTTCGTTCGCGCCGGCCGGTACTTCGGCGCTGCTGCTGGCAAAGTAGAACTTCACCACGCCGCCTTCGGTCTTGATCGACGCGCCTGAGTCCGCGGCCACCGGGGCCGATACCGGCGCAGCCGCGGCGGGGGCTGCGGGGGGGGCTGCGGGCGTAGCAGGTGCGGTTAGCGGTGCTGGCGTTTCTGCCGGCTTGGTCATTGCACCCGCTTCACCCGAATGAAACTTGACCACCAGCGGGACGATCAGGAGCGCCACGATGTTGATGATCTTGATCAGCGGATTGATGGCCGGGCCGGCAGTGTCCTTGTAGGGGTCGCCCACGGTGTCGCCGGTCACGGCGGCCTTGTGCGCCTCCGAGCCCTTGCCGCCGTGGTGGCCATCCTCGATGTACTTCTTCGCGTTATCCCACGCGCCGCCGCCCGTGCACATGGAGATCGCCACGAAAAGACCGGTCACGATGGTGCCCATCAGCAAGCCACCGAGCGCCTTCGGCCCGAGCACCAGGCCGACCAGAATCGGCACGACCACCGGCAACAGTGACGGGATCATCATTTCCTTGATGGCCGCACCAGTCAGCATGCTCACCGCGCGACCGTATTCGGGCTTGGCGGTGCCTTCCATGATGCCCTTGATCTCGCGGAACTGGCGGCGCACTTCCTCCACGACGGAACCCGCCGCCCGGCCGACGGCTTCCATTGCCATGGCGCCGAAAAGGTAGGGGATCATGCCGCCGATGAACAGTCCAACGATCACCATCGGATCGCTCAGATTGAAGTCGATCGCAAGGCCGTAGCCTTCGAGCTTGTGCGTGTAATCGGCAAAGAGCACCAGCGCCGCAAGCCCTGCGGAGCCAATCGCATAACCCTTGGTCACGGCCTTCGTGGTGTTGCCGACAGCGTCGAGCGGGTCGGTGATGTCGCGCACACTGGCTGGCAGTTCGGCCATCTCGGCGATGCCGCCGGCGTTGTCGGTGATGGGGCCATAGGCGTCGAGCGCGACGACGATGCCGGCCATGCTCAGCATCGCCGTTGCCGCCACTGCGATGCCATAGAGGCCGGCCATCGTGTAGGCGGCCAAGATTGCGATACAGACGCAGATCACCGGCCAAGCGGTCGAACGCATCGAAACGCCAAGGCCAGCAATGATGTTGGTGCCGTGGCCGGTCGTCGAAGCCTGCGCAATGTGACGTACCGGCGAATATTGCGTGCCGGTATAGAACTCGGTGATCCACACCAGTGCAGCCGTCAGCGCCAGCCCGACAAAACAGGCACCGAAAAGCTTGAGCTGGCTGCCGGTGGGAGCGATGGCGTTGTCGGGGATCAGCCAGCTCGTCACGAACCAGAACGCGATCAGCGACAGGATGCCCGCTACCGCCAAGCCCTTGTAGAGCGCGGGCATGACATTGACCATGCCTGGAGAAGCTTTCACGAAGAAGCAGCCGATAATCGAAGCGATGATCGACACGCCGCCGAGCGCCAGGGGATACATCACCGCGTTGACCGGTGCCGCGGACACCATGAGCGCGCCCAGGACCATGGTCGCGATCAATGTCACGGCGTAGGTCTCGAACAGGTCGGCGGCCATGCCGGCGCAGTCGCCGACGTTGTCGCCCACGTTGTCGGCGATCACGGCCGGATTGCGCGGATCGTCTTCAGGGATGCCCGCTTCGACCTTGCCCACCAGGTCGGCGCCCACGTCGGCGCCCTTGGTGAAGATGCCGCCGCCCAGGCGCGCGAAGATCGAGATCAGCGAAGAGCCGAAGGCGAAACCGATCAACGGATTGAGCAGGCTCGCGAGGCTCTTGTCCGGTGTGATCGTGGCGCTGCCCGCCAGGTACCAGTAGAAGGCCGACACGCCCAGCAGGCCGAGCCCCACGACCAGCATGCCGGTGATGGCCCCACCGCGAAACGCCACGTCGAGCGCCGGGCCGATGCCCTTGGTGGCCGCCTGCGCCGTGCGAACGTTGGCCCGGACCGAAACGTTCATGCCGATGAAGCCGCAGGCGCCTGAAAGCACCGCGCCGATGATGAAGCCCACTGCCGTGGTCAAGTCGAGAAAGATGGCGATCAGTATTGCAAGCACCACGCCTACGATGGCGATGGTGAGGTACTGCTTCGCGAGGTAGGCCGCCGCGCCGGTCTGGATCGCGGCTGCGATTTCCTGCATTCGGGCGTTGCCCGCGTCTTTCGAAAGAATCCAGCTGCGCGCCCAGAACCCATAAGCCACGGCCACGAGGCCGCAGACAATGGCGAGGACGAGAGGGGTGTTGCCAGTCATGCCTTTGCTTCTCCATTAGTTCGACTTAACTTTGTGGAGACGAAAGCTCGACCTGTGCGCAACGCGTACGGGTCAGTGCTTCCGCCGCGTTGCTTCCTCGAAGCCCCGGTGCCGCAAAGGCAGGGGCCGATTGGCCAACGGGTTCAATTTACAGGCAAATGCGGCTTTGTGTGCGACTGTGCCGTGACATGGAAAGTAAACTTCGGGTTTGTCCGCATCTCGCTAACCTCCTCCTACTCCTAAAGACAGACCATGTCCCTCGGCAAAGTTCACCCCGGAAAAGACGCTCCCGAATCTTTCAACGTCATCATCGAAATCCCGATGAACGCTGATCCGATCAAGTACGAAGTCGACAAGGAATCGGGCGCGATCTTCGTCGACCGGTTCATGACGACGGCGATGCACTACCCGACCAACTATGGTTATGTGCCGCAAACCCTGTCGGGCGACGGCGATCCGGTGGACGTGCTGGTCATCACGCCCTACGCGCTGGTGCCTGGCGTGGTGGTGCCGTGCCGGCCCATCGGCATCCTCATGATGGAAGACGAAGCAGGCGTGGACGGCAAGGTGCTGGCCGTTCCGACCGACAAGGTGCTGCCGATCTACAGCCACTGGAAGAAGGTGGAGGACGTGAACCCGATGCGCCTGAAGGCCATCACGCACTTCTTCGAGCACTACAAGGATCTCGAAGCCGGCAAGTGGGTCAAGGTGCTGGGCTGGGAAGGCATCGACTCGGCCAAGAAGGAAATCATGGACGGCATCGCTAACTTCAACAAGTAAGTTTCGCGGTCGATCATTTTTCAGGGCGTCTCGTGGCATGTGTCGCGAGGCGCTTTTTTCATGCCTTCATTCTTGTTGGCGGAATGGGCTGCGCTCTTCGAGATGGTCCATGTAGTTCTCGATGCCCGCGCCTTCGCGTTCCAGAAAGCGCTCGACCGCGTCGGCGAAAGACGGGTGCGCCAGCCAATGCGCGCTCGTGGTCTTGACCGGCATCAGCGCGCGCGCCATTTTGTGTTCGCCCTGCGCGCCGCCTTCGAAGCGCAGAACGCCATGCTCGATGCACCACTGCAGCGGCTGGTAGTAGCAAGCCTCGAAGTGCAGGCAGTCGACCCGTTCGAGCGCGCCCCAGTAGCGGCCGTAGGCGATGAGCGGATGCTCCGATGCGTTGCTTCTGCCGACGCCGGCGGACAATGTGATCAGGCTCGCCGCGATCGGCTTGCCGCCGCGCTCGGCGATGAAGAGCAGCCAGGCTTCCGGCATGCTCGCCGCCATGCGATGAAAGAAGTCGCGGTTCAGATAGGGCGGATTGCCGTGCTCGCGGTAAGTGCGCGCATAGCAGCGATAGAAGAAATCCCAGTCGGCGCTGTCAATGTCGGTTCCACGCGACCAGCGAAAGCTCACACCTGCCTCATGGACCTTGCGGCGCTCCTGGCGGATCTTCTTGCGCTTGTCATGAGCCAGGCTCGCAAGGAACGCGTCGAAATCGCTCCATTGCGCGTTGTTCCAATGGAACTGGACCGTGTGCCGCAGCATGAGTCCGGCGTCGGCGCACGCAGCGATATCTTCGTCGGCGCCGAAAAGCAGATGCAGGGAAGACACTTCCGTCTGCTCACACCAGGCGACCAAGGCTCGTGCCAAAAGCGCTCGGCTGATGTCGTCGCGCGCGAGCAGCCGGGTACCCGGCACGGGCGTGAAAGGCACCGCGACGACCGCCTTGGGGTAGTAGGCCAGCCCGTGCTGCTCGTACGCATTGGCCCAGGCCCAATCGAAGACGTACTCCCCGTACGAATGGTCCTTGACATAGAGCGGGCATGCCGCCAACAGCTGCTTGCCGCGCCAGAGCGCCACGAAGTGCGGCGCCCATCCTGTCTTCGGCGAAGCGCTGCCGCTGGCGTCGAGCGCGTTCAGGTAGGCATGGCGCATGAAGGGGGAGGGCGCGGCCTGCTTGGCGAGCAAGCCGTCCCACGCGGCGGCGTCGATCTCGGCGATCGAGCGATGGATGCGAACGATAGGGTCAGTCACTGCAAACTCGTCAACTGCGGCGGGCCCCGAGCGTCTCGGCCACGTAAATGCCGCCGAGCACGAGGGCCAGCGCTACCGCGTGGTAGATCGACAGGGGCTCGCCCAGGATCATCACGGCCAGCAGCGGCCCGAAGATCGGAACCAGATTGAGAAAAACGCCGGCCCGCGCCGGCCCGATCAGTCCCACTGCGTGAATGAAGGTGATCTGCGAAATGAAAGACGGCAGCAGGCCGACGAAGATCACCAGTGCGATGCCCCTGCCCGTGGGCATGAAGAACTGGCCCATTGCGACCTCCGCAGCCACCAGCGGCAGTGAGACCAGGCACGCCACCAGGGCGGTGGCAGCAAAGAAGACGATCGCTGGCACCGCGGGTCTTCTGCGCAGACCCAGTGCATATCCCGCATACAGGAGGCACGCGATCACCATCCAGACGTCTCCGACATTGAACGCAAGACTCGCCAGCAACGCAAACTCACCGCGAGACGCGACGACCGCGATGCCGGCCAGTGTCATGACAACGCCCACGATCTGCAGGCCAGTGATGCGCGTGCCGAAGAACAAAAAGCTGCCGACCAGCACCAGCACGGGAATGGTGCCCTGAATGATCGCGATATTGATGGCCGTTGTGTGATGGGCCGCCGCATAGAACAGCGCGTTGAAACCCGTGAAGCCGAGCGCACCCATCAGCACGATGGACCGCCAGAACGGCAGCAGGGAGCGCCAGTGCATGGCGATCTGTTGCCGCGACGTAAGACCGAGCGCAAGACAGCAGACGATCCAGCGCGAGAAGGTCAGCATCATCGGCGAGACCTCACCCACGGCGAGCCGCGCAGCCACGGCATTGGCGCCCCAGATCAGCGTGGTGAAGACCAGCAGCAGATAGGCCTGGCCCTGTGGGCTCGGAACGACGGAATCGAAGAAGGCGGAAATTGAAGAGCCGGTGCGCATCGCTTCATGAGGGTAACAGCCCCTGCGATGCCGCGTGGCCCGAGGGTTGCAAGGCGTGGGCGCCGATATGTGGATGACATAATCGATCAGCCCTTTGTTTGCTCTCATATGACTCTGAAACTCGCCATCGCGCAGCTCAATTTCGTGGTCGGCGACCTTACCGGCAATGCGCACAAGATCGTCGACGCCGCGCGATCCGCCTATCAGCAAGGGGCACGCCTCCTGCTTACACCGGAGCTTTCGATCTGCGGCTATGCGGCGGAAGACCTGTTCCTGCGGCCCGCCTTCGTTGCCGCCTGCGACGATGCCGTAAAGGTGGTGGCCGCCGAACTCGCCGATCTCGATGGCATGGTGGTTGTGGTTGGCCATCCGACGGGCGGCAGCCTGCGCAGCAAGTCGGTCGCCGTGCAATTGCGGCACAACGCGGCCAGCGTGCTCAGCGAAGGGCGCATCCTCGAGACTTACGCCAAGCGCGAACTGCCCAACTACCAGGTTTTTGACGAGCGCCGGTATTTCACGCCCGGCGAAGGCGTCTGTGTGTTCCAGGCGGGCGGCGTCTCCGTCGGCCTGCTGATTTGCGAAGACGCCTGGTTCGACACTCCCGCGCGACTTGCCAGGGAGGCGGGTGCCGAAGTGCTCGCGGTCATCAACGCGTCGCCGTTTCACGTCGGCAAGGGCGGCGAGCGCCTGACGCGCATGGCCGAGCGCGCTCAGGCGGTGGGCCTGCCGCTGGTGTATGCGCACCTCGTCGGCGGCCAGGACGAAGTGGTCTTTGACGGGGGCTCCTTCGCGCTGCAGGCTGAAGGCACGCGCGCGCTGCAAGCGGAAAGTTTCAAGGAACAACTGGTCCTCGCGCAAATGGAGCGCAGTGCGCAAGGGATGCGCTTCATGCCCGACGACTCCGCCGCCTCGGCACCGCGCGAAGCCGAAGCGCAACTGTGGGACGCCCTCGTACTCGGCGTGCGGGACTACATCGGAAAGAACGGCTTTCCGGGCGCGATCCTCGGCCTTTCGGGCGGGATCGACTCGGCGCTTGTGCTCGCGGTTGCGGTCGATGCGCTCGGCAAGGACAGGGTGCGGGCCGTGATGATGCCTTCGCCGTACACCGCTGACATCAGTTGGATCGATGCGCGTGAAATGGCTCGGCGCATGGGCGTGCGCTACGACGAAATCTCGATCAAGCACACTTTCGAGTCGTACCTCGGTGCATTGGCCAATGAGTTCGAGGGGCTGCGCGAAGACACCACCGAAGAAAACCTCCAGGCGCGCATCCGCGGTACCTTGCTGATGGCGCTGTCGAACAAGTTCGGCTCTATCGTGCTGACCACCGGCAACAAGAGCGAAATGGCGACGGGCTACTGCACGCTTTACGGCGACATGGCGGGGGGCTTCGCGGTCATCAAGGATCTGCTGAAAACAACGGTGTTCGCGCTGGCACGCTGGCGGAATGCGCATGACCCCTACGGCACAGGCCACGAGCCAATCCCCGAGCGCATCATCACGCGCCCGCCGAGCGCCGAGTTGCGGCCGGACCAAACCGATCAGGACAGTCTGCCGCCCTACGACATCCTTGATGGCATCCTGTCGCGCTACATGGAAGACGACGAAGGGATCGACGAGATCATCGCGGCGGGCTATGACCGGGACGTGGTCGAAAGAGTGGCGCGCCTGATCAAGATCAACGAGTACAAAAGGCGTCAGGCACCCGTGGGAATCCGGGTCACCCATCGCAGCTTCGGCAAAGATTGGCGCTACCCTATTACCAGCAAATTCAACGAAACCGCCGGAAGAAAGCCCCTATGAAGCAAATCACTGCCATCCTCAAACCGTTCAAGCTCGATGACGTGCGCGAGGCCTTGGCCGAAGTGGGCGTCACTGGCCTCACCGTGACCGAAGTGAAAGGCTTTGGCCGCCAGAAGGGTCATACCGAGCTGTACCGTGGCGCTGAATACGTGGTCGACTTCCTGCCGAAGATGAAGGTCGAGGTGGTGGTCAACGAGGCGGATGTCGATCGCTGTGTCGATGCGATCGTCAGCGCTGCGCGCACCGGCAAGATCGGGGACGGCAAGATCTTCGTGACGAACGTGGAGCGGGTCGTGCGCATCCGCACGGGGGAAGAGGACGAAGCTGCGGTCTGACGGCTGGCTCGCCCCCAGGCTGCGCGCACTTCGTGTCGCTTCGCCTTCCCCCTGCCCGGGGGCAACACCGGCGGCCCGGCAAAGCCGGTTCCGCGGTGTTTCTGGAAGGAACTCGTTGCGACGCGGTCCTTATAGGATCTGGGCTAATTTGTCGGACTTGGGGTGGCGGGTGTGCTCTTGCCGGAGTGCTTCCAGGAGGGCGGGCGCGTCGGTGGCGGAGCGGATGAGGTCCATTTGCCATTCGCCCATGAAGCCTTCGCGGACGCTGTGGGCGAGGAAGGCGAGGAGGGCGTCGTAGTAGCCGGCCACGTTGAGGATGCCGACTGGCTTGTCGTGGTAGCCGAGTTGGCGCCAGGTCCAGATCTCGAACAGTTCCTCGAAGGTGCCGATGCCGCCGGGCAAGGCGAGGAAGGCGTCGGCTCGCTCGCCCATCATGGCCTTGCGCTCGTGCATGGTGTCTACAACGTGAAGCTCGTCGCTTTGGCGGTTGGCGAGTTCCCTGTCGACGAGGGCCTTGGGGATGATGCCGACGACACGGCCGCCGGCCGCACGGGTGGCGTCGGCGACGGTGCCCATCAGGCCCGTTCGACCGCCGCCGTAGACCAGCTGGCCGCCTTGTTCGCCGATCCAGCGGCCGACCGTCTGGGCGGCGGCGGTGAATTCGGCTTGCTCACCTGGGCGGGAGCCGCAATAAACGCATATCGAAAATCTAGGAGTCATCTCCGTATCATGCCGCGCCAGCGTGACGTTCGGGCTCCGGGGCCATGCGTCAACCCGCCAGGCGCTGCCAAACTGCGGTGATCCAGACGCCGGCGCACAGGAGGATGGACACAAGCACCGCGGCGCTGCCCACGTCCTTCGCCGTCTTGGAAAGTGGATGCCACTCGGCACCCACTCGGTCGATGGCGGCCTCGATGGCCGTATTGAGCAGTTCGACGATCACCACGAGAGCCAGTACGGCAAGAAGCAGCGCGATCTCCATCCAGCGCTGGCCCACCCAGAACGCAGACGGCACCATGACGATGGCGCAATAGATTTCCTGCCGGAATGAGGGCTCCTGCCAGCCGGCGCGGAAGCCGTCGACTGAAATCCGCGCTGCGTGCCAGATGCGAACCAAACCCCGACGTGCTTTTTGCGGGTTGGCCGTTTCCGTGGTGCTCATCTGCGGCTGAGCGGCTTCGACGGAATCAGGCGCGTGCCAGCCCATGCGTCATGCCAGAACTGTCGCTCTGGCTGAAACCGGGCCAACAGCGCCCACACCAGGACCCAGCCAAAAACCAGCACCGACGCTTCGCCGCCGCCGAGCTTGAACGGGGAGATGGCGGCCAGCGGCGGCAAGAACCAGATCCAGCTCAACAAATATCGCAGCAGCGCGCGACCTTGCGTCAGGGGTCGCCCGAAACGGTCAACGACCCGGATCCCCCAGGTTTTCATGGCGAGGGTCTGCCCCTTCGACCAAAACCAGACGAAGTAGACGCCGAATACCACGAACAGGAAGGCCTGCAGCAGATGCCGGCGGGAATCCATGCCGTCGCGCATCTGCCCGAGGGTGCTGAAAAGCCAGCCTGCAACGAACACTACCGCAAACAGCAGCATGCCTTCATAGAGCCAGCAAGCCATGCGGCGCCACAGACCGGGTGCTGGCAAAGCGGGCGAGGCGGGCGAGACAGGCGGACTCTGTGCGGGCGCTCCAGCGGCGGCAGCACGATCGGAGCCAGGGGTGCCGGAGGACGTGGAAGACATCGACAGCGGCTCAGGGCGCGGAGGCGGGTTGGTCGGACACGCGCACGGGCGCTTCAGATGCGGACGGAGCCGGCACCTGAGCCTCTGCGCTCACGGGCGGAAAGGAAGCCGAGGCTGCGGACGTGGGTGCGGGCGCGGGCGTGTTTGCCGCAGATGGCGCGGGCACCGGATGTGCCGTTCCCACAGGCGCAGAAGCCGCCGCGGCAGTGGTCGCGGGCGGGGCCAGCTGTATGCGGGGCATGTGCAGGTTGTCGGGGCCGACGGCGGGGACGGGCGCCAGCTTCTGGCGTGGCACTGGGCGGATCGTCGATGCCGCGCCTGGAGATTTCACGGTCGTGGCACGGGCCGCCAGCTTGCTTTTTTCTTCGTCGCTCAAGGCTTGGTAGGCCTCCCACTTCGCCTTGCGCTCGTCAGCGGGGACTTGCTTGACGTCCGCGAAGTTGAGCCGCGCCTGTTCTCGCTGCTGATTGCTCAGCTTTGCCCATTCGGTCATTCGGCTATGGAGAACTTCCTGATCCGACGCAGGCAAGCTGGCGTAATCGCGCGAAATGGCAAGCCATTTGCGCTTGTGAGGCTCGGTCAGCTCGTCCCAGTACAGGGCCAGCGGTTGTAGGGCCTTTTGCTGGCGGGCGGTGAGCTCGCGCCAGAGCGGCTTCGAGGGGGGCTTGGGCGCGACTGCGGAGGTGGTTGCCGAGCCGGTCGCTTTGCCCGGCTGGGCCTTGGCCGAAGTCGCGGCCATACCGCAGGCACACAGCAAAAGACCCGCGCTCAGCCACACGGCCGCCCAGGTGTGCGGCCGCGCGAGGCTGCGCGCTTCGGCGCGAGAAAGAGGGCGTAGCGGCATTCGGTGCGCGGCAATCAGTGTTCGGGCTCGGTGTCGGACGTCTTCAGGAACTGGGCAAATCCCGGGTCGGTATAGGCCGCCGGCGGGAGCGCGTCGGTCAGGAGCGCCGAGTCGATCGCGGCCAATTCGTTGGTGCGGTTGTCGTCCTGCATCACGCTGATCGCCACGAGCCCCGCGACGAGCGCGACGAGGGGGACGACCGATCCGATGCGGGTCCACCAGCGGGCGCCCAGCCCGAGCGACGCACTACCGCCGTGCGACAGGACGACCGGCGCACTGCGAACGTGTTCAACGACCTTCCGACGCGCCATCGCCTGCGCCCGGGCGACGCGGAGCCTTTCGCTGACCTCGTGCGAAAGTTCTACATTGCCGGCCGAGAGCCGGGCGGCCACGCGGCGGCCGAACTGCTCCTCAAGTGCAGCGGAAGAGGCGGAAAGCGATGTATTCATAGCGAAATTCCCTTGGCTTTGAGCGCCTTGCTCAAGGCGTGAACGGCGCGCGAACAGTGAGTCTTGACGCTACCTTCGGAGCACCCCATTGCAGCGGCCGTCTCGGCGACATCCATTTCCTCCCAGTAACGCATCAGAAAGGCCTCACGTTGACGACCGGGGAGCGCGGCAATTTGTTCCTCGATTTCGCGGAAGACCTGAGCCCGCCGTGTCGTGTCTTCGGCGCTTTCGGTTTCCTGGCCGTTGGTCGAGAGCTGGAAGTGCTCCAGCAGGTCGAAATCACCGTCATCGTCCAGGCTCTCGAAATCGCTTAGATTGGAGAAAAGCGCCTTGCGCGTCTTCTGCCGCCGGAACCAGTCGAGGGTGCAATTGGAGAGGATGCGCTGGAAAAGAAGCGGCAGCTCGTTGGCCGGCTTGTCGCCATAGTGCTCGGCCAGCTTCATCATGCTGTCCTGGACGATGTCCAACGCGGCTTCTTCGTCCCGCACGTGATAGACGGACCGCTTGAACGCGCGACGTTCGACGCTCTTCAGGAAGTCGGAAAGTTCTTTTTCAGTGGCCAAGCGAATCTGGCGCCGGGGACGCGCCGAGTGGGAAAGTGTCTCGAGGACATCGGGTTTTCTTGTCGCCGCGGATTATGCCCCGCACCCATCCTGGCCGTGAGAAGGGGCGCCGGTTGCTCTTTGGGCGCCACTTCCGGTGTCATAATCCGCGCTGCTAGTCAAAAGGCAAACGGGTCACGGTCCGGCGGTATGACAAATTCGCCCATGGTCGTGGCCTCAAGTCCTGACGCGGCTTCAAGAGAGCTGGCGAAGGGGCACCCAAGGTTTTTCGTTCCCGAAAATCACAAAGGTTGATCATGGAAATCTCAAAGGCGGAAATCACTTCCGCGGCAGCCGCATCCTCCGCGATGGGCAATCAAACACAAGAGCTCATGGGCGCCGAAGTGCTGGTCAAGGCACTGCAGGCTGAAGGCGTCCAGTACGTCTGGGGCTACCCCGGCGGCGCGGTGCTCTACATCTACGACGCGTTCTACAAGCAAGACACCATCCAGCATGTGCTGGTGCGGCACGAGCAAGCCGCTGTGCACGCCGCCGACGGGTATGCGCGCGCCACCGGCGAGGTCGGCGTGGCGCTGGTCACTTCCGGTCCCGGGCTGACCAATGCGGTCACCGGCATCGCGACCGCCTACATGGACAGCATCCCGATGGTCATCATCTCGGGGCAGGTCCCGACTGCTGCGATCGGGCTCGATGCATTCCAGGAATGCGACACGGTCGGCATTACCCGTCCCATCGTCAAGCACAACTTCCTCGTCAAGGATCCCAAGGATCTGGCGCTGACGATGAAAAAGGCCTTCCACATCGCACGCACCGGCCGTCCGGGCCCGGTGGTGGTGGACGTGCCCAAGGACGTTTCATTCAAAAAGGTACCGTACAGCGGCTATCCCGACAAGGTGGAGATGCGCTCGTACAACCCCGTGCGCAAAGGCCATGGCGGCCAGATCCGCAAGGCCCTGCAGCTTCTGCTGGCTGCCAAGCGCCCCTACATCTATACCGGCGGTGGCGTGCTTCTCGGCAACGCGACGAACGAGTTGCGCGCGCTGGTCGACATGCTCGGCTACCCGGTCACCAACACCTTGATGGGTCTTGGCGCCTACCCGGCAAGCGACCGCAAGTTCCTGGGCATGCTCGGCATGCACGGCACCATCGAAGCCAACAACGCCATGCAGAACTGCGATGTGCTGCTGGCGGTCGGCGCCCGGTTCGATGACCGCGTGATCGGCAATCCCAAGCACTTTGCACAGAACGAACGCAAGATCATCCACGTCGACATCGATCCGTCGAGCATCTCCAAGCGGGTGAAGGTCGACATCCCGATCGTCGGCGACGTGAAGGACGTTCTCACCGAACTGATCTCGATGATTCGCGAAAGCTCCGTCCGCACCGATGCGGCGGCGCTCGCCAACTGGTGGGAGACCATCGAGAGCTGGCGCGGCAAGGATTGCCTCAAGTACGACCGCGGCAACAAGGACGTCATCAAGCCGCAATACGTGGTCGAAACCCTCTGGAACATGACCAAGGACGCCGACACGTACGTCACGTCGGACGTCGGCCAGCACCAGATGTGGGCGGCCCAGTACTACCGTTTCGACGAGCCGCGTCGCTGGATCAATTCGGGCGGTCTTGGCACGATGGGTGTCGGCATTCCCTATGCGATGGGCGTCAAGCTCGCCAAGCCCGAATCCGAGGTGTTCTGCATCACGGGAGAAGGCTCGGTGCAGATGTGCATCCAGGAGCTTTCGACCTGCCTGCAATACAACACGCCGATCAAGATCTGCTCTCTCAACAACCGCTATCTCGGCATGGTGCGGCAGTGGCAGGAGATCGAGTATTCGGGCCGCTACAGCCACAGCTACATGGACGCGCTGCCCAACTTCGTGAAGCTGGCCGAGGCCTATGGCCACGTGGGTCTGCTGATCGAACGCCCCCAGGACGTCGAGCCGGCATTGCGCGAAGCACGCAAGCTCAAGGACCGCACGGTGTTCATGGATTTCCGCACCGATCCGACCGAAAACGTGTTCCCGATGGTCAAGGCAGGCATGGGCATTACCGAAATGCTCCTCGGCTCCGAAGACCTCTGACGCAATGTCCCTCGTCCCCGTGTCCGCAGGGACCGGGTTTCCAGTCAATTTTTACGACAAATCTATTGCCCGCCAAGCCCGCGCATTACCGTGCGCGGGGGAGGGCGGCGAAAAGAGGAGTCCTCTCGCCATGAAACACATCATTGCCGTGCTGCTCGAGAACGAGCCCGGTGCACTCTCCCGCGTCGTCGGCTTGTTCTCGGCGCGCGGCTACAACATCGAATCGCTGACCGTTGCGCCGACCGAGGACCCCAGCCTCTCGCGCATGACCATCGTCACCGCCGGCTCGGACGACGTGATCGAGCAGATTACCAAGCACCTCAACCGGCTGATCGAAGTCGTCAAGGTCGTCGACCTGACCGAAGGCGCCTACACCGAGCGCGAGCTCATGATGGTGAAAGTGCGCGCAGTCGGCAAAGAGCGTGAAGAGATGATGCGCATGACCGAAATCTTCCGCGGGCGCATCATCGACGTGACCGACAAGAGCTACACCATCGAGCTCACTGGCGATCACGGCAAGAATGACGCGTTCCTCGAAGCCATCGATCGCGGCGCGATCCTCGAAACCGTCCGTACCGGCGCAAGTGGCATTGGCCGGGGCGAGCGCATTCTGCGCGTCTGAAAACAAAGTTCCACATCCACCGAATCAACGAAGGAGAAATCTCATGAAGGTCTACTACGACAAGGACGCTGATCTCAGCCTCATCAAGGGCAAGACGGTTGCAATCATCGGCTACGGCAGCCAGGGCCACGCACACGCGCAGAACCTGAACGACAGCGGCGTGAAGGTCGTCGTCGGCCTGCGCAAGGGCGGCGCTTCGTGGCCCAAGGTCGAGAAGGCCGGCCTCAAGGTGGCCGAAGTGGCAGATGCCGTGAAGGCAGCCGACGTGGTCATGATTCTGTTGCCTGACGAGCAGATCGCCAACGTCTACAAGAACGATGTCGCGCCGCACATTAAGGAAGGCGCTTCGCTCGTCTTCGCGCACGGCTTCAACGTGCACTATGGCTTCGTGCAGCCGCGCGCGGATCTGGACGTGTGGATGGTGGCACCGAAGGCGCCCGGTCACACCGTGCGCAGCACCTATGCCCAAGGTGGCGGCGTGCCCCATCTGATCGCCGTGCATGCCGACAAGAGCGGCAAGGCGCGCGACCTGGCTCTGTCGTATGCCACAGCCAATGGCGGCGGCAAGGCCGGCATCATCGAGACCAACTTCCGCGAAGAAACCGAAACCGACCTGTTCGGCGAACAAGCCGTGCTGTGCGGCGGCACCGTCGAACTGATCAAGGCCGGTTTCGAGACGCTGGTGGAAGCCGGCTACGCCCCTGAAATGGCGTACTTCGAATGCCTGCACGAGCTGAAGCTGATCGTCGACCTGATCTATGAAGGCGGCATCGCCAACATGAACTACTCGATCTCGAACAACGCCGAGTACGGCGAGTACGTGACCGGCCCGCGCATCGTGACCGAAGAAACCAAGAAGGTCATGAAGCAGGTTCTGAAGGACATCCAGACGGGTGAATACGCCAAGAGCTTCGTGCTCGAAAACGCGGGCGGCGCGCCCACGCTGATCAGCCGTCGCCGCCTCAACGCCGAGCACCAGATCGAAGTGGTCGGCGAGAAGCTGCGGGCCATGATGCCTTGGATCAAGAAGAACAAGCTGGTGGACCAGACCCGCAACTGATCGGGGCCTTTTTCATAGCTTGCAGGGGCCACCGATCGGTGGCCCTTTTCTTTCGGGGCGCCGCGGCGCCTGAACTACACTGCCTCCGATGCGATCGTCCCCCCTATTTGCCGTGATTTCCGAAGCCTGTTGCACCCTCCTGACGTGCACTGGAGGCCGGTTGCATGCATGACGACACGCTTCCTGATGATGCGCCGCCGCGCAAGCGTCGAAAAGGCATCTACATCCTCCCGAATCTGTTTACCCTTGCAGCGCTGTTCGGAGGCTTCTATTCGATCGTGATGGCGATGAATGCGCGCTTCGATCTCGCGGCGCTGGGTGTCTTCGCGGCGATGATCCTCGACAGCCTGGATGGGCGGGTCGCGCGCATGACCAATACTCAGAGCGCGTTCGGCGAGCAGATGGATTCGCTATCCGACATGGTGTCTTTTGGCGCGGCGCCCGCGCTGATCGCGTACGAATGGTCGCTCAAGGGCCTCGGCCGCTGGGGCTGGATTGCTGCCTTCGTCTATTGCGCGTGCGCTGCGCTGCGACTTGCGCGTTTCAACGTCAATACCGGCGTCGTCGACAAGCGCTGGTTCCAGGGCCTCCCTTCGCCCGCGGCGGCGGCGCTCGTGGCGGGCTTCATCTGGCTCATGACCGAATGGGGCAAGCGCGGCGGTGAGGTGCTTTATCTCTCCTGGCAGCAGATCACCTGGATTACTTTCGCCTTCACTTTGTACGCAGGGCTCTCGATGGTGACCAACGCGCCGTTCTACAGCTTCAAGGACGTGCAGGTGAAGCGCAGCGTTCCATTTGCCGTGATCGTGCTGATCGCACTTGGGATCGCTGTCATCAACATCCATCCGCCGACCGTACTGTTCAGCCTGTTCGTGGCCTACGGCCTCAGTGGATATGTTGTCTATGGATGGCGCAAGGCCAACGGACAGCCGGTGAGCGTGATCAGCATTTCGACGGACGAGCCCGACGAACGCGGTCTCCACAACTGATCAGGCCTGTGCTACATTCGCGCCTCCCATGAACAAGATTTCGCTGGCCCTACTACTAATCCCCCACGGGCGGAGAAGGTAGCGCGCGCGCAAATCCCTCACCACGGCCCGTTCGCACCAGCAACGGGCCGTTTGTTTTGGGGTTGCTGGTTGATCCAACCACAGCGAGAAATATCAGATGTTGAAGCAACCCAACCTCAAGTACCGTGCCTCCGCACCGGTCGGCCTCAAGGATCGCACTTGGCCTGACGCCGTGCTGAGCCAGGCTCCCATCTGGCTGTCAACTGACCTGCGTGATGGAAACCAGGCGCTGGTGGAGCCGATGGACATCGCCCGCAAGATGCGGATGTTCGAGACGCTGGTTGCGATCGGCTTCAAGGAAATCGAAGTGGGGTTTCCATCCGCGTCGCAAATCGAGTTCGACTTCGTGCGCAAGCTCATCGAGGAGGACCGCATCCCTGATGATGTGACCATTCAGGTACTCACCCAGGCGCGCGACCACCTGATCGAGCGCACCTTCGAGGCGCTGCAGGGCGCGCCGCGCGCGATCGTTCACCTGTACAACGCCGTGGCCCCAATCATGCGCCGGGTCGTGCTCGGCATGGACGAGGACCAGATCGTCGAACTCGCCACATCGCATGCGCGCATGTTCAACGAATTGGCGGCCAGACAGCCGAACACCCGGTGGACATTCCAGTACTCGCCCGAAATGTTCTCGGGCACCGATCTCGCGTTTTCGAAGCGCGTGGTCGATGCAGTGACTGAGGTTTGGGCGCCAACGCCGGCCCACAAGTGCATCGTCAACCTGCCGTCGACCGTCGAGCACTCGACCCCGAACCTCTTCGCGGACATGATCGAATGGATGCACCGCAACCTCGCCCGCCGGGATGCAATCGTGCTTTCAGTGCACCCCCACAATGATCGCGGCACCGGCACTGCGGCCGGCGAGTTTGCGCTGATGGCAGGCGCCGATCGCATCGAAGGCTGTCTTTTCGGCAACGGCGAACGCACCGGCAACCTCGATCTCGTGAACGTGGCGCTCAATCTCTACACCCAAGGCGTCTCGCCTGGATTGGACTTCTCGAACATCGACGAAATCCGGGCGACGGTCGAGCACTGCAACCAGCTTCCGGTGCATCCGCGCCATCCCTACGTAGGCGATCTGGTTTACACGTCGTTCTCCGGTTCGCACCAGGACGCGATCAAGAAGGCATTCAGCGCCCGCAAGGACGGCGACGTCTGGGACATGCCCTATCTGCCGATCGACCCGAAGGACGTCGGCCGCAGCTACGAAGCCGTGATCCGCGTCAACAGCCAATCGGGCAAGGGTGGCATTTCCTACCTGCTCGAGAGCGAGTACGGATTGGAGTTGCCGCGCCGCCTGCAGATGGAGTTCAGCCAGACTGTGCAGCGCGTGATGGACGTCGCTGGCAAGGAACTCACCGCAGCCGACCTCTGGGACCTGTTCGAGAGCGAATACGGCCTCAGGGACGAAATCGGGCCGCAGCATCGCGTGCTCGAAGAGCAGGGCGAGGGCGCAGACGCATCGGTGGTCCTGCGCGCCGACTTGCCCTGGAACGGCGAAATTTGCCGAATCGAAGGTCGTGGCAACGGACCGATCGACGCTTTCATCCATGCCATTGCCGGTGCCACCGGTCATGCCCTGCGCGTGATCGACTATCACCAGCATGCCATTGGCGCGGGCGCCGACGCGCAAGCCGTGGCCTACCTTGAGTTGCGCGTGGACGAGGCGGTCACGCTGTTCGGCGTCGGAATGGATGCCAACATCATCTCGGCTTCGCTCAAGGCGATCGTTTCGGGCCTGACGAGGGCTCGGACGCAGACGGCGGTCAGCGCACAATCGGTGCCCGAACCTGTCTGATGAGCGGCAGAGGAGGGCCGCAGCGGCGCGCCCTCCGCCTCGCGCTGAATAAAGGAGATCCACGATGGCTGACAAACTGATCATTTTCGACACGACCTTGCGCGACGGCGAGCAGTCGCCCGGCGCGTCCATGACCAAGGACGAGAAGTTGCGCATCGCGCGTCAGTTGGAGCGCCTGCGAGTCGACGTCATCGAAGCCGGCTTCCCGGCGAGTTCGAATGGCGATTTCGACGCCGTGGCGGCGATCGCCACTGCCATCAAGGACTCCACCGTTTGCGGTCTTTCGCGTGCCAACGACCGCGATATCTCACGCGCGGCCGAAGCGCTCAAGAGTGCGGCCAATGGCCGGATCCACACCTTCATCGCCACGTCGCCGCTTCATATGGAGAAGAAGCTGCGGATGACACCCGACGAGGTCTTCGAGCAGGCCAGGCTTTCCGTCCGCTTTGCGCGCAACCTCGTCGCCGACGTCGAGTTCAGCCCCGAAGACGGCTATCGGAGTGATCCAGACTTTCTCTGCCGGGTGCTAGAAGCGGTCATCAACGAAGGCGCGACGACGATCAATGTCCCAGACACGGTGGGTTATGCCATACCGGAGCTCTACGGCAATTTCCTCAAGATGTTGCGCGAGCGCATCCCGAACAGCGACAAGGCGGTTTGGTCGGTGCACTGCCACAACGACCTGGGCATGGCGGTTGCCAATTCGCTCGCGGGTGTGAAGATCGGCGGCGCCCGGCAGGTCGAATGCACCATCAACGGCCTGGGGGAGCGCGCGGGCAACTGCTCCCTTGAGGAAGTCGTGATGGCAGTGAAGACCCGCAAGGATTACTTCGGGCTCGAGTTGGGCATCGATACGCGCCACATCGTTGCCGCAAGCCGCATGGTGAGCCAGACGACGGGGTTTGTGGTGCAGCCCAACAAGGCTGTGGTCGGCGCCAATGCCTTTGCTCATGCGTCCGGCATTCACCAGGACGGGGTGCTGAAGGCGCGCGACACATACGAGATCATGAGGGCGGAGGACGTGGGCTGGGCGGCCAACAAGATCGTCCTCGGCAAGCTCAGCGGTCGCAACGCGTTCAAGCAACGCTTGCAGGAACTGGGCGTGACGATGGAAAGCGAAGCGGACATCAACGCCGCGTTCGCCCGGTTCAAGGAGCTTGCCGACCGAAAAAGTGAAATATTTGACGAAGACATCCTCGCGCTCGTCAGCGACGAAGAACTCTCGCACGTTGGAGAACAGTTTGGCTTTGTGTCCTTGTCGCAGCACAGCGAAACGGGCGAGCGTCCCAAGGCTCGCGTCGTGTTCACGGTCAGCGGCAAGGAAGTCACTGGAGAGTCCGACGGCAATGGCCCGGTGGACGCTTCGCTGAAGGCGATCGAGTCGCATGTGAAGAGTGGCGCCGAGATGGTGCTCTATTCAGTCAATGCGATCAGCGGATCGACCGAAAGCCAGGGGGAGGTGACAGTGCGATTGCAGAATGCGGGCCGCGTGGTCAACGGTGTGGGGGCGGATCCCGATATCGTGGTCGCGTCGGCCAAGGCTTATTTAAGTGCGCTCAACAAGTTGCAGAGCCAAGCTGAGCGAGTGGCAGCACAAGGCTAGTTTCTCGTGCTCCTTGTTTTCGATTGAAGAAAAGGATGCAAGTAACTGATATTGCGCGTTTTTTTTGATTTCGATACACTGCGGTTTTCTTTGTCGCCGCTGGAGATTTTTAATGCCCGAAGCCCGTCCCCACCGAGTTTCCAGCCAGCGGTTTCTTCCCGCCTTTCGCCTACTCGCCGTCGCGCTTTGCGCCACGGCGTTTTTATTGCCCGCTGCCAATGCGGCCAAGAAAGAGCCCACGAAGAAGACCCTGAACGCGGATACCAAGCGCAAGACGGTCTCGAGCACGCGCACTGCGGTGTCCAAGCGCAGCACGAGCGCCGCGAAGAGCGAGAAGGTTGTCAGCGGCGGACGCAACGTGGTCGCATCCATTCGCAAGAAGAATGGCCGTACCGAAGTGGCCGTGCAGCGGCGCTCGGTCGTTCGCGTCGCCGAACCTGCCCGCCAATCCTTCGGCCAGATCGCCGGCTTGCACAGCACGGAGGATGCACTCGATCTGAAGTCGAGCGTTGCCCTCGTCATCGATCAGGACACGCACGAAGTGCTGCTCAGCAAGAACGATCACGCCGTTCTGCCGATCGCTTCGTTGACCAAGCTCATGACAGGCCTGCTCATCAGCGAAGCCCAGCTTCCAACGGATGAGCTGATCACCATCACCCAGGACGACGTCGATACCGAGAAGAGAAGCAGTTCGCGCCTGACCGTCGGCTCGACCCTGCCGCGCGGCGAGTTGCTGCACCTGGCCTTGATGTCGAGCGAGAACCGCGCGGCCCATGCTCTTGGCCGTACATACCCGGGCGGATTGACGACTTTCGTCAGCGTCATGAACGCCAAAGCCAAGATGCTCGGCATGAAGGACACCCGGTATGTCGAACCGACCGGCCTATCGAGCCGCAATCAATCCAGCGCGCAGGATCTTGCCCTGCTCGTGAATGCCGCCTATTCCGATCCGACGGTGCGGCAACTATCGACCTCGCCGGAATACCAGGTCGAAGTCGGCAATCGCGTGTTGCAGTTCAACACCACCAACCGGCTCGTCAAGAGTCCTGACTGGGACATCGGCGTTCAAAAGACCGGCTACATCTCTGAGGCGGGCCAGTGTCTTGTGATGCAGGCGAAGATCGCGGGCCGCAAGCTGATCATGGTGTTCCTCGACTCGGCCGGCAAGTTCAGCCGCATAGCCGACGCCGAACGTGTGCGGCGCTGGGTGGAAGCGAACCACATGGTGAGCAAGGCTGCGCAGCAGCGCCTGGCGGCAAACAACGCAGGATGATTCCACCGCAGCCCTTCAAGGGCTATGGCGATGCGGCGCTCGCGGCGTCGGCCTTGTAGCCGAGCGCGTTCGATATTTCGTTGGCGGTCGCTTGAAGCTTGGGTAGCCATCCATCATCCAGGCGATCCGCCGGTGCGGAGATCGAGAGACCGGCAACCAGCTTTCCCTGATCGTCGTAGATGCCTGCCGCCATGCAGCGCACGCCGAGTTCGAGCTCCTCGTTGTCACGCGCGATGCCGTACTGGCGAGCCTTCGAAAGCTCCCTCTCGAGAATCGGCAGCTGCGTGATGCTGTTGCGCGTGTGGCCAGCTAACCCGGTGCGCGTGGCGTAGCTTCGGACGCGCTGGGGTTCATCCACCGCCAGAAAGAGCTTTCCCGTTGAGGTCAGATGCAACGGAGCCCGGCCACCGATCGCGCGCACCACCTGCATTCCCGAGCGTTCGCTATAGGCCCGCTCGATGTAGACGATCTCGTCGCCCTGGCGCATGCTCAGGTTCACCGGTTGTTGGGTCAGTTTGTGCAGCTCCCGCATGGGCGCCATCGCGGCGTCCCGCACGTTGAGGCGTCCCTTGACCAGATTGCCGAGTTCCAGCAGGCGCATGCCGAGCCGGTAGCTTCCAGCTTCGGGGCGATCCACGAAGCGGCCGACCGCCAGGTCGTTCAGGATGCGGTGCGTGGTCGACGGATGAAGCCCCGTTTTCTCGCTGATCTCCTTGAGCGATATCGCCTCTTCGCGTGAAGCGAGGACGTCGATCAAGGAAAACATTCGCTCGATGACCTGGATCACGGGCGTGGCTGGAACGTCGGATTGGATTTTTCGCATGTGCAACACGGTTTTGGACCGGTCGCGATTTTACGTGGTGAAATGACTTGGCGCCTGCCACCGTCCGTCAATCAGTACCTCGTGCGGTGCGTAGCGCGCCTTGTAGTTCATCTTGGAGCTTCCTTCGATCCAGTAGCCCAGATACACGTGCGGCAGCCCAAGCTTGCGCGCCTGCTGGATCTGCCAAAGCACGCTGTAGTTGCCATACCCGGCGCCCGGCTCGGGTTCGTAGAAGGTGTAGACGGCCGAAAGCCCATCGTTGAGCACGTCGAGGATGGAAACCATCTTCAGAGCGCCTGGGCTGCCGTCGGGCAGGGTTTCGCGAAACTCCACGAGGCGCGAGTTGACCCTGCTTTGCAGCAGGAACTGGGTGTATTGGTCGATGCTGTCGTGGTCCATGCCGCCGCCCGCATGCCGCCCGTTCTGATAGCGCAAATAGAGCTGATAGTGCTCGGGGACAAAGCACAGTTTCAGCACGCGCGCTTGCAGATTGGCGTGGCGGGTCTGGGCGCGGCGTTGGCTTCGGGTCGGACGGAACTCGTTGACTAGCACACGCAACGGAATGCATGCATTGCATCCGTCGCAATAGGGCCGATAGGTGAACATGCCGCTTCGACGGAACCCGCTCAGTACGAGATCCGAATAGGCGTCGTTGTGGATGAGGTGGCTGGGCGTGGCAACCTGCGAGCGCGCCTGCCGGTCCGGCAGATAGCTGCACGGATAGGGAGCCGTCGCGTAGAACTGCAGCGTATGGAGCGGAAGGTCCTTGAGGTGCGTCACGTCTTTGGCAAGGGTCGCGCGGACAGGAGTTCGTTCCAGTATACGGGGTCGAAGCGCCACACAGGAGCGTCCATGAGGTGCGCGTGGGCGACGTGCGACACGAAGCGCTGGCGCGGCATTTCCCGGGCGCCGAGGCTGGCAAGATGGGCCGTGTTCTGCTGGCAGTCGATCATGGCGATGCCGTGATGCAAGCAGAAGGAGACGAGCGCAGCCAGTGCGATCTTGGATGCGTCCGGTCTTCGCGCGAACATGGATTCGCCGAAGACCGCGCGCCCGATTCCGACGCAGTAGAGTCCGCCGACGAGTTGGCCGTCGACCCACGTTTCGACGCTGTGGGCATGCCCCGCGCGATGAAGTGCGGTGTAGGCGCGCACCATTTCCGGAAGAATCCACGTGCCGCTCTGGCCCGCACGCGGGGTTTGCGAGCAGTTCGAGATCACCTTCACAAAATCTTGGTCGATGCGGACTTCGCAGCCTTCGGCGGCGACGAATCGAAGGAGCGTCTTGCGAAGAGAGCGGTGAAGCTTGAATCGAGCGGTTTCCAGCACCATGCGCGGATCGGGACTCCACCAAAGAATGGGCTGGCCGTCGCTGAACCACGGGAAGATTCCTTGGGCGTACGCCTGCAGCAGGCTTGCGACGTCCAGCGACCCGCCGGCTGCGAGCAGACCGGGAACCGGGTCGGCATCGCCCCACGCCATGGCCGCGTCAGGCAAGGGGTCACCGGGGTCTAGCCAGGGCAATTGCATTTTGGAATGGTTACACGCTTCGGCCAGATCGCAGTCAGTCAATGCCGAAAGTACCCGAAGCCCATATAGTCGTTATCTGTTCCGAAAATTTCCTCCAGACAAAAAGGACTACGGTGACAACTGAAACGAACCCCGCGCGCTTCGGGAGCGGCCAGGCAGTCAGGCGGCTCGAAGACGAAGACTTGCTGGCCGGTGCCGGCCGCTATACCGATGACGTCGCGCTGCCGGGCCAAGCCTGGCTGAGCTTCGTTCGCTCTCCGTACCCGCACGCCAAGCTGGTCTCGGTGGACACGGCGTCCGCCACCGGCATGCCGGGCGTGCTCGGCGTCTACTCCGGTGCCGATCTGGCGCAGGCCGGCGTCAAGCCGATGCCAGGCGCTGCCGGGTTCAAGCGCGCCGACGGCTCGGACTGCGCCACGCCGCCGCGACGCGCGCTGGCCGTCGAGCGGGTGCGCTTTGTGGGCGAGCCGGTGGCCGTCGTTGTCGCGGAGACTGCGCAACAAGCGCGGGACGCCGCCGAAGCGGTGATGGTTGAGTACGAAGAACTGCCTATGGTTGTCGATCTGCCTGGCGCAACCGCGGACGGTGCGCCGCTGATCTGGGATGAGGCCACTGGCAATATCGCGGCCGAGATGCGCCACGGCAGCAGCGAGGCCACGGCCGAAGCGTTCGCCAAGGCCAAGCACATTGTGGCGCTCGACGTTATCAACCAGAGGGTTGTCGCGCTCACGATCGAGCCGCGTTCCGTGGTCGTCGATTTCGACGCTGCATCGGAGCGGCTCACGATCCGCATGAGCACGCAAATGCCCTCGGGTGTTCGCGACTCCGTTTGCGACGCCATCGGCTTGCCCAAGGAAAAAGTGCGCGTGGTCGTCGGCGATGTCGGCGGCGGTTTCGGCATGAAGACCGGTGCGTATCCCGAAGACATCGCTGTCGCGTTCGCAGCGCGCGCCCTGCGGCGGCCGGTCAAGTGGATCGCCGAGCGAAGCGAAGAATTTCTTTCGACGTCGCATGGCCGCGACATCGAGGCGCGCGCCGAGCTGGCGCTCGACGCGCAGGGCAAAATCCTTGGCCTTCGGATCAAGACCCATGCGAACGTCGGTGCCTATGCGACCGGCACCGGGGTTGCGATCCAACTGCTCATCGGGCCATGGGTGCAAACCAGCGTCTACGACATCCAGACCATCGATTTCCATTTCAAGGCGGTGCTGACCAACACGGCACCAACGGGCGCCTATCGGGGAGCAGGCCGTCCGGAGGCCATCTACACGATGGAGCGCTTGATGGACGAAGCTGCCCGCCAGACGGGCATCGACCGTATCGAGCTGCGCCGGCGCAATTTCATCCGTCCAGAGCAGATGCCGTACACGAATCCGATGCACCAGACTTATGACACGGGGCAGTTCGAATCGGTCATGAACCAGGCATTGGCGCTGGCGGACTGGCAGGGTTTCGATGCGCGCGCAGCCGAGTCGAAGCAGGCCGGGCGCGTTCGCGGGCTCGGCATCGCCACATTCCTGGAGTGGACTGGTGGCAATGTCTTCGAGGAACGGGTGACTGTATCGGTCCAGGCCGACGGCATGATCGAAGTGTTTTCCGCCGTCAACGCAATGGGACAGGGCATCGCGACCACCTTGGCGCAATTGGTTGTCGATGCATTCGGCGTACCCATCGAAAAAGTGAAGATCATCCTGGGCGACACGGATCGTGGGGATGGATTCGGCAGCGCGGGTTCCCGATCGCTTTTCACGGGCGGATCCGCGGTTCGGGTGGGGTCCGAACGGACCATCGACAAGGCCAAGGAACTCGCGGCGCAGGAACTCGAAGTTTCCCCAGCCGACGTCGAGTACTCGGCGGGAGTCTTCAAGGTCGCAGGCACCGATCTTTCGGTCGATCTGTTCACGCTGGCAGGCCATCAACCTGATCGGCAGATCTTCGTGGACTCGACCAGCACGGTGTCGGGCCCGACGTGGCCCAACGGATGCCACATCACCGAGGTGGAAATCGACCCGCCGACGGGCGAAGTCAGTGTGCTGCGCTATGCCTCAGTCAATGACGTCGGACGTGTGGTCAATCCACTGATCGTCCGCGGCCAGTTGGAGGGTGGGGCGGTGCAGGGGATCGGCCAGGCGCTTTACGAGCAAGTGGTGTACGACCCCCAAACCGGGCAGCCATTGACAGGCAGCCTGATGGACTACGCCGCTCCGAGAGCCGAGACGCTTGCGTCGATGTTCCGCATGGAGATGGACGAGTCGACGCCCTGTAAGAACAACCCGTTGGGCGTGAAGGGAGTCGGCGAACTCGGCACCATCGGCGCGACGCCGGCCATTGTCAATGCGGTGGCCGACGCACTGGCGCGGAACGGCATGGCCGACCGCACGCCGCACCTGGACATGCCGCTGACGCCGGCCCGGGTCTGGCAGTTGATGGCTTCGGCGGGTTGAGCCGCCCGCTGTCAGAAATTCAGAAATCCTCGAGCGGCAATCCGACGTAGTTTTCAGCCAGGGACGTCGAGGCCGCGCGCGAATGAACCAGGTAGTCGAGTTCGGCTTCCTGGATCTTCTGGCCGAATTCGCCGGTTTCTGGAAATCGGTGCATCAGTGACGTGAACCACCACGAGAAGCGCTCGGCCTTCCACACGCGACGCAGACAGAGGTCGGAGTAGCGGTCCAGCGCCGAAGCGGACTTCTCGCCATAGAAAATTTCGAGGGCGCGCGAGAGGTAACCGACATCCGCCGTCGCCAGGTTCAATCCCTTGGCACCTGTGGGCGGGACGATGTGCGCCGCGTCGCCTGCCAGGAAGAGGCTCCCGAAGCGCATCGGCTCGGCCACGAAGCTGCGCAGCGGCGCGATGCTTTTTTCGAGCGAAGGGCCGGTCACGAGACGCTCGCGGGCTTCAGGGTCCAGCCGCAGTCGCAGTTCATTCCAGAATGCGTCGTCGCTCCAGTTCTCGACCCGTTCATCTGTCGGCACCTGAACGTAGTAGCGGCTGCGCGTGGCGCTGCGCATGCTGCAAAGGGCAAATCCGCGCGACGTGTTGGCGTAAATCAGTTCATGCGAAACAGGCGGGACATCCGCCAGCACGCCCAGCCAGCCGAAGGGATAAACCTTTTCGTACATGTGCAGCGACTGCGCAGGAACACTGGCGCGGCTCACGCCGTGATAGCCGTCGCATCCGGCGATGAAGTCGCACTCGATTTCGTGCGTTGCGCCGTCTTTTTCGTATCGGACGCGCGGGGCAAGCGTGTCGAAATCGTGCAGGCTGACCTGCGATGCGCTGTAGACGGTGGTGAGGCTCTCGGCGTCGCGGGCGGCCATCAGGTCGCGAGTGACCTCCGTCTGCCCATAGACAGTGACCTGTTTCCCGCCGGTGAGCCCATGCATGTCGATGCGATGGCGGGCACCTTTGAACAGCAACTCGATGCCTTCGTGCGGCAGCCCTTCGGCCTTGGCTCGGGCGTCGACGCCTGCGCGGGACAGGAGGTCCATCGTGACCTGTTCCAGGACGCCCGCACGGATGCGTCCGAGCACGTATTCGCTCGTCTGGCGTTCAATGATGATGTTGTCGATGCCTGCCTTGTGCAGCAACTGCCCGAGCAAGAGTCCGGCAGGACCTGCTCCGATGATGGCGACCTGTGTTCGCATGGTTGTCTCCTGATGGCGTGCCGCCGAGCGTAGGGCGCCAAGGTGGTTTCGTGACGGCGCGAGTTCATGCTCTGTGCGATCATGAGGCCACCTGCGCGATCATCGCGCAACAGTTCTTTCATGACCATCGCAAAACAAGACTTCATCGAAGGCGTCGCCAAAGGAATGGCCGTACTGGAAAGCTTTGATACCGAGCGCCAACGGCTCAACGCGACGCTGGCTGCGGAACGTGCCGGGCTGACGCGTGCTGCGGCGCGTCGGCATCTGCTGACGCTTTCCCACCTCGGCTACCTCGAAACCGACGGCAGCTATTTCTGGATGGCGCCCAAGGTCCTGCGCTTTTCAGGCAGCTATCTCGCGTCCTCCAGGCTGCCGCGCGCACTGCAGCCGACGCTGAACCGGCTCGCCGCCCAGACGCAGGAATCGTTCTCGGCCGTGGTGCTCGACGGCGAGGAAGTGGTCATCGTCGCGCGCAGCGGGAGCTACGGGGCGCCCAATCGAGTGCTGGCTTACGGACTTCATCTCGGTGCGCGTCTGCCGGCGCATGCGACTTCGACGGGCCGTGTCCTGCTCGCAGCCCTCAGCGCCGCGCAGCTCACCCAGTGGCTCAAAGGGCGAAGCCTTCCGCGCCTCACTCCGCACACGCTGACCCAGCTGCGGATGCTCCGTCAGCGCGTGGCGCAGGTTCGCAAGGACGATTTCTGCTTTGCCAGCGAAGAACACGAACTCGGCGTGCAGGCCTTGGCGGTTCCGCTGCGCGACATGCAGGGCCACACCGTTGCGGCACTCAACGTCGTGCTTTCAGGGGGCCACCACAAGGAAGAGGCATTGCGACGCGACATGCTGCCGCTGCTGTTCGAGGCTGCGCGTGAGGTGAGGGCGCTTCTGTGAGCAATGAACCTGATCGCCGCTACGATCTCCAATCAGCCCAGACGGGTACGGACGACTGACCATGCGACTCCTGCTGCTTGAAGATGACGTGATGATCGGTGAGACCGTGCTCGATTTGCTGCGTGCGGAGCAGTATGCGGTCGACTGGGTCAAGGACGGCGAAACCGCGGACAGTGCGCTTCGCTCGCAGCAATACGACCTCGTCCTGCTCGACCTCGGTGTGCCGCGCCGGGACGGCCTCGATGTGCTGCGTGCGCTGCGTGCCCGCAAGCAGCGCATGCCGGTGCTGATCGCCACCGCGCGCGATTCCGTCCGGCAGCGTATCGAGGGATTGGATGCCGGCGCCGACGACTACGTGCTGAAACCCTACGATCTCGACGAGCTCCTGGCGCGCATTCGCGCCCTTTTGCGCCGAGCCTCCGGGCGGGCGGAGCCGGTCTATGAGCACAAGGGTGTGACGGTCAATCCGGCCACCCGCGAAGTCAGCGTTGCCGGGCAGCCGGTAATGCTTTCCGCCCGCGAATGGGCGGTGCTGGAGCCGCTGCTCGCGCGTCCGGGGATGGTGCTGTCCCGGGCGCAGCTCGAAGAAAAGCTCTACAGCTGGAAGGACGAGATCAGCAGCAATGCCGTGGAGGTGTACGTACACGGACTGCGAAAGAAGCTCGGCGCCGACCTGATCCGGAATGTGCGCGGCGTCGGCTACATGGTTCCCAAGGAATGACGGGCACATGAAATCACTTCGTGCGCGTCTCCTGTGGTTTCTCCTTGCCGCCATCCTGATGGCCGCTGGCATCCAGGGCTTCGTGGCCTACAGGACAGTGCTTCACGAAGCCGACGACATCTTTGATCACCACATGCAGCAAATGGCGCTTTCGCTGCGTGCCGGGCTGCCGCCCAGCGCGACTGTGGGCGGACTCGGTGGTCTTGGCGCCGGCGAAGAGAACTTCGAATTCATCGTGCAGGTCTGGACCGCCGACGGCATCCGCATCTTCGAATCCGCCGCACAGGCGGCACTGCCTCAGCGAGCGGTCCTGGGGTTTTCGAACGTCCAGGCGCGGCGCACGACCTATCGCGTGTTTTCGATGCAAGCCGGCCCATTGGTGATCCAGGTCGCACAGGACATGGCCGCTCGCCGCCGAATGGCGGGATCGCTGGCGTTGCGCACGGTCGGGCCCATCGCGCTCGCTGCACCTTTGCTGATGCTGGTCGTCTGGTGGGTGGTAAGCCGTTCGCTTGCGCCGGTCGCGCGCGTCCGCGGGCAGGTTGCCGCGCGGCAGGCCGATGATCTGTCGCCCTTGAGCGAAGACGACCTTCCCGAGGAAGTTCGGCCGCTGGTGCATGAACTCAATCTGCTTTTCGATCGTGTTCAGAAGGCCTTTGACGCGCAGAAGCACTTCGTGGCCGATGCGGCCCACGAACTGCGCTCGCCGTTGACCGCGATCAAGCTGCAGGTGCAGGGGCTGCAGCGCGCGCCCGATCAACCCACCCGCGACCTTGCTGTCGCGAGGCTGGCTGCGGGCATCGACCGTGCGGCCAGGCTTGTCGAGCAGATGCTCGCGTTGGCGCGGCACGAGGCCAGCGCGGCGGCGGGGGCGGAGCGCGAAACCATCAGCCTGCCGGAGGTAGTCCGTCTGGCAATCTCCGATGCAGTTGCCGCAGCGCAGGCGCAAGACATCGACGTCGGACTCGTACGGGCGGATCCGGCGACGGTCACCGGTCAGGCAGAGGCAGTGCGAATGATGGTCCGAAATCTCCTCGACAACGCCGTCAAGTACACGCCGGGCGGTGGCCGCGTGGACGTCGCTGTTCTCAGGCTCGCAGATGGAGTCGAACTCACGGTCGACGACAGCGGCCCTGGCATTGCCGCAGATGAACGCGAGCGGGTGCTCGATCGCTTCTACCGTTCCGGCGAGCCGCAGGTGCCCGGCAGTGGACTCGGTCTCGCCATCGTGAAGTCAATCGCCGAGCTGCACGGTGCCACCGTATCGCTCGATCATTCAAAAACCCTCGGCGGTCTTCGCGTAGTGGTTCGTTTCGCACCCGACATCTAAGTGCGCCCGGAGCGCCATCAGACGCGCCTGAATTTAAGGCGCGCTTAAGCGTGCGGCGCGACATTCCTTTCGTTGATTTCAAAACCCTCGAAAGGATCACAAATGAAGAACCGTTTGAACTCTCCCCGGGCGCTTGTCCTTTCGCTGGCCGCAGCCGGTCTGATCGGCGCCGCCGCCACAGGTGCCTACACCAGCGCCAACGCCCTGGGTTCCACGCCCACGGCCACAGCGCTCGCCGCCGCACCGCAGGTTTCCATGCCTGACTTCTCCAGCATCACCGCCGAGACCGGCCCTGCTGTCGTCAACATCAGCGTCGTCGGTACCAAGGCTGCTTCGGAAGGGCCCCAAGCCATGCAGGGAATGGACCCGGATGATCCGATGTTCGAATTCTTCCGCCGCTTCCAGGGCCAGATCGGCCCGCGCGGTCAGCAGCAGCAGCGTGAAGTGCCGGTTCGCGGCCAGGGCTCCGGCTTCATCGTGAGCGCCGACGGCATCATCCTGACCAATGCCCACGTGGTGAAGGACGCCAAGGACGTCACCGTGAAGCTCACCGACCGCCGCGAGTTCCACGCGAAGGTGCTGGGGTCTGATCCGAAGACGGACGTCGCCGTTCTCAAGATCGATGCGAAGAACCTGCCGACTCTCGCCATGGGCAAGACCAAGGATCTGAAGGTCGGCGAATGGGTGCTCGCAATCGGTTCCCCGTTCGGATTCGAGAACACCGTGACCGCTGGCGTTGTGAGCGCAAAGGGCCGCTCGTTGCCTGACGACGGCTACGTTCCGTTCATCCAGACCGACGTGGCAGTGAATCCCGGCAATTCCGGTGGTCCGCTGATCAATACGCGCGGCGAAGTGGTCGGCATCAATTCGCAGATCTACAGCCGCAGCGGTGGCTACCAAGGCGTTTCGTTCGCGATTCCGATCGACGTGGCGATCCAGATCAAGGATCAGATCGTCGCCACTGGCAAGGCGAGCCATGCCCGTCTGGGCGTCGCGGTGCAAGAGGTCAATCAGACATTCGCCGATTCCTTCAAGCTCGACAAGCCCGAAGGCGCGTTGGTCTCGAACGTCGAGAAGGGCGGCCCCGCCGATCAGGCCGGATTGCGCTCGGGCGACGTCATCCGCAAGGTCGATGGCGATGCGATCGTGTCTTCGGGCGATCTGCCCGCAGTGATCGGCCAGAAGAAGCCCGGCACCAAGATCACGCTTGAAGTGTGGCGCCAGGGCTCGCGCGAAGAGATCACCGCCAAGCTCGGCGACGCCTCGGACAAGGCCGCAACCGTCGCGAAGAACGACGACGCAGGGAATCAAGGCAAGCTCGGCTTGGCTCTGCGACCGCTGCAACCTGAAGAGCAGCGCGAGGCCTCGGTCGACGGTGGCCTGCTGATCGTCAACGTCGGTGGTCCGGCTGCCTTGGCCGGCGTCCAGACTGGCGACGTTCTGCTTGCCATCAACGGCACGCCTGCGAAAAACATCGATCAGGTCCGCGCCGTCGTGGCCAAGGCCGACAAGTCGGTTGCCTTGCTCATCCAGCGCGATGGCGACAAGATCTTCGTGCCTGTTCGCCTGAGCTGACCCGGATACGGGCTGCGACACCGTGTTCGAGACTTAGTACCCGGTTCGCGGCCCGGCCGAGGCGCAATGTGCCAAATTACCTTGGCGGATATTTCTGGCAGCTGTAACAATTCTTGAAACGGCTGAATAAGAGATTTCCCTATGGCACTCCGCGACATTGCGCTCACTGTTCTCGAGTTGGAACCGAATGAATTTCATTGGGTGCTGATGGAACCGGTACAGGCGGAGACCGAGGACTGCCTTGGGTACCGGCCGATCGATTCGTCGACGCAAGGATTGCCCGATTATTCGGAAGCGCTGATCCAGGGTGCGTCAGCCCTACGGGTGTTGCAGGGGCTCGCGCCGTTCGGCAAGCCGAGGAATCCGGTGGGCATGGGCGAAAGCGTCGCCGGCGACTTCCTGGAGAAGGAAGACAAGTCCTCGTCAAATTCATCTAGCTCCGCCAACGGCCCTGACTCGTGTATGTTCACGACCGGTCACCCGGTGTTGTAGTCGAGCGTCGCTGCTGTTGCGCGATCGGGTTTCGATCGGGAGTCTCTCCCGCCTCCAGGATTTGAACGATGCCAAGACTTATCGTGCTGCAGAAAAACGGGTCGGCCAAGCAGGTCAACATCACGGGGACGCCATTTGTCATCGGTCGCGCCGACAGCTGCGATCTGGTTCTGGACAGTCCGTTGGTGAGCAGGTCTCATGCTGTCTTCGAAACCGTCGGGAATGCGATGACGATCCGCGATCTTCAAAGCCACAACGGAACCTACGTCAACGGTGATCGGGGTGATGTGAGCGCCTTGAGCAGCGGTGACGAGATCAAGATCGGCAGCTATCAGATCCGTTTTCTGGCAAGCGAATCTCCGATTGGTGCAGCCGAGGCGCTTCGGCTCGTGACCATTCCCGGCAAACTATCCGACATCGACATGCTCAAGCTCAGCGGCAAAGCCTGAGGTCGGCGCGGCTTCGGGGAGCAACCGAGGCCTGCATGGCACCCCTGAAGCGGGTGCGATACTCCCGGTGCCCGGCAGAAAACAGCACCCATGCAGCAAAAGAGAAACGACAGCGGCGAGCTGAACTTTTATCTACTGAAGTGCCTGGTCGCGCTGATCGATCATTCACACGTATCGCGAGCGGCGGACGCGCTTTCAATCAGCCAGCCCGCAATGAGCCGTGCGATGAGCCAACTGCGTGCAGTCACCGCAGACCCGATTCTTGTACGAGGCGGAAGCGGGCTCATACCCACCGCCAAGGCGATTCAGCTGCGCGACTTTGCCGATCGCATCCTCCGAGAGATGGACGAACTGCTCGGTGACGCGGTGGCCTTCGATCCCGGGACTACCCAATATGAGTTCCGGATGGTGGTCACCGATTACCTCGAATGCGTATTCATTGAAGGTCTGCTGAAACGATTGAGCGCCGCCTTCCCGCGAATCAGCGTATTGACGCGCCATCCCGTGCATCCTTCCCACTTCAACAAGGTGCTGGAGGCCGGCGAAGTGGATTTCGCCGCTGGAATTTTGCCCATGAGTCTTCGCGACTTGCGGCACCGTTTGCTGTTCAGAGATCACATCGTCTGCGGCGCTCGGAAGGATCATCCCGCAGTGGGCCGAACCCTGTCGCCCAAGGAGTTTGCGGCGCTCGAGCACCTTGTGATCATGCCAAACACAGTGAACTGCTTTGGCGAATCGGTGGACCAGGTCCTCGGCGCACAAGGGTACCGGCGCAATCGCCGGTTCGTCACACCCAACTACCTGACTGCTCCGCACCTGCTTGCTGATTCTGACATGGTCGCGCTTTTGCCTGCATCTTTGCTGAAGCGTTTCAGCAATGAACTGGGTTTGGCGGAAGTGCTATTGCCGGTGCATGTACCTCCGTTGGATATCTATCTTTCCTGGCATGACCGCACGCATCGGCATGCCGCCCACACCTGGTTTCGCGACCAGGTCGTGAAGAGCCTCCAGCCGCTTACTCAGGCCTCTTAGCCGTCAAGGCTGGCGCGTGCCCAGCGCGCCAATCCAATTGGCGCATAGCGCATATCCGCGCCCGCCATGGACAACGATCCTTCGACTCCCAATACTTTGCCCGTCGCCGCTATATGTCTCTGCTATGTCCTATCGAATCATTCGAACCGTTGACGACCTGGCACAACTGCCGGATGAAGAATTGCTGGCAAGTCTCGGCGCCCTGCGCGCTGCGATCGTTGAAGCAAAGCGACAACACGGAGTCGCTGTGCGGGAACACGTCATACCTTCTGGATCACCGTTCACCTTTCCTTCGTTCAACTGGCGCCCGAAAGGTCCACAGCGCCTCGATACACCCGTCCAACTCAAGCCCGAGACGCCGATCGATGAACTTGCCGTGCGTGCAAGCGCGAGAGAAGCGTTGCGCGAACTCAGCATCTTCTGCATCGAGGATCTGTCGGCCATCAGCGAGCAAGAGTTGCTGAACGAAGAGGCGATCGGCGCAAGAACTGTCGGAAGATTGCGTGAAATGCTGGCTCGCGTGGGACTCGACTTTCTTCCGAACCCCAATGTCGAAGAGCGCGCGCATGAGCAAAGCAAGGCGGTGCTCGCCTTGCCGTCCGACGCTCGCGCGCTCGCCCTGCGCGGGCTCGTGGACTCAGCGTTCGTTTCCTCGCTGGGGCTGAGGTCATCCACATTGAGCAGGGCGCTCGCCCATGGCTTCGAGACGGTCGGCCAATTGCGGCGGCTGACACTTGCTTCGCTATGCGAAAACTTCGGCAAGCGCGAAGCGCGAGAGATCTACGACCTGTTGCTGGCCACCGATCGTCCCTTCACCAGTTCAGCCTCTCCAATCGATCTTTGGCGCCATGGTCTGATGACGGCGAAGGAACTCCCGGTCCCTACGGCAGGCGAAACCCCCATTGCCGAATTGCGGCCTTGGCTGGGCACGTCGGTGGACTCGTTGAGTGCTTGCGGCATTGATACGCTCGGCAGTCTCCGAAGCGTCGCTGCTCAAGGAGACGTTGCTTCTTTCCGCGGAATGGGGCGCGTCACGTCCGATCGGGTTCTTGGCTTTCTCGGATCATACGTGGCGCCGCAACCATATCGGCGCGGCATGTCAACTGCGACAGGCTTCCCCGCCTGATCGAGTGTTCGTTCCATCTGCGGCTTTGTCCGCGGATGGACTTGGTGCAAGATGTCACGACCCTTGACTCGATCCATCTCATGAAATTGCACCTTTGTACTAGCGCAGTTGCTATTGGCCTTCTGTGTTCGGCGCATGTCAACGCTCAGTCGCAACCCTCCAAGAAGATTGAGGCTGATTGCTATGCGCAGCAGGCCGCGCTTGAAAAAGACATGCGTGCCGCTCGTTCGAGAGGGCAGATGCTGCGTCGGCGCCAACTCCAGGAATCCCTGGACGCCTTGCGAAGCCGCTGCGATGAAATCGCCTCGCAGGAAAGTCACGAAGCGCGCGTCATGCGGCAGAAGAATGTGGTCCTGCAATTGAGGCTCGATCTTGATCGCGCCGAAGAGGATTTGCGGAAGCTCGTGGCTGAGAAGAAGTAGATCGGAAGTGGAGAAGTAGGGGCGCCACCCGCCTGACTTCTCCGGTCTAAGACGCGGCCGCAGTCCGGAAGTCGCAAGTGCAGCGAGTGAAAGGCGCAAACAATGGCACAAACCGAAATCACAAAGAAAAAGCCCGCTACAAAAATGTAGCGGGCTTTCCAGAGGCCTTGCGGCTTGTAGTGGCTCCTCGACCTGGGCTCGAACCAGGGACCTACGGATTAACAGTCCGGCGCTCTACCGACTGAGCTATCGAGGAACAAGCCTCAAATTATAGCGTCGTTTTTTGGCTTTTCAGACTCGACGCAACAACCTGCATTTTTTTCATCCCAAGTTCGACGACGTTCGCATCATGGTCATCAGTCGGCCCGCAGCGGCTTCGGGATCGGGATCGGAAATGATCGCGCGCACCACCGCCACCGACCCCACACTTGTCGCCAGAACATCGGCCATGCGTGCCGCATCGATACCTCCGATGCCGACCTGCGGATAGCCTCGCAGCAGCCGAGCGTAAGCATCCAGTCGTGCGACGCCTTGTGGTGCCGTGGCCATCTGCTTCAGGGTAGTGGGATACACCGCACCCATCGCGATGTAGCTCGGGCTCACGGCATCAGCGCGCACCATCTCCGCGTACCCGTGCGTGCTGACGCCAAGGCGGAGGCCCGACGATTGGATCGACTTCAGATCCTGTGGTGTCAGCGCGTCGAGGTCTTCCTGACCGAGATGAAGGCCGTAGGCTCTCGCCTCGATGGCTGCACGCCAATGATCGTTGATGAACAGAAGACTCTCCGTGCCGCGCACCGCTTCCACCGCCGCGCGGACCTCTTGGGCAATTGCTTTCGCGTCTTTCGATTTGAAGCGCAACTGAACAGTCGGCACGCCAGACTTGGCCATGCGCCCCACCCATTGCGAATCTGGCAGTACGGCATAGAGGCCCAACTTCTGCGGACACTGGGGGAACGCGTCTTCGCGAGAAGCGGGCGGGAATGCCCTCATGCCGAAGTCGACCGGGTTGTCGGGCCACGCGTTTGCATCGAAGGTGCCGGTGCGTCGCGTTTGCGCATCCCATGCATTTGCAAGGCACTCGGCGTCGACTTCGATAAAGCCGAATGCGGCGCATGCTTGCTTGGCGCCGCGATAGACGCTTCCTGTCGACGAGAAAGCATCGGCCGTGTTGCTGCTCTCCCCAAAGCGACCTGCGTGCGCCTTGACGATGGCATGTGCGATGGCGCTCGCGTCTTCAGGCGAATTCATGATGTTCATTGCGTCCACCGCATTCGGGGTTGATATTCAGGCTTGATGCCAGAAGGGGGTCCCAAGCACCGGCGTGCTCGGCTGAGCAGAGAGCTGTGCGGCCATGGCGCCGGCACGATGCGCCTCTCGACCGGCGTGCACCGCGTCCGCGAATGCACCCGCCATGGCGACCGGATCTTGGGCGAGTGCAACGGCAGTGTTGAGCAGCACGCCGTCGTAACCCCATTCCATGACTTGGCAGGCGTGAGACGGCAGACCGAGGCCGGCATCGACGAGCAGCGGCACCGTCAAGCGCTCGCGCAGCATCTGGAGCGCATATGGATTGACCGGCCCGCGGCCGGTGCCAATTGGCGCTGCCCAAGGCATCACGGCCTGACATCCGACATCGACGAGCCTTTGGCATAGCACGAGGTCTTCGGTGCAGTATGGCAATACCTGAAACCCGTCTCGGATCAATTGCGATGCGGCATCGACCAGGTTCAGCGTGTCGGGTTGGAGCGTGTAGTCGTCGCCGATGAGTTCGAGCTTGATCCACGGCGTGTCGAACAGTTCGCGCGCCATCTGCGCCGTGGCGATGACTTCCTGCACGCTGTGGCAGCCAGCAGTGTTGGGCAGCACCGGCACATCAAGTCGCCGCAGAAGGTCCCAGAAACCGTTGTCGCTGCCGGATGTGCCCGACGCCGCCGTCTGGCGGCGCAGCGAGGCGGTCAGCATCGCGGGTCGCGCCCTGCAAACCGCAGCTTCGAGGATATCCGGCGATGGGTAACGCGCAGTGCCGAGCAGAAGGCGGCTCTGAAAAGGCTGCCCGTACAGCACGAGCGGGTCATTCGCGGGGTAAGAGGAATTCATGGTGTTCTCAGCCGCCCGTCACCGGACGGATCACTTCAATGCGGTCGTCGGCGTGCAGCGTGTGCGACGAGTAACTCGATCGCGGGACGAACTGGCGATTCACTGCCGCGGCGAAAGGCGGCGTGGCGTTGATGAGGCGCAGCGCGTCGACGAGCTTGGATTCGGGCGGGAGCGTATGAGGAAGGTCGTTGATCAGAATCTTCATGAGATTGCCTCTTCCAGGCCGGCCGGCAGATCGAAACGGCCAGCTAGGGTCGAGTGCCCGTTCGCGAGCATCTCCATCGCCATATCGAGAATGGCGGGTGCGATCATGAACCCGTGCCTGTACAGGCCGTTGATCTGCATCACACCGGGGCGCGGGTGGCGCACGGCTGGCAGATTGTCGGGAAGGGTGGGACGGCATTGTGTCGCGATTTCGATGATGCGGGCCTCCGCGAAGCCGCTATGCACGGAATACGCTGCGCTCAACAGTTCGAGCGTGGAACGCACGCTGGCGGGCGACATGTCATCCGACTCGATCTCGGTCGCTCCGATGACGAACACGCTCCCAGGCTTGGGCGCGATGTAGAGCGGATATCGCGGATGCACCAGTCGCGTCGGGCGTCGCAGCGTGACCTCAGGTGCGTGCACGCGGATGACTTCGCCGCGCACGCCGCGAATCGCGTTCCACTGAGGACGCGCGCCCAGGCCCCTGCAGTCGATCACGCGTTCGGGTTGGCCCGGCGATCCGGGCGCGAAGTCGTCGAGCGTGCGCGGAGTGTGCCAGTGCAGGCGCACCCCAGGCAGCGCTTGGAGCGTCTCGAGCAAAGCGGCTAACAACTCGCGATTGTCGAGTTGGCCTTCGCCTGGCAAGAGCAGGCCTTGCGCGAATCGCCGCCCCAATGAGGGCTCGACGGCAACGATGCCTTCAGCGTCGAGCGTTTGCATGGCGGGGAGATCAGGCACTGCCGCGCGCGTCCCGGCGAGCACGCGCGACAGCCGAGACGCCTCCGCGCTGTCCTGCCGATGCCACAGCACCAAGGTTCCTTCGCGCTGGAAGAAGACCGGCCCGGCGAGGGATTCGATCAACTCGGGCCAGCGTTCGAGTGCGTAGTGGCCCATGCGCACCACGGAAGGCGGCGCCACCGCGGATTCGGCCAGCGGCGCCAGCATGGCGGCGGCCACCCGCGCTGCGGCGCCGCCGGCGTCGGGGCCTGCAGCATCGAACAGGTCGACCTTGCAGCCAGCTTGCGCCAGTGTCACGGCAAGCAGCCGCCCCATCAGACCGGCGCCGATGATGGCTGCGGACCCGAAAGGAAGACTGAGCCCGATGCGCTTGTCAGCCTTCACGCACCCCTCCGGCACAGTCGTTGATCGCGTGGTCGATAATTTTCGACATGACCAATGCATTTTCCCGCTATGCGCGCGTCCTTTCGATCGCCGGCTCCGACAGCGGCGGCGGCGCGGGCATTCAGGCCGATCTCAAGACTTTCTCGGCCCTGGGTTGCTACGGCATGACGGCCATCACTGCACTGACGGCCCAGAACACCTTGGGCGTGACGGGAATCCATGGCGTGCCGCCGGCCTTCCTCAAGGCGCAGATTCAGGCGGTCGTCGAAGACATCGGCGTCGATGCCGTCAAGCTCGGCATGCTGCATGCGCCCGAGATCGTCGAAGTCGTCGCATGGGCGATCGATCACTACAAACTGCCGAACGTCGTGCTCGACCCGGTGATGGTGGCTACCAGCGGAGACAGGCTGATCGCAGCGGAAACAGTGCAGGTCTTGGTACGCGAACTCTTTCCGCGCGCGGTCGTGGTGACGCCCAATCTCGATGAAGCGGCATTGCTGATCGGTCATTCGATCGACGGCGCCGACGCGCTCGACGACGCGGCAAGTGAGCTGCTGGCGCTCGGAACGACTGCCGTCCTGCTCAAGGGCGGTCATCTCCCGGGCGACGACGTGGTCGATCTCCTGGCACAGGCGAACGGCGATCGATTGCGCCTGGCTTCGACGCGCATCGCCAGCCGCAATCTTCATGGCACGGGATGCACGCTGTCGTCCGCCATCGCGTCGAACCTGGCGCTTGGCTATGACTTGCCGCAGGCTGTCGAGCGCGCGCGCGGCTATGTCGTTGCCGCGATGGCGGCCGGCGCTGATGTGAAGATCGGTCGCGGGCATGGGCCTCTCAACCACGGCTTTGCGCCAGTGCCGACCGTCCGCCTGCCGGCGCAGGGCGGGTGATCCATGCAAACACGAAGGTGATCACGAGCGTCGGCAGCGCGGACCCCCAGCGCGGAGCCCATGCGGCGCAGGCGTGATAGACCACGATGCCGCCGATCCAGATGGCGGCGGCAGTCCAGTCCACCCGCCGCGTTTGCACCGACTCGACCAACGTACCGAGGCCGAGCCGCCCGAGAATCACTCCGTACAGCGGCACGAAGACCGAACTGAGCATCAGGAGAAACGGCTCGAGCGAGTGCATTGGCAACACCAGTGCGAAGGCAATGCAGACCGCCGCGACCAGCAATCCCCAGCGGCGAATGCTCCAGCGCGGCATCAGGCTATGAGCCGAAACAGAGCCTGAATAGACATCCCCATAGGCGTTGTCGAGTTCGTCGACCAGGATCAGACCGAGCGCGACCAGCCCGCCTTGCGCCAGAAGCAGCGCGGCCAGCATGTCCGTGCCGGGGTCGGCCACACTCACCACCATCACCCCCAGTGCGTAGCACCAGATGTTGGCCACGGCATAGCCGAACCATGTGCCGCCGAATGCGCCGCCCAGCCCACCAATGGACCGCTTGCCGTGACGTGCGTAATCGGCCACCAGCGGGAGCCAGGACACCGGCATCGCAATAACCAGGTCGAGTGCTCCGAACATGCTCATGCTGCCGTCGCCGGGCCTTGTCCAGAATGATTCGAGCCCCTTCGCATGAAGCCGTGCAGCGAACTGCCAGCTCAGCCATATCAGCGACAGCACGACCAGCGGCAGGCCGAACCGGCTCACGAACCGTCGAACAAGCTTGACCATCGATCCAGAAAGCAGGGCCAGGAGCACGGCGCCCCAGAGGAGTGTCGTTGCGACCGCGCCCACTTGTCCGTCCAGCGACCAGCCAAACGCCTGCCTGCCGATGGCCTGGGTGCCCTCGCGCATGATCACGATCTCGAAGGTGGTCCAGCCGATCAGCTGCACGATGTTCAGGACGACGGGCAGTCGGGCAAATGCGCTGCCGTAGGTCGCATGCATCAAGCCGGCGCTCGCCAGTCCGCTTTCGCAGCCGACCCGCGCAGTCCACGCCAGCAGACCTGCGCCGATGCACGAACCCAGCACAATGGCGATGGCCGCCTCGCGCGTGCCGACCGCGGGCACCAGGTAGGCGCCGATCTGCATGACCAGCAAGCCCACGCCAAGACTGAACCACAGCGCCATGTGGTCGTGCCATCGGAAGACGCGTCCGGATTCGCGGAGCGGCGTCAGCGCCTCATTGGCGCCTGTCGACGCCTGCTCGTTCTTTGTGTGTGCCATCCATTTGCTCCAATGCAAATTGTTTGGCAGGTGGGCGAGGCGACGGCGGCACGACAGGCACGCGAGAAACGTGACGGCCGCCGGACCAGCTTCCCTGCGCGAGGATTACCTCAGTCAGGTTCAAAGGGACTCTCTCAGCCGGTACACCGCAAACGGCGGACCGGCACCCCTAGCATTGCTTCAATCTGGCGAAGCGGATCTGATTGTAGAACTGTGCGGCGGATCGATGAACCGGTGCGACAGCTTCACCAGCACCCAGAACACTCCCGTGATCGCCACTGCCAAGACGAAGCCGCCGAGCACATCCAAAGGGAAATGAACGCCCACGTAGACGCGTGCCCATCCGGTGACGATCCCGATCAAAAGGACCGCAAGACCGGTCATGCGCAGAGTCGGTCGCAGGCAGAGGATCAAGGCGACCGCGAACATGACCGTTGCGTGTGTACTGGGCATTGACCCGCGTGCGCCGTGCTCGATGTAGCTTGGGCTCAGACCCGCGACGAAGGGCCGAGGCATATTGATGGCGGCGGCTATGGCGTGGGCAACCACCGATGCGGCGGCTGCTGCGACCAGCGTCGCAATCACATATTTGCGCTGCGAAGGGTGACGCCAAGCGGCCCCGATGACCAAGGCCCCGCAAAGCCAAGCCGTGCCGACCGCCAAAAGAGATGCGATCCACAGGATCTGCGGATGCGGCGTGTTGCCGGCCGCCAGCCAGTGAAAAAGCGAGACATTCAACTCCTGCATGCCTCGCATCCTAGCGGCAAGGTCAATGCTGGACCCCGAGCAGCGTATGCAGTCGCGTGCTGGTGGTCGTGTACTGCAGCGGGATCGACTTGCCCGGAAAGACGACGGCTGTCGCGCCCCAAGCCGCCAGGGTCGCTTCGTGGAAGCCGCAGACGATCAGCTTCTTCTTGCCTGGATAGGTGTTGATGTCGCCGACCGCGAAGACGCCCCGTTCGCGAGTCTCGAACTTTTCCGTGTCCACTGGTATTTGCTTGCGAACCAGTTCCAAACCCCATTCGGCGATAGCACCCAGGCGCGGCGAGATGCCGAGGCACCCGATGAGCGCATCGAATGGCACGGACACGGTCTGCGCGTCGGGCGTGATGATCTGCAGATGGGCGTCGTCAAAGGCGGACGGCTGGCCGATCGCGAGCTGGATCGACCGCGCCGCGACGTGTGTCCGCAATGCTGCGACGTTGGCATCTTCAGCCTGGAAGACGTCTCTTCGATGAAGCAGGGTGACGTGCCGCGCGAAGGGTACCAGCGCCAGTGCGGTCTCAAGGGCCGCATCGTCGCCGCCATTGACGACCACCCGCTGGCCGGCAAAGCGATCCAATGCGTCAGGGTGATAGAAAAGCTTGGTGCCTTCCAGTTCTTCGATGCCCTCGACGGCAATCCGCTTTGGCACGAATGCGCCGACGCCGGCCGCTATGAACACTGTCCTGGCAAGAAACGCGGTGTTCCGCGAAGTGGTCAGGAGGAGGCGTCCGTCGTCCTGGCGCGCCAACGTGGCAACCTGCTCACCGAAATGGAAGTGGGGCTTGAAGGGCGCGATCTGCTGCACCAGCGACTCCGACAAGCCTCTACCAGTGGTCACAGGCGTGCCGGGGATGTCGTAGATCGGCTTGTCGCCATAAAGCTCGACACATTGGCCGCCGGCCCGGGGCAGGGCGTCGACGATATGGAAGGAGATTTCGAGCAGGCCGAGTTGAAAAGCCTGGAACAGCCCGACCGGACCCGCGCCGATGATCAGCGCGTCTGTCTCGATGGGGGCTTGCGCGCTCAGCGCACGAGCTCCGAAATCTTGCCGGTCTTGTCTTTCCACTCTTCGGCGTCAGGCAGCGCGGGCTTGCGTTTGGTGATGCTCTTCCAGCCGTCGGCCATGGCCAGCTCGGCATTGAGCTTGATGAAGGCGATCTGGTCACCGGGCAGATCTTCCTCGGCGTAGATCGCGTTGACCGGGCATTCGGGAATGCAAACCGCGCAGTCGATGCATTCGTCGGGGTCGATCACCAGCATGTTCGGACCTTCGCGGAAGCAATCGACCGGACAAACGTCAACGCAATCGGTGTATTTGCAGCGGATGCAGGATTCGGAGACGACGTGGGTCATGGTGATTGCAAAGCGGGAAGGTAAGCGGGAACCGGCAATTTTAGGCGTTTGCGGCAGGCCGCACGAGGACGGCTGCGGAAGTCCGATGCGAAGCGGTGTCTACCAGGATCAGGGAACCAAGCGCACGCGATTGCGTGAAAGGCAGCACGGCCAGAGGCTGTTGGAGGCTGAGCACCACGTCGCCAATCGCATTGGCTTCGAGCCGGTCGGCCGGCTCGGAATCCAGCGTGGTGATGTTGACGCGATCCACGATGCGCGCCACCTTCGCCTTGACCCAGCGATGGCCCTGCAGCGCCCAGTAGACGCGGCCCGCCACGAGCGGTTCGTCGTCGAGCCACGCGATGGTGGCGGTGATCTCGCGCGACGGTTCGAAGGCGCCGGGTTCCAGCAGCCAGTCGCCGCGCGACACGTCGAGTTCGCGGTCTAGCACGATGCCGGCGCTGTGACCCGCATGCACGGCTTTCGGCTGGCGCGTATGGCTCAGCACCTGCGCCACCGTGGCCGTCTGGTTGCCCGGCAGGACCGTCACGCGTTGTCCCGGTTCGATGTGGCCGCTGGCAACTCGGCCCCAGAACACACGGCGACCGCGCGATGTGTCCGCCGAAGCAGAGAACTTCTCCACCCATTGCACCGGAAACGCAAAAGGCACTGCTTCGTCCTGCGCCGTGACCGGCAGTTTCTCGAGCAGTTCGAGCAGGCTGGGACCTTCGTAGCCCGCCCAGTCGGCGTGCCGAGAGGCCACGTTCCAGCCTTTGAGCGCCGAAATCGGCACCGTGGCGGCGACCTGCACGCCGGCGGCTTCGGCAAAGTTCGACAGCGCGGCCGAAATCCGCTCGAACGCCAGTTCGGCATCGTCCATGGCGTCGAGCTTGTTCACGGCGAACACAATCGACTGCACCCGCAGCAAATGGCAAAGCAGCGTATGCCGGCGCGTCTGCGGCAGAAGCTCGCGCCTCACTACTTCCCCGTCCCCGCATTCGGCAGCCCAGGCCAGCTTGGTCGCATCGACCAGCACCACCGCCGCATCCGCGCTGGAAGCCGCGGTCACCATGTTGCGCGTGTACTGCTCATGCCCCGGCGCATCCCCGATCACGAACTTGCGCTGCGCCGTAGAAAAGTACCGATACGCCACGTCAATCGTGATCCCCTGTTCGCGTTCGGCCGACAACCCATCCGTCAGCAGCGCCAGATCAGTTTCACCCCCCCGCTGAACCCCCGCAAGCTGGTCCTGCAGCACCGTCTTGCTGTCAACCAGCAGCCGCCCAATCAACGTGCTCTTGCCATCGTCCACGCTCCCGCAAGTAATAAACCGCAGCGCAGCCCCCGTCTCGGCAGCAGTGTGATCAGGCAAAGCAGCAATCGAAGTAGTCATGATCAGTTCAATTCATCAGCGGCGCGTAGGCCTTATTCGAGAAACACCGCGGAACCGGCTTAGCCGGGCCGCTGGTGTTGCCCCCGGCAGGGGGTAGGCGGCCACACGAAGTGGGCAAGCCTGGGGGCGAGTCAAAAATACCCGTCTTTCTTGCGCTTCTCCATGGAAGCTTCCGAGGTCTTGTCATCCATGCGTGTGGCGCCGCGTTCGCTCACATCGGCAGCGAGCGTTTCGACCACCACGTCGGCGGCATCGGACGCGAGGCTTTCGACTGGGCACGTGCAAGTGATATCGCCCACGGTGCGGAAGCGCACGTCACGCACTTCGACCTGTTCCCCGTCGCGCGGCGGAGTGAGCGCGGTCACCGGAACCAGCAGCCCGCGCCGCTCGACTACTTCGCGCTTGTGCGTGTAGTAGATCGACGGCAGCGCGATGTTTTCGCGCTCGATGTATTGCCATACGTCGAGCTCGGTCCAGTTCGAAATGGGGAACACGCGGAAGTGTTCTCCGGGAGAGAGGCGCGTGTTGAACAGCGTCCAGAGTTCAGGCCGCTGGTCTTTGGGTTGCCACTGACCGAAGCTGTCGCGGTGCGAAAAGATGCGTTCCTTGGCGCGCGCCTTTTCTTCGTCGCGGCGTGCACCGCCGATCAGCGCGTCGAAGCGAAATTCCTCGATGGCTTCGAGCAGCGTGACCGACTGATGCACGTTGCGCGATTCGTCAGGATGCGCAAGGCGCACCGTGCCGCGCTTCATTGAGTCCTCGACGTTGCGCACGATCAGTTCCGCCCCGAGTTCCTTGGCGCGCGCATCGCGAAAGTCCGTCACTTCGGGAAAGTTATGGCCCGTGTCGATCATCAGCAGCGGGTAGGGGATGCGGCCAGCGCCGAAAGCCTTCTCCGCGCACTTGAGCAGTACCAGCGAATCCTTGCCGCCCGAAAACAGCAGCGTCGGCCGTTCGAAAGAGGCGGCGACTTCGCGCAGGATGAAGATGGTTTCTTCTTCGAGTGCGTCCAGTTGCGTGTTGGACAGGCGCGCAAGCGACTGCGAAGTTTGCAGCAGCAGATCGTGTTCGGTACGGGCGTTCATGAAATGGGGCGCTCAGAGATTGAATCGAATGCGACGTGGGACATCAATGCGCGAGGTGCAGACCGCACTCGCGGTTGTCCTCGCCCTTGGTCGGATCGAGGTAGTCGAAGTTGTTGGGCAGTCCATGCGCCTGGCAGTAGGCGTGCAGATCCTTGGAAGACCAGTGCAGCAGCGGTGCGACCTTGATCAGTCCGTCTGGATTGATGCTGACCGGATCCATCTGCGCACGCACGGCGGTGTCGGTGGCCCGCAGCGCGGTGAACCAGACCTGCGGCGACATTTCGCGCAGCGCGCGCGCGAAGGGCTCCAGTTTCACTTCCTCGGTGAAGGCGGCGTGGCGCGGATCGTCGAGCGTCGGTGTCGGACCTTCCACCGCTTCGCGATGCGCTCGCGAACGCCGGGGCACGAAGATGCGCAGATCCAGGTTCAGCAGCTTCGTCACCTCGTCGGCGAAGCGATAGGTGGCGTCAGTGTTGTAGCCGTTGTCCATCCAGACCACCGGCACGTCGGGTTTCGCGCGCGTGACCATGTGCAGGATCACCGCCTCGAAGGGCCTGAAATTGGTGGTGATGATCGCCCGCCGGCCCAGGCCGATAGCCCAGTCCACGAGGCCCTCGGCGTTGCGGCCGAGCTTGGCGTTGATTTGTTCGAGATCGATGTTCATTTGGCGAAGGCAACCGTTCAGGCGCGCTTGAAGATGGGTGTGGCTTGCACCGCGTCGCCCTGGTAGAAGGCCGCGAATCTGTCGAATTGGCGTTGAGCCGCGGATGCATCAACGCCTTCCTTCAGAACGGCGCTGGAGAAACCCATGCGCTGCATCTGCACCAATTGGTCGACCAGCACGTCGCCAGTCGCGCGAATCTCGCCCTTGAAGCCGAGGCGGCGACGCAGCAGGAATGCCTGGCTGTAGGCGCGCCCATCGGTGAACTTCGGGAAGTCCAGGTCGATGCGCTCCACGTCGTCAAGGCACTGCTCGATCGCGAGTGGATCGGCGTCGTTGGACAGTTGCAGCACGGTCGGATCGCCGTTGTCGATGTGATCTTCGGCAGCGATCAGTTGAAGCGTCTTGTTCATGCGGCCACCTCGACCTTGAAGCGCGCGCCGTTCGCGGCGGCCTTGAAGGGCTCGATGCCGACACGCCGCAGCGCATCGATGAAGGTTTCACCCGCTTCCCGCGTATCGCGGTAGGTGTTCAGCACGGCTTCGATCACGTCGGGCACTTCGGCCGCCGAGAAAGAAGGGCCGACCACCTTGCCGGGCTGCGCCGCGCCGCTGAGTGCGGAACCATCGGAGCCGCCGAGCGTGACCTGATACCACTCCTTGCCGTCCTTGTCGACGCCGAGAATGCCGATATGCCCGCTGTGATGATGGCCGCACGAATTGATGCAGCCGCTGATGTGCAGGTCGATTTCGCCCAGGTCGTCGAGCTCGTCCAGGTCCTGGTAGCGCTCGGTGATGGCTTCGGCGATCGGGATCGAACGCGCATTGGCGAGCGCACAGAAATCGCCGCCGGGGCAGGCGATCATGTCCGTCAGCAGGTGCACGTTGGCGCTGGCGAAGCCGGCTTCGCGGGCAGCCAACCAAAGAGCGTGCAGGTCTTCGGCATGCACCCATGGCAAGAGCAGGTTCTGGTCGTGCGTGACCCGGACCTCGCCGGCACTGAAGCGGTCGGCCAGACGCGCGGCCGTTTCGAGCTGTTCGGCCGATGCATCGCCGGGCGCCTGCAAACGGCGCTTGAACGACAGCGTCACGGCGCGCAGCGACGGGTTCTTGTGCGGCGCCACGTTGCGTGCAAGCCAGCGTGCGAACATCACGTCGTCGGCAGCCTGCGCGCGCAGGTCCGCGTCGGTTTCCTCGGCGCTGCGGAAAACGCGGGTCGCGAGCGTCGGCGGCACGAAAGACGCGCTCACGCGGTCCAGCTCGGCCTGCGTGATGGTGTGCGGTGCGCCGTCGTGCTCGACGATCTGCTTGTATTCAGCCTCGACGTCGTCGATGTAGCGCTGGCCTTCGGCCTTCACGAGGATCTTGATGCGCGCCTTGTAGATGTTGTCGCGCCGGCCGTAGCGGTTGTAGACCCGAACCACCGCTTCGAGGTAATTCATGATCTGGTTCCACGGCAGGAACTCGCGCAGCACGGTGCCGATGATCGGCGTGCGGCCCATGCCGCCGCCGACCTGCACGCGAAAGCCCAGTTCGCCCTTGTCGTTCTTCAGCAGATGCAGGCCTACGTCGTGCCAGCCCGTGGCGGCACGGTCTTCGGTGGCGCCGGTGATCGCGATCTTGAACTTGCGCGGCAGGAAGGCGAATTCAGGATGCAGCGTGCTCCACTGCCGCATGATTTCCGCAAAGGGGCGCGGGTCGGCGATTTCGTCGACGGCGATGCCGGCGCGTTCATCGCTCGTGATATTGCGGATGCAATTGCCGCTGGTCTGGATGCCGTGCATGTCGACTGAAGCCAGAAGCTCCATCACGTCAGCCGACTTCGACAGCGGAATCCAGTTGTACTGGACGTTCTGGCGCGTCGTGAAGTGCGCGTAGTGCGTCGGCAGCTTCTGCGAGCCGAGCTTGCCCTGGGTGGCGACGGCGTTCTTGTAGACCTCGGCTTCGGGTGCGTCGTACTCGCGGGCGATCTTTGCGAGCACGCGCAGCTGACGGCTCGCCAGTTCGCCGTAAGGCACCGCCACGCGCAACATGGGCGCATAGCGCTGCACATACCAGCCGTTTTGCAGGCGCAAAGGGCGGAACTCGTCTTCCGAAAGCTTGCCGGTTTGCCAGCGCTCCAGTTGGTCGCGGAATTGCGCTGCGCGCAGGTGCACGAACTGACGGTCGAAATCTGTGTATTGGTACATCGTGTTTGACTTGCTGGAAGGCGGTGCGTCCACGGCCCGCCGATGCGAGGCACGAAATGTAGAAGCGAGCCTTATGGAAACGAACTATTTTTTGGTTCGCGCCTTATGCGGATAAGCATATTCACCAGGTTTCATGCGGGTTTGCGGGCGATTGGATGCTTATTCCGGATAAGGCGAGCAGCGAGCCGAATCGCCGCCGCGCACCCGAAACCGGGCTCGGAACGTGAGCGATTCTAGGAACTGCGGCGCGCCGGCGCTCGCGGCAGATCGGCACGGCCGCCAGGACTCAACAGCAGCGCCCAGTGCCCTGGCCGTACCGCCGTTCGATCACCCGAGCGCAGTATTCGTTGCGTGACATCACCGGCGCCCCGGGATGCGTGGCTTCGGCGTGCGCAAGGTAGCGCTCATAGTCGGGCATGCCGAAAACCTGACGGCACACCGAACAGACGCTGCGCATGCTGCGTCCCAGCCAGCGATCGGTATCGCCCGCAGGCGTCGTTGCAGGCGTGTTCAAGGCATCGCCCCTTGCGCGCCAGAGAACGGCGGAATCTCATGCGCCGTCGGCTTCGACTGCTTCAGCGCCTGCATGCAGATCTTGGCCGCGAAGACGCACATCGCCACCACGAGCAGCACGAAGAAGCCGCACACGATCGCGTCGAGGTAGTTGTTGAAGGCGACCCGCTGCATTTCCTCGATGGACTTGGCCGGTGCGATCAGCATGCCTTGTGCGGCGGCATCGCCGAACTTTCGCGCCAGCGCCACGAAACCGATGGCGGGGTCCGGATGGAAGATTTTCTGCACGCCTGCAGTCAGGGTGGTGATGAGCAGCCAGGCCGTCGGCAGCAAAGTGACCCACACGTAGCGCTGCCGCTTCATCTTGACCAGCACGCTGGTGCACAGGAGCAGCGCGATACCGGCCAGCATCTGGTTGCCCACGCCGAACAGTTGCCAAAGCGTGTTGATGCCGCCCAATGGATCGACCACGCCCTGATACAGGAAGTACCCCCACATCGCGACGCACAGCGCGGTGGCGACAAGGTTGGCTGGCAGGAAGTCGGTATTGCCGAGCGGCTTGTAGACGTGGCCCAGCATGTCCTGGATCATGAAGCGTCCCACCCGCGTTCCGGCGTCGACGGCCGTCAGGATGAACAGCGCCTCGAACAGGATCGCGAAGTGGTACCAGAAGGCTTCCATCGACTTTCCACCGAACGCCTGGCCGAGGATCTGCGCCATGCCGACTGCCAGCGTCGGGGCGCCACCTGCGCGCGAGAGGATGCTGGTTTCGCCGATGTCCTTGGCAGTCTGCGCGATGAGGTCCGGCGTGATGGTGAAGCCCCAACTCGAGATGACCTGTGCGGCGTTTGCAGCGGTCGTTCCGATCACCGCAGCGGGTGCGTTCATCGCAAAGTAGATGCCCGGGTCGAGCACACTCGCGGCGGTCAGCGCCATCACCGCGACGAAGGATTCGGCCAGCATGCCGCCGAATCCGATGATGCGCATGTGAGATTCCTTTTCGATCATCTTCGGCGTCGTGCCCGAGGAGATCAGCGCATGAAAGCCCGAAACCGAGCCGCACGCGATCGTGATGAAAAGAAACGGAAAGAGCTTGCCCGAGAAGACCGGCCCCGTGCCGTCGATAAATCGCGTGGTGGCGGGCATCGACAACTGCGGCGCGACGTAGTAGATGCCGAGCGCCAGCGCGACGATGGTGCCGATCTTCAGGAAAGTGCTCAGGTAGTCGCGAGGCGCCAGCATCAGCCATACCGGCAGGCTGGCGGCGATTGCGCCGTAGATGATCAGCGCCCAGGCAAGCTGCGGGCCGGTGAGGGTGAACATCGGCCCCCATGTCGGGTCGCCCGCCACGGCGCGGCCGAGAAAGATCGATCCCAGCAGAAGCACCACCCCGAACGCGGACGCTTCGCCAACGCGCCCGGGGCGGATGACGCGCATGTAGAGCCCCATCAGGAGCGCAATCGGAATGGTCGCGAAGATCGTGAACAGCCCCCACGGGCTTCCCGTGAGCGCCTTGACGACGATCAGCGCGAGCACCGCCAGGATGATGATCATGATCGCCAGCACGCCGACGAGAGCCAGCGAACCCGGAACCGGGCCGAGTTCCATCTTGATCATCTCGCCGAGCGACTTGCCGTCCCGCCGAACAGAGGCAAAGAGCACGATGAAGTCCTGCACCGCGCCCGCCAGCACCACGCCCGCGAGGATCCAGATCGTGCCGGGCAGAAAGCCCATCTGCACGGCCAGCACCGGCCCCACGAGCGGCCCCGCACCGGCGATAGCCGCGAAATGATGGCCGTACAGCACCCATTTGTTGGTGGGCACGTAGTCCATTCCGTCGTTGTGCCGAACAGCCGGCGTCGCCCGCGAGTCGTCCAGGCGCAGAACCTTGTCCGCAATGAACTTGCTGTAGAAGCGATACGCGATGAAGTAGACGCACAAGGCGGCGGTGACCAGCCACACCGCATTGACGCTTTCGCCGCGGCCCAGCGCCAGCGCGGCAAACGAAAAGGCGCCGAGGATGGCGACGGCTGACCAGACCAGGAGGGATGTGAGCTTGTTCATCGCGCAGTCCTCTCAGGAAAAAACGTCCGCAACGTTTCGCGTCAGACGACCTTCACGCTGATGTCGTAAAGGCCGTCGATGTGCCCCGTCATCACATCGCCCGGCACCACCGGCCCGACGTTTTCGGGGGTACCCGAGTAAACGATGTCACCCGGGAATAGTTCGTTGTAGGTCGAGAGGTTCGCGATCTGTTCGGCCACGCTCCAGATCATCCGCGAAAGGTCGCTCGACTGCTTTGTCTGTCCGTTCACCTTGAGCCAGATGCCGCCCTTGCTGAAATGGCCGACCTGACTCACCGGATGCAGGTGGCTCACCACCGCCGAATGGTCGAAGGACTTGCCGATTTCCCAGGGCTTCTTCTCGTTCGCCATGGCATTCTGGAGGTCGCGACGGGTCATGTCCAGACCAACCGCGTAGGCGAAGACGCAGTCCAGCGCCTGGCTGGCCGGAATGTTCCGGCCGCCCTTGCCGAGCGCGGCGACCAGTTCGACCTCGTAGTGATAGTTCTTCGTCACCGGCGGATAGGGATGATCGATCGTCACCCCTTTCGGCACCAGTTGCACTGCGTCGCTGGGCTTCTGGAAGAAGAAGGGCGGCTCGCGCGTCGGGTCCGAACCGCGTTCGATTGCGTGCGCTGCGTAGTTCCTGCCGATGCAGTAGATGCGGCGAACCGGAAAGGACTGCTCGCTGCCCATTACCGGGATGGTCGACCCGGCGACGGCGAACATGGGCTTCCTCGCGTCCTGCGCGCCAGCCGTCGAGGCACAGCCGGAGAGCGCTCCCGCCGCCATTGCCGCGGTAGAGAGTTGCAGCATGGCTCGGCGATTCGTAGCGGTCATCGATTCAGTCTCCTTGTTACTTTTGAAAGGACACCATCATCCCGCCGACGCCCATCGATGCATAGGCTCATCGCCTATCGGACTGAACGGCTACGGCCTAAGCGGTATAGACCTACAGCGGCACCCGTAATACATAAGTAGTCTGCAAACCCGATCACAACCGAGGAAAAGTCTGACGTGGCGCAAGTTCAAGGACGCGAGATGACGACGCTGTACCAAGCAGTCGTTTGCAGTCGCCTGAGGGTCGAGCAGGCGCGCGGAGAGCTTGTCGAGGCGCTCGGCGATTGGCTCTGCGGAAGCGGTACTCCGCCCGGCGTGCGGGAGATCGAAGCACTCGCGCTTCTCACCGCAGCGCAAGAGGAAGCCGAGGCCGAATATGCGCGGCACATCGCGGTCCTTTCCAATGCACTGGTCGCACGGCTGCGGCGCAGCCGAACGCACCTGTAGCGGGTGCGCTGTGGGAGCCGTTCAGAACGAACCGAAAGTCGACCCGAGAACAATCACCGCAACCAGCGCCAACAGGGCGCCGACGATGCCGACCATCACGATGTCGAAATAGCTCTCGCGATGTCCCTGGCCGCACACCGCGAGCAGGGTGACGACCGCCCCGTTGTGCGGCAGGCTGTCCAGCGTGCCTGCGCCGATCACCGCGACCCGGTGCATCAGCGCAGGGTCGAGGCCGATCGTCGCCGCGAGTTGCATGTAGGTGCTGCCCAGCGCATCGAGCGCGATGGTCAGGCCGCCCGAGGCCGATCCAGTCAGCGCCGCGAGGATGTTGGTCGACAGTGCCAGCGACACCAGCGGGCCTCCGCCGATCCCGAGCACCCATTCACGCACCGCCTCGAACGCAGGCATCGCCGCGACCACGGCGCCGAAACCCACCAGGCTGGCGACGCCCACCACCGGCAGCACTGCCGCGTTGGCGCCTGCGTCCACGGTCGCGCGCAGCGACGGCAAGCGTTTCCAGTTGAGCGCGATCAGCACCACGATGGCCACCGTGAGTGCCACCAGCACGGCCCACACGCCGCCGACGTTCGCCAGCGTGATGCCACCGAAGCGCGGCTCGGAAAGGAAATCGGTATCCATGCGCGGCAGGACCACCAGCGCCATCACCAGATTGACCAGTACCACGATGGCAAGCGGCAGCAGTGCGACGACGACGCTGGGTTGCCCGGTGCCGTGTTCGCCGTGCTCGATTTCCGCGGGATCGAAACTGCCTGACGTCGTTGCACGTTCGCGCACGACAGGGTCTTCGGACGCGCTCACGTGCTTATCCAGCGCCACCGCGCCGTAGCTTTCGCCGGCCTGCCGCGCGGACCCTTCAGCGCGCCGCAGCCACCACATGCCGAAGCCGAGCATGATGGCCGAGGCGATCAAACCCAGCCCCGGCGCGGCAAAGGCCGTGGTGCCGAAGAAGGGCATCGGAATTGCGTTCTGGATGGCGGGAGTTCCAGGCAATGCCGACATCGTGAAGGTGGAAGTCCCCAGCGCGATCGCCGCCGGCATGAGGCGGCCCGGAATGTCCGCTGCGCGGAACAGCGCCTGCGCCATCGGCGCCAGCACGAAGAACGCGACGAACAAGCTGACGCCGCCATAGGTCACGAGCGCGCCCGCCAGGACGACGGCGAGCATGGCGCGCTTCGGCCCGAGCTTTTCGGTCATAAAGCGTGCGATTGTCTGCACCGAACCGCTGTCGTCCATCAGCTTGCCGAAAATCGCTCCGAGCAGGAAGAGGGGGAAGAACTGCGCCAGGAAGCCGGCCGCCGAGGTCATGAAAGTCTGCGTCCAGTGCGCGAGCAAGGGCTCGCCGGCGAAGAGCGCGGCAATGAGGGCCGCCATCGGCGCCAGCACCAGAACGCTCCAGCCCCGATACGAGAGCCAGATCAGCAGCCCGAGGCCGACGAAGATTCCTGCGAGTCCCATGCTTCAGACTCCTTCGAGCAGCGCGTCGAGGTCGAGCGTCGAACGCTTGCCGATGTCGCCTGCATGCGCATCGATAAATGCGGTTGCCGAGCGCCGGCCTTCGTCGCGCAGCTTGCAGAGGAACTCCCACTCCGCGATCAGCTTGGATGAGTAGCCGAGTTCGAGCATCGCGTCCGTGGAAATCCGGTGAATGCGCATGCGCGCCCAGGCTGCGCCTTCGCCGTGACCCGGGTCCGCCACCTGATGCAGCATCGCGACCATGCGCAATTCCTTCAGCAGCGGCGAGTTGAACGAGATTTCGTTCAGGCGGTTGTTGATCTCCTGCGCCGAACGCGGAATGCCGGGACGTTCCACCGGGTTGATCTGCACGAGGATCGTGTCGCTCGAACTGCATTCACGGATCAGCGGAGTCATGGTCGGATTGCCCGCATAGCCCCCGTCCCAGTAGGGCTCGCCATCGATCTCGACCGCATGGAACATCGTCGGCAGGCAGGCCGATGCGAGCAGCACGTCGGGGCCGATCTCCGCATTCCGGAAGACGCGCCCGCGGCCGGTGCGCACGTTGGTCGCGGTCACGAACAGCTTGATGGGGGAGGAGGCCAGCCGGTCGAAGTCGATCAGCTCGGCCAGGATGCCGCGCAATGGATTCATGCCCCGCGGGTTGAGGTCGTAGGGCGACCACAGGCGCGTCGCCATGTCGATCGCCATGAAGGCCGGCGAATTGTCGAGCGTCCAGCGGCCGCTCATCATTTCCATCCAGCTGCGGCGGAAAGGACTGAAGCGGGCCGCCTCGGAAACGCCGCGCCAGAAGGTCTCGAGCGATTCGCGTGCGCCATCGGCACCCGCCCTTGCATGGCCGCAAGCCAGCACCGCGGCGTTCATCGCGCCAGCGGACGTGCCCGAAATGCCGTCGATCCGAAACCATGGCTCTTCGAGCAGCCGGTCGAGCACGCCCCAGGTGAATGCGCCATGCGAGCCACCGCCTTGCAGTGCAAGATCGATCGGGAGAGTTTTCAAGGGGAGACCTCCAAGGCCGAAGCCATTGCTCAAGCGGACGTTGTAGAGAGAGGATGCACGCAAGCAATGGCCGAGCCAGCTTGCCGGAGTGAGGCGACGGGCATCAGGCGGATATGCGCCGAATCACGACCGAGGCGTCGAGCCCTTCATAGGCGCCTGGCTCGCCATACCAGGTGCCGGAGATGGGCGCCGCGAGCGCCGGATCGCGCGCCACGCCCACGCGGATCAACTGGTTGCCGCCGAGGAAGTTGTTGGTCGGGTCGAAGGCCACCCAGCCCGCGCCTGGCAAGTAGGCTTGAAGCCATGCGTGCGTGCTGCCGGCGCCTGTGACGGAGCCATCGGCCGAGTCACTAGCGACTTGCGTGTCGAGTGCGGCGTCGTAAAGATAGCCTGTGACAAAGCGCGTCGCGATGCCCAGTCGGCGAGCGGCTTCCATCATCAGCAAAGCGTAGTCGCGGCAACTGCCGCTGCCGAGAGCGAGCGTCTGCAGCGGTGTCTGCGTGCCTTCCTCGTCGCGCGCGGCGTACGTCAGGGTCTGTCCGATGTGCGCGTTCATGCGCTTGAGCACGTCGAAGGTGGCATTGGGCGCATCGATCTGGAGAAACTGGTGGGCCCAACGGATCAGCGTGGCGTCGGGATCGTCGTGGTGCGGGCGCAGGTAACAGTCGAGGTCGAAGCGGTCTTGCAGGGAATACGCAAACGGAATGACTTCGGCCGATGGGTCCAGCGCCAGCATGTCGACGGTGCTGGGCACGTGCTCGATCGTGAAGCGGCAGACGATGCGCAATTCAGTCGCTTCGCCCAGCGGATACACGAGCGCGACCGAATTGGAGTGAGGGTCCAGGATCATCCGTACGTTGGCTGTCGGGCTCACCTGCAGGTCGGTCGCGAGCACACGCAAGTCATGGCTCTCGCGGGGCCGAAACATCACGCGATGCATCCCGAAGGTGACGGGCGCCCTGTATCTGTAGACCGTGGTGTGCGTGACGTCGTAGTGAATGGGCATGCGCGCATTGTGCTGCGCGGAAGGAGATCGGGCGACCCCATCACATGGACGATGTCGCGCGCGACGTGTCCAATGCGCTCGCGAGCTTCGCCGGCAGCGGCAGCGGCTCGCCGTGCCAGCGCGCGGCAAGCACTTCGGCGCAGAGTGCGGCGAAGCTCATCCCGCGCGAGCCCATGGCGGTGCAGAGCCAGGCGCTGTTTTCGTTCAATGCATCCACCGGGCCAACGAGCGGGCGCCGGTCGCCGGAAGCGCAGCGCACGCCGGCCCACGCTTGCACATTGCCCTCGGCGAAGGCTTCGGCGAGCTGAGCGGCCGCATCGGGATGCAGTTGTCGGAGTCGTTCGAAGTTGACCTGACGCTCGCCGGGTCGCACCGATGGATCGCTGCTGTCTCGGTCGAAGGTCGCGCCAGCCAGCCACAACTTGCCGGCTTCGTCCGGCACCCCGGCAATCAGATGACCGTCGCCGTTGACCGGTACATCAGGCAAACGCGCACCCGAAGGCGCGACGCCCCAAGCCACTTGGCCACGCACGGGCTGCAGCGGAAAGCGGGGTGCGAAGGCGCGGCTTTCAAAGCCGGCGGCAATCACGACGCGATCGGCCTGCGCCAAGACTGCGCCGGTGTCGTCATGGAGCGTCCAGCCCGACCCGATGCGTTCAATGCGTGCCACGTGGCGGCCTGTCTCCACACGAACGCCCGGTCGCTTGAGCCATGCGTCGACGAGCCGCGCGGGCCGCACCCATCCGGCGCGTGCGTGCCACAGCGCGACGGCATCGCACGGCAAACCCGCGTCTCGCAGTTGCGCCGCCGTCGCATGCCACGACTCGTTCGGACCTTCGGCAGTCCAGCCGTCGGGTACACGTGCATCTCCGGCGGCGCGCCGCTCGATCACGCCACTCGCGCGCCAGTCGCGCCCTTCGTCCAACCATTGCGTCAACTGCTGCCAAGCCGCACGAATGCCCGCTCGCGTGAGGCGCGAGAGCAGCGCATCGTCTGGCGACACATGCGGCGCCAGCACACCGACCGGCAGGCCGGATGCGCCAGCCGCAGGGCGCACAGCCGCATCCAGCACGGTGACTTCCCAGCCACGCCGCGCGAGACTTGCCGCGACCGCCGCACCGGCCAGCCCCGCGCCGACGACGGCGCAATGGCCCGGCGTTACTGGCGGTGCCGGCTCGGGCCCACGCCGCCGGACCTCCCATGCAGGCGCGAACACCGCCTGAAGGCAATCCCTTTTGGGTGGCAAGCCAGGCGCTTTGGCCACTTCGAATCCGAATTGCGTCAGCGCCGCCCGAACGCTACTGGCAATCGTCCAGGTGGCCGCACGCGTTCCACGCCGAGCAAAACGTGAAACCGCCTTCAACGTTTCGGCCGACCACATCGCCGGATTGCGCTGCGGACTGAATCCATCGAGAAAAATGCTGTCCGCTTCAAAGCGCTGGGCGCGCAACATCGGCTGCACGTCGCCAACGCAGAGCGTGAGCAGCACCCGACCTTCGTCGAACCAAAGCCGATGAAACCCCGGCAGCAGCCCGTGCCATTGATCGGCCAGCATTTCGGCGAGCGGCATCAGCTCGGGATAGGCGCACGCAGCCCGCAGCAAGTCTTCCCTCGAGACCGGATGCCCCTCGACGGAAACGAAGTGCAGCAACCGAGGCCGCCGCGGATCAGCCCGCCAGGCCTCCCAGCTTGTCAGGAAATTGAGTCCAAACCCAAACCCGGTTTCGAGAATCCGCCACTGCGCCTCCCCGCCCCAAGCCGCAGGCAGCCCACATCCCCCCAAAAACACATGCCGCGCCTGCGCCAGCGCCCCCGTCTCCGAGTGATAGATATCGTCGAACCGCGCGCTACGCGGAACCCCGTCCAACCGCCAATCAACAGGTTCAGCCATGTCAAATCCGAGCTATGCCGACAGCGCAAGTCCAGAAATACCGCGGAACCGGCTCAGCCGGGCTGCTGGTATTGCCCCTGGTAGGGGGTGGAGAGCGACACGAAGTGCGCGAGCCTGGGGGCGAGCAACAGGAATACCGTGGAACCGGCTCCGCCGGGCCACTGGTATTGCCCCCGGTAGGGGGTGGAGAGCGACACGAAGTGCGCGAGCCTGGGGGCGAGCCCTATTGCGGCACGTAGCCCTGAGCGACGTCCGCACCGCCGCCGAAAAAGTGGTTTTCCATCTGGCGCGCCAGGTACTGCCGCGCCCGCGCGTCGGCCAGGTTCAGCCGGTTTTCATTCACAAGCATCGTCTGCTGCTTCAGCCAGGCCGCCCACGCTTCCTTGCTGACGTTTTCCCAGATGCGTTTGCCGAGTTCGCCGGGGTAGGGCGGAAAGTCGAGACCTTCGGCCTCTTTGCCGAGCTTGATGCACTGGACCATGCGTGCCATTTGGATGCCTTTGGGGTGTCTTAGTTGATTTTGCTATTTAGAACTGAGAACTCAGTCGTTCTCTATTCCATATGCCGTATCCAGAATACGTCGCTTCAGCTTTATGCCATTTACGAGCACTAGACCATGAGCCTTCGCCGCGACTTTATCAAGCTTTCCCTCGGTGTCGCCGCCGTTGCGGGCTTCGCCCTGACGGCATTGCCGTCGTTTGCACAGGGGGTGACGCTGCTCAATGTCTCCTACGACCCGACCCGCGAACTGTATGTCGACTACAACCAGGTTTTTGCGAAGTACTGGAAGGCCAAGACCGGCCAGGACGTGACGATCAAGCAGTCGCACGGCGGCTCCGGCAAGCAGGCCCGTTCGATCATCGACGGCCTGGACGCCGACGTCGCGACGCTCGCGCTGGCCGGTGACACCGATGCGCTCGTCACGCACGGCGGCCTCGTCAAGCCTGACTGGCAAAAGCGCCTGCCGCACAACTCGGCGCCCTACACCTCGACCATCGTCTTTCTCGTGAAGAAAGGCAATCCCAAGGGCCTGAAGGACTGGGACGATCTCGTGAAGCCGGGCGTTCAGGTGATCACCCCGAACCCGAAGACTTCAGGCGGCGCGCGCTGGAACTACCTTGCCGCCTGGGAATTTGCCAAGCGCAAGTACGGCGGCGATGACAAGGCCAAGGACTTCGTGGGCAAGCTCTACAAGAACGTGCCCGTGCTCGACACCGGCGCTCGGGGTTCGACCATCACCTTCGTGCAGCGCGGCGTGGGCGACGTGCTGCTGGCGTGGGAAAACGAGGCCTTCCTCGCGCTGAAGGAATTCGGGCCGGAGAAGTTCGACATCGTCGTGCCGTCGGTCAGCATCCTGGCGGAACCGACGGTGGCTGTGGTCGACAAGGTCGTCGACAAGAAGGGTACGCGCGCCGTGGCGGAGGAATACCTGAAGTATCTGTATTCGGATGAAGGCCAGGACGTGGTCGGCCGCAACTATTACCGGCCGACATCGGAGAAGGCGAAGGCAAAGTACGAAAAGCAGTTCCCCAAGCTCACGCTCTTCACGATCGACGATGCATTCGGTGGCTGGACCAAGGCCGACAAGACGCACTTCGCCGATGGCGGCACCTTCGACCAGATCTACCTGAGCAACAAGTAACGCGCGCGGCCATGACTGTTCTTCTGATTGCCGGCAGCCCTTCTGCGCCTTCGCGCTCGGCCGTTTTGCTCGACGCCGTCTCGGCGCGGCTTGCGGAGCGCGGTGTGCCGGTGGATCGGCTCGCGATCCGCGAACTGGCCGCCCACGCCTTGCTGTTGGGGGAGGCTTCGCATTCAACGGTGCAGCACGCGGTGGAGCAGGTCCGTCGGGCTGACGTCATCGTGATCGCGACACCGGTCTACAAGGCTGCCTACAGCGGTGTGCTGAAGGTGTTTCTCGATCTGCTGCCGCAGTCGGCACTCAAGGGCAAGACGGTGCTGCCGCTGGCGACCGGCGGCAGTCCGCATCACATGCTGGCGCTCGACTATGCGCTGCGGCCGGTGCTGCAGTCGCTCGCAGCGCGGCACATCCTCCCGGGTGTGTATGCAACAGACGGGCAGGTGACGCTGCAGCCAGAAGGGGCGTATCAGTTGCAGGCCGATCTGGCGCAGCGCCTGGACGATGCGGTCGAGACATTGGCGAGCGAAGGCCTCAAGCTGCCGGCGACCTGGGGCTTCGAGCCTGTGGCTTTCTCGCGCGTGCGATGTAGCGTCTGACGGATCGTCCGTTGACGCAGCGCCCATGGCGGCGCTTTCTTTCCCACTTCCCCAATTCCATTTCGTTCCGATTTTTGGCCGCTGCGCGGTCCGGGGCGAGCTACGTCTGAAAGAAGCAAATGCAATCATCCTCGACCCGCCGGCAGCTGATCCAGGGCGCCGCCGCAGCGATCGCGCTGCCAGCAATGGGCGCATGGGCACAGGCACCGGCACCTCGGGGCGAACGCCAGCTCCGAATCGGCAACCAGAAGGGCCAGTTGAGCCTGCTCAAGGCTCGCGGCACGCTGGAGAAGCGGCTGGCGCCGTTGGGCGTGACGGTCAAATGGACGGAATTCACGGCGGGCCCGGTACAACTCGAGGCGCTCAATGTCGGCTCGATCGACTTCGGCGATGTGGGCGAGGCGCCCCCCATCTTTGCGCAGGCCGCGGGCGCGCCGCTGGCCTACGTCGCCGCCACCGTGCCCCGGCCTGCGGCGGAAGCAGTGCTGGTTCAGCAGGATTCGCCAATTCGGACGGTCGCTGACCTGAAAGGCAAGAAGATTGCGCTCAACAAGGGCAGCAACGTTCACTATTTCATCGTCAAGCTGTTCGAGAAGCATGGGCTTCCGTACAGCGACCTGAAGTTCGTCTTCCTGCCGCCGGCCGATGCGCGCGCCGCCTTCGAGAAGGGCTCCGTCGATGCCTGGGTGATCTGGGATCCCTTCCTCGCGTCCGCGGAAAAGTTGCTCGGCGCCCGCATCCTGGCCGATGCGAGCGGGGTGGTGGGCAATCGCGCCTACTACTTCTCGTCGCTCGACTACGTGGCGAAAAATGCGGACGTATTGGCCGCGGTGACCGAAGAGATCAACCGCGTCGACCATTGGGCCGCTGCCAACAAGGATTCGTTTGCCGCGGAACTGTCGACCATCTGGGGGCTGCCCAAGCCCGTCGTCGATGTGACGGTTGCGCGCTCGGCATACGGCACGTCGCCAATCACCAAGGCCATCCTCGGTGAGCAGCAACAGATCGCCGACACCTTCTTTGCCCTTGGCTTGATCCCGCGAAAGATCCGCGTGTTCGACGCCGCCTCGGCCAATATCGCCTGAGCGCACGGAGGCACCACCATGACTGCTTCGCTTCCGAGCTCGTCGGCTGCTCGCCGTCGCCTGCTGCAGTTGCTTGCGCTCACCGCAGGCACCTGGGGGCTGGGCGGTCCTATCGCGCTGGCACAGCCTGTGAGCGCGTCGCCTTCGGCCGCTGAGCCTTCCCCGCAGTTGCAGCTGCTCAGAATCGGCTATCAGAAATCCGCCGCCAACCTGGTGATCGTCAAACAGTCGGGCTGGCTCGAAAAGCGCTTTCCGACCACGAAGATCGGCTGGATCGAGTTTCCGGCCGGACCGCAGTTGCTCGAAGCCTTGTCGGTCGGAAGTCTGGAGTTCGGACTCACCGGTGATTCGCCGCCCGTCTTTGCCCAGGCGGCCGGCAAGGATCTCGTCTATGTCGGCGCCGAGCCGCCCAAGCCGGACAGCTCCGCGGTGCTCGTGCTGAAGGACTCGCCGCTCAAGACTCTGGCTGACCTCAAGGGACGAAAGGTGGCGCTGCAGAAGGGCTCGAGCGCGCACTTCCTCCTCGTGCGCGCGGTCGAGAAGGCCGGGCTGCAATGGAGCGATATCCAGCCCATCTACCTCGCGCCGGCCGATGCGCGTGCGGCCTTCGAGCGCGGCAGCATCGACGCATGGGCGATCTGGGATCCGTTCTACGCCGCGACGGAGCTTGCAATCCATCCGCGTGCGCTGGCGACGGGCCGCGGGCTTTCGAACAACAACTCTTTCTACCTGGCGTCGCGTGCGCTTGCGGAGCGGCACCCGGCGGTGATCAATGCGCTGTTCGAAGAGCTGACGCGCGCCGACCGGCTGGTGCAGCAGGACCGGCCCGCCGCGATCAAGCTCATCGCGGAATTCAGCGGACTGGATGCCGGCATCGTGAGCCTGTTCCTGCAGCGGCGGCCGCCATCGCCGGTGGGTCCGATCCAGCCCGCGACCACCGCCGACCAGCAACGCGTCGCGGACGCCTTTCTCAAGCTGGGGCTTATCCCCAAGCCGGTGGAAGTCGCCCGAATCGTCTGGCACCCCGACGCCGCCAAACCCTGAAAGCACATCCCATGAATATCTTCTGGTTCCTTCCCACGCATGGCGACAGTCGCTATCTCGGCACCACCGAGGGCGCTCGCCCGGTCGACCTGGCCTACCTGCAGCAGATCGCCGGCGCGGCCGACAAGCTGGGCTATGAAGGCGTGCTGATCCCGACAGGGCGCTCTTGCGAAGATCCGTGGGTGATCGCGTCGAGCCTGATCGGTGCGACAACGCGGCTCAAGTTCCTCGTCGCGGTACGACCAGGATTGCATCAACCCAGCCTCGCCGCGCGCATGGCCGCGACCTTCGACCGGCTCTCCGGCGGTCGTGTGCTCGTGAACCTCGTGACCGGCGGCGACCAGACCGAGCTCGAAGGCGATGGGGTGTTCCTCGACCATGCGGCGCGCTACGAGCAGTCGGCCGAGTTCATCCGCATCTGGCGCGAGATCATCGCTCGCAGCCATGAAGGAAAGAGCTTCGACTACGACGGCAAGCACCTGAGCGTGAAGGGCGCGAAGCTGCTTTTCCCGCCGACGCAAAAGCCGTATCCACCGGTGTGGTTCGGCGGTTCGTCGGCAGCGGCGCACGACTTGGCCGCCGAGCAGGTGGATGCCTATCTCACGTGGGGCGAGCCGCCAGCAGAGGTGGCAAAGAAGATCGCGGACGTGCGCGAACGTGCAGCGCGCAAGGGCCGCACGGTCAAGTTCGGCATCCGACTGCACGTCATCGTTCGTGAGACCGAGGACGAGGCGTGGCGGGCGGCCGAATCGCTGATCAGCCGCGTCGACGATGAAACGGTGATTCGCGCACAGAACGCCTTTGCGCGCATGGATTCCGAAGGCCAACGCCGCATGGCTGCGCTGCACGCGGGCGGTGCGAAGCGCACGCGCGCCGATCTGGAGATCAGTCCGAACCTCTGGGCCGGCGTAGGGTTGGTGCGCGGCGGTGCGGGGACGGCGCTGGTGGGCGATCCGAAGACCGTCGCCGCGCGCATCGAGGAATACGCCGCGCTTGGCATCGAGAGCTTCATCTTCTCGGGCTATCCGCATCTGGAAGAGTCCTATCGGTTCGCCGAACTGGTGTTTCCGCTGCTGCCACGCAAGCAGCGCCCGGGCTTGCCAGGTGAGACGCTGACCGGCCCCTTCGGCGAAGTGGTCGCCAATCTCGATGCGCCTTCGCGTCTTCTGTCGCAGAGCTGAGCAGTACCCAGCAGTACCCAGCCAAAGGATTCACATGACTGAACAAGTGCAGACTTTGCCCGCACAAACTCCCGCATCCACGTCGGCGCCGTTGCTGGGCGCCGTCAAAGGCTTCGGGGTCTCGGTAGCGAAGCGCCTCGTGCCCTGGCTGGTGCCGGTAGGCCTGATCGTGGCGTGGCAGATTGCGTCATCCCTCGGATGGCTTTCGACGCGCGTGCTGCCTGCACCGGTCGACGTCATCAAGGCGGCCTGGACGCTGGCTGCGTCGGGCGAGCTGTGGACGCACGTCAAGGTGAGCGCCGGTCGCGCGCTGGGCGGCCTGGCCATCGGCGGCGGCTTCGGCCTTGCCCTGGGGCTGCTCACCGGGTCGGTCCGCTTCTTCGAGACGCTGCTCGATTCGACGATCCAGATGGTGCGCAACATCCCGGCGCTGGCGTTGATTCCGCTCGTGATCCTGTGGTTCGGCATCGAAGAGTCGGCCAAGCTGTTCCTGATCTCGGTGTCGGTGTTCTTTCCGATCTACCTCAACACCTTCCACGGCATCCGCAATGTCGATCCGCAATTGATCGAGATGGGCCGCACTTACGGCCTCACGCGCTGGCAGCTCTACAAGGAAGTGATTCTTCCGGGCGCGATGTCGTCAATCCTGGTCGGCCTGCGCTTTTCGCTCGGGCTGATGTGGGTGATCCTCATCGTGGCCGAGACCATCTCTGCGCAATCGGGCATCGGCTATCTCACGATGAACGCGCGCGAGTTTTTGCAGACGGACATCGTGCTCGTCGGCATCTTGCTCTACGCGCTGCTGGGCAAATTGGCCGATCTGTTCGCGCGCGGCCTCGAACGCTGGTGGCTGCGGTGGCATCCGGGCTATCGCGTTGCGAAGTGATGAAGTGACGACAGCAAAGTGAACACCATGAGCGCCATCCCCTACATCCCGCAAATCCCGCACAGTCCATCGGAAGAGCCCGGCGGCGTCCGGCTCGATATTCGCGGCCTCTCCAAGCGCTACGGCGAGCGCGAAGTGCTGCGCAATACGCAGCTTTCGGTCGAGCCTGGCCAATTCATCGCCATCGTCGGCCGCAGCGGATGCGGCAAGAGCACGCTGCTGCGGCTGGTCGCAGGTCTTGAAGAGGCTTCGGAGGGTGCGCTCTATACCGACGGCAACTCGGTCGCTGGCCTGCACGACGACACGCGGATCATGTTCCAGGAGGCGCGACTGCTGCCGTGGCGGCGCGTGCTCGACAACGTGACGCTGGGCCTGCCCGCGCAGAGCCGCCCTCATGGCGAAGAAGTCCTGGCGCAAGTCGGCCTTGCCGAGCGCAAGAACGAATGGCCGGCGCGGCTTTCCGGCGGGCAACGACAGCGTGTGGCGCTCGCGCGCGCCCTCGTGCATCAGCCGCGCCTGTTGCTGCTCGATGAGCCTCTGGGTGCGCTCGACGCGCTGACTCGCATCGAGATGCATCGCCTGATCGAGAACCTCTGGCAACGACATCGCTTCACTGCGCTGCTAGTCACGCACGACGTGCAGGAGGCGGTGGCGCTGGCCGATCGCGTCATCCTGATCGAGGACGGGCGCATCGCGCTGGACGAGAACATCGCGCTCGCACGGCCGCGCTCGCAGGGCGACCCGGCCTTCGCGGCGATCGAGAAGCGCATTCTTGATCGGGTCCTGCAAAAGCCGCAAAGCCCCGAAGCCCAACCGGCCAACGATACCCGCTGGGCCGATGGGCCCGCGCACGTGCTGCGCTGGGCCGTATGAGCCCTTCATCCAGTTCAATCACCCAACCGAAGGAGTTTTCCATGTCCATCCAAGCCATCAACGTTCGCAACCAGTTCAAGGGCAAGGTCCGCGAGATCATCCGCGGCGACGTCGTCTCCGAAGTCGATGTCGAGACCGCCTGGGGCATCGTGACCTCGGTCATCACGACGCGCTCGGTCGACGAGCTTCAACTCAAGCCGGGCTCCGACGTGGTCGCGCTGGTGAAGTCGACCGAAGTGTCGATCGCCAAGCTCTAATACGGGGATGATTCAACTCAAAGATATTCATCAGATCTACGACGGCCCGAGCGGGCCGGTCGAGGCTCTCAAGGGCATCGACCTGACGGTGGCGCCGGGCCAAGTGTTCGGCGTGATCGGGCGCAGCGGCGCGGGCAAGAGCTCGCTCGTGCGCACTATCAATCTCCTCAATCGCCCCATCCGCGGCAGCGTGCGGGTGGATGGGCGCGAGCTCACGGCCATGAACGATGTCGAACTGCGCGGCGCGCGGCAGGGCATCGGCATGATTTTTCAGCACTTCAACCTGCTGGCGTCGCGCACCGTGTACAACAACGTGGCCTTGCCGCTCGAACTCGCCGGCCTCGGTGCCTCGGAGATCAAGGGGCGGGTCGATCCGCTGCTGGAACTGGTGGGCCTCACCGGCCTGCGCGACCGCTATCCGGCGCAGATCAGCGGCGGTCAGAAGCAGCGCGTCGGCATCGCGCGGGCATTGGCCAACCGGCCGAAGGTGCTGCTTTCGGACGAGGCCACCTCGGCGCTCGACCCCGAGACCACGCGCTCGATCCTCGCGCTGTTGCAGCACATCAACCGCGAATTCGGCCTGACTGTCCTGCTCATCACCCACGAGATGCAGGTCATCAAGCAGCTCGCGCAACAAGTCGCGGTCATCGACCATGGCCGCATCGTGGAGCAGGGGGCCGTGCTCGATGTCTTCACGCGGCCGCAGCATGAAACGACGCGCAGCCTGCTCGACGACATTGCGCCACAAGAACTGCCTGAAAGCGTGCTTGCGCGCATCCGCGCGCTGATGCAAGACGACGCCGCACATGCGCCTCAGTTGCTGCGCCTGGCCTTTGCAGGGGACGATGCGGCGGACCAGCCGCTGCTTTCGCAGGTGATCCGCCGGTTTGGCATCGACCTGTCCATCGTGCATGGGCAAGTCGACGAAATCCAGGGCCGGCCTTTCGGCTCGCTTGCCGTGCTGGCGCGCGGAGCGGGGGAGTCGGTCGCTTCGGCTGTGGCCTATCTGCGGGGCGCCGGCGTGGTGGTGCAGGAGGTCGCCCATGTTTGACGTCTTCACCAGGCCGATGCTGGAACTCTTCGCCGCTTCGTTGTGGGAAACCATCGTGATGGTCGGCATCTCGGGCTTCATCGGCGCGCTGGTGGGTGTGCCGCTCGGCGTGTACCTGCATCTCACGGACACCGGTGGCGTGCTCGAGAACCGCCCGGCCAACCGGATCGTCGGTGCCATCGTCAATGCGGTGCGCTCCACGCCCTTCATCATCCTGCTGGTCGCGATCATTCCGTTGACGCGCTTGCTCACGGGCTCGTCGATCGGCACTGCGGCCGCCGTGGTGCCGTTGAGCCTTGCCGCCGCTCCTTTTGTCGCGCGGCTGGTGGAGACATCCCTCCGCGAGGTCGATCGCGGACTGGTCGAAGCTGCGCAGGCCATGGGCGCAACCACGCGCCAGATCGTGTGGAAGGTGCTGTTGCCCGAGGCTCTCCCGGGCATCGTGGCCGGCGTGACAATATCTTTCGTCAGCCTCACCGGCTATTCGGCGATGGCGGGCGCGATCGGCGGCGGCGGACTGGGCGACCTCGGCATCCGCTACGGCTATCAGCGCTTTCTGCCCGAAGTGATGCTGGCTGTGGTCATCGTGCTGATCCTCTTCGTGCAGGCGCTGCAAAGCGGCGGTGACTGGCTCGTGCGCAGGCTCAGCCACAAGTGACTTTTCTCTTTTTTTCTCTCAAGGAACTCGTTTCATGATTCACCCCAAACGCAAGCTTCTTCAGTCGATCATCGCAATGACGATCGTCTCGGGCTTTGCGGCCGTGCCGGCGCTCGCTCAGGACAAGCCGATCAAGGTCGGCGTCACCGGCGGGCCGCACGCCCAGATCTTCGAGCAGGTCAAGAAGGTGGCCGAAAAGGACGGACTCAAGATCCAGATCATCGAGTTCAGTGACTATGTTCAGCCCAATGCCGCGTTGGCCGCGGGCGACCTCGACGCCAACAGCTATCAGCACAAGCCGTACCTCGACCAGCAGATCAAGGACCGCAACTACAAGCTGGCGGACGTGGCCTACACCGTCAATTTCCCCATTGGTATCTATTCGAAAAAGGTCAAGAGCCTGAACGACCTGAAGGAAGGCGCCCGCTTCGGCATGCCGAACGACCCGACCAATGGCGGGCGTGTGCTGCTCGTGCTGCAGGACCAAGGGCTGATCAAGCTCAGGCCCGAAGCCGGGCTCAAGGCGACGCCGCTCGACGTGATCGAGAACCCCAAGAAGATCAAGTTCGTGGAAGTCGATGCGGCCCAGTTGCCGCGCACGCTGGATGACCTCGATGCCGCCGGCATCAACACCAACTTCGCGCTGTCTGCTGGCCTCAACCCCGGCAAGGATGCGATTGCCAAGGAAAGCGCGAAGAGCCCCTACGTGAACATCCTCGTCGTGCGCGAGCGGGACAAGAGCAAGCCGTGGGTCGCCAAGCTGGTGAAGGCTTATCACTCCGATGAGGTGCGCAACTACATCCAGACCGAGTTCAAGGGCTCGGTGCTGGCGGGCTGGTAAGAGGGACGGCCGGACTTGCCTGAAGACCGTGGGCCGGGTTTGAGGTAGAAACCCGCTCAGGGTGGGGTTTTGTGCGATGGTGCAAGGTTCAAGCCCCAACACCGAACACCAAAGGAATGGCATGTCCCTGTTCGACGTCAGTGACATCGTCGCCGGCCTGCATGAGGCCCGCGACGAATGGCGCGATGCCCAGAAGCGGTCGCGCGAGCCCGGCAGTCGCGAATTTCCCTCACGCGATGCGCTGGCAGGCATTGTCGAGTCGCTGAAGGGCGCGCTTTTTCCGATGCGGCTCGGTCCGCCGGAGCTTCGCAGGGAAAGCGAAGACTTCTATGTGGGCTACACGCTGGATGCGGCGCTTCAGTCATTGCTCGCGCAGGCGCGGCTCGAACTGCGCTACACGGCGCGCCATGAGCCGCGCGCTCCCGAAGAAATCGACGCCGACGCGGACGCGGCAGTCCGCGACTTCGCGGCGGCGCTGCCGGGCATCCGCCGGTTGCTGGACGGCGACGTGCTCGCCGCCTTCCTGGGCGACCCCGCGGCGCGAAGCGTTGACGAGGTGCTGCTCTGCTACCCCGGCATTCTCGCGATGATTCATCATCGCCTGGCCCATCGGTTGTACGGCCTGGGCTTGCCGCTGCTGGCGCGCATCGTGGCCGAACTGGCGCACGGACAGACCGGCATCGACATCCATCCCGGTGCTCAGATCGACGCCGGATTCTTCATCGACCACGGCACGGGCGTCGTCATTGGCGAAACAGCCGTGATCGGCAAGCGCGTTCGCATCTACCAGGCGGTGACGCTCGGTGCCAAGCGCTTTCCGACCGATGTCGAGGGCAATCTGCAAAAGGGCCTGCCGCGCCACCCGGTCGTTGAAGACGACGTGGTCATCTACGCCGGCGCGACCATCCTGGGGCGCGTGACGCTGGGCAAGGGCGCGACCATCGGCGGCAATGTGTGGATCACCGATGATGTGCCGCCCGGCGCCAATGTGACGCAGGCCAGCCTGCAGAACGCGCCGCAGCGTCGGCAGGCCTGACCCGCCCATCGTTCATTGCAACTTCCTTCAACCATAGACAAGGAGTTTTCATGGCCCAGAAAAAAATCGCCGTGGTCATCGGCAGCCTGCGGAAGGACTCGCTAAACCGCAAGCTCGCGCTGGCCATTGCGCATCTTGCCCCCGAGGACTTCACTTTCGAGCATCTGCAGATCGACGATCTCCCGCTCTATAACCAGGACCAGGACGGCAATCAGGCGCCTTCGGTCAAGCGCCTCAAGACCGAGATCGCGGCGGCTGACGGGGTGCTGTTCGTTACCCCCGAATACAACCGCGCAGTCCCGGGCGTGATGAAGAACGCAATCGATAACGCTTCGCGCCCCTATGGCCAGAGCGCCTGGGCGGGCAAGCCAGCCGGCGTGATCGGTATTTCGGTGGGCCAGATCGGCACCGCCATTGCGCAGCAGCAGTTGCGCACGATCCTGGCCTACCTGGACATGCCGACGCTAGGCCAGCCCGAGGTTTTCCTGCAGAACAAGGAAGGCCTTTTCGACGACAAGGGACATGTCGCGGAAGGTTCGACCAAGCAGTTTCTGCAGAGCTGGGTCGACAAGTACGTCGCCTGGATCAAGGACCACTCGAAATAAGCGCAAGAACGCGCAGCGGGCTGCCGGAGCCGCCCTGGATCTTCAGTGGCGCTGCCCAGATCATGGCGCCCCTCGGCGGCAACTGATGCAGGTTCGTCAGGCATTGCAGCCCGTAGCGATTGGCGCCGTGCATCAGCGTGTGGCACGGATAGGGCAGTGGCCACGAATGCGCCTGCCCGGCGTCGGTGTTGATGGTCTCCACGCCGAAGCCATGCACGTCGCGCTGCTCGATGAGCCATTGCACTGTTTCCTGGGTGGGCCCCGGCGTGTGGGCGCCGTCCTCGCGCAGATTCAGGAACGCCGCCGGATCGCTCGCGCGGCGGGACCAGTCCGTGCGAAACAATACCCACGCACCGGCTGGAATGCGGCCATGCTTTGATTCCCACGCTTCGAGGAAGGGCACGGTCAACAGCCAGTCAGGGTTGCCGGCGACTTCAGCGGAGGCGTCGACCACCACAGCCGGCGCGACAAAATTCCGGGCGTCGATGGTATCGACGCTGTTGTTCGGATGGTCCTTGCCGCTGATCCAGTGCACCGGTGCATCGAAGTGCGTGCCCGTGTGTTCGCCGCAAGAAAAGTTGTTCCAGTACCAGCCCGGACCCGCTTCGTCGTAGTGCGAGATCTTCTCCATCTTGAAGCCCCAGACTTGGCCGAACTGCGGCGGCAGTTGCAGCGCTGGAAAGTCGGGCGACAAGGTCTGGGTGAGGTCGACGACGCGGATTCGCCCTTCGAGCAGTTCGGAGGCGAGGCGATCAAGAGTGGCATGTGTCATGGGTGCGGATCTCCGTGGGAACAGTGAGAGCAGTGAGAGCAGTGGGAATGGTCAAGGCCGTGTAGTTGGTTTTCCAGTAGACGAGCGCGCCCTCGTCGCGCTCGCCGGTGCGAACTGCGCGCACGCGGCCAAGCACGACGCAGTGGCCGTGACGCTCGAAGCTTTCCTCGATCTCGCAGGCGAAGGCAGCCGTTGCGCCGTCGAGCAGCCACGCTTCTTCGATCCGATGCCACCTCGATCGCGCGTAGCGGCCCTCGCCCTGAATGCCCTGTCGGCCCGAAAAGCGCTCTGCGACGGTTTGCTGGTGCTCCCCAAGTACGTTGACGCCAAACCGTCCGTGCTCGCGCATCAACGGCCAGGACGAAGACGAGGCGTTGACGGACACCAGCAATACCGCGGGTTCGACCGACAGCGAGACGACGGACGTGGCCGTGAAACCCGTGCGCGCTCCAAGAGTGCCAACGGTGATGACGCTGACCCCGCCCGCGAGCTGCCGCATGGCCGTGCGGAAGGCGTGGCCGTCGACTGGATCGGCCGTGTCATGCATCGCGCAGGCCATGTGCATGGAGGATCGGGAGAACCGTGTCTCGGAAGTACGGGAACTCCTTGACGTAGTCGACGAAGGACAGCGTGGTGCCGCTGAAGCCGGCCTCGGCGAGGCTGATGATCCCCTGAGCCACTTGCTCGGGGGTGCCGACCAGCGGATAGCCACCGTGGCCCGCCGCCATGCGGTCGCGGATCAGCGCCAGCAGATCGTGCGGAAACGATTGTGCGTGCGCGAACTGAAGGTTGACCAGGTTGTCCACGGCCGCCCAGTCCGCATGCTCCTGCCCGAAATGCGAGAGATAGGCGCGCGCCTCTGCCTCCGTCGGCCGGCAGACCACATGAGAGAAAGTCAGTACTCCGACCTCGCGCCCCTTGGCGTTTGCCGAGCTTCGCAATTCGGCGACTTCATCCTTCGAGCGGGCAAGATCAATAGCCGGCGTGAAGAGGAAGTTCGCATTGCGCGTGGCGAATTCACGCCCCAGCCCCGAGCCTGCCGCATTGAGGATCGGCGGCAATTCGCCGTAGGGCTTCGGATGGCTGTGTATGCCCTTGAGCTGGAAATGCGCGCCGTCCCAGTCGAAGATGCCCGGGTCTTGCCAAAGCTTGCGCACCAGCTGATACCACTCTTCGGCGTAGGCATAGCGCGTCTCGTGATCGGGCGGGAGCTTCAGGCCCAGCGCCTCGTACTCCGGGTTGTTCCATCCGGCCACGATGTTCAGGCCGGCCCGGCCCTGGCCGAGCTGGTCGATGGTGGCAATCTGCTTCGCGACAACGACCGGATGGTTGGCCGCGGTGTGCGTGGTCGCGAACACCGTCAGTTGCTTGGTTTGGGCGACCAGTCCGGTTGCCCAGGTCACGGTTTCGAGAACATCGCCGTGGAAGTTGGTTTCGCCGCCGTAGCCGATCCAGCGTGCGATGGGCAGCATGAAGTCGATGCCCGCGTCGTCGAGCATTTGGGCGAGTTTCAGGTTGTTGTCCCAGGTGTTCTGCCAACGTTCCGGCACTTTGGTGACGGACATGCCGCTGGAACAGTTGGATGCAAAGGTGCCGAGCAGGAAGTGCTTGCGTTGCAGGAGGGGAGTTGCTTGGATTGGCATGGGGCGTGCATGTGTGGACTTGGACGGGTTCACGATAGGGGCACGGCGCGAGGGCAGTGTCCCGGGCGCGCAAGCGCTGTCCCATGAGTGCAAGTCTTTGTGCCGCCATGGCCGCAGGGAGCGCGGCGGTCGAGGGTTATCCCCGAAGTCCGGGCTCGGCGCGAGCGCCCAGTATCGGGACACGGGACTGCCCAGACGCGTTTCAGACCAGATTTCCGGAGAGAGCGTGATTCAAGCTTCAGTTGTTGCCGATGCCCAGAGCCCGTTGGCTCACGTCGGCCACTTTCAGACTTCAGATCTCGACGAGGCGCGCAGCCGCGTCACGCAGGTGTTCTGCGATCACAAGCTGACGGTCGTCGGCAGCCGCCAGCGCGTCAAGGCATCGATGCACTATCGCGGAATCGGCGCTTTGGGTTTGGGGCGGATGGGCTACGGCGCCACTGTGGCGATCGATCCGGGACGGCTTGAGAGCTTTTATCTCGTTCAGGTCCTTCTGAAAGGGAACGAAAGCGTGCGCACGGCGGGTGAAACGGTGCAGTCGACGAGCGCCGTCGCGTCGGTCGTCAGTCCCAGCGAGTCGATGACGATGCTCCACCATGAAGGTTGCGAGAAGCTGTTCGTGCGCGTGGAGCGCGCGGCACTCGAAAAGCATTGCGCCGGCCAGCTCGGCCGGCCCTTGCGCGACCCGCTCGTCTTTACGCCAGCGATGGTGCTCGATCAGCCGCAGGTGGCGGCATGGGCACGGTGGATTCGCTGGTTGTTCGAGGAGCTCGGCGACGACCTCTCGAAAAGTTCGCCATGGGTCGACTCCCCGCTGCTGGCTTCGCAAATTGAGCAAGCGGGCATTGCCGCACTGTTGCAATGCCAGCCGCACACGTACCGCGAAGTTCTCGGCGCGGCCGAGCACAGCGTCTCTCCCGGTTTCGTGCGGCGGGCGGAGGCTTACATCCACGATCACGCACACGAGTCGATTTCGATCGCGGACGTCGCCGGCCACGTGGACGTGAGCACGCGGGCGCTGTTCCTCGGGTTTCGGAAGTACAAGGGCACCACGCCGATGCGCTACATGTCCGATGTGCGCATGGCGCGCGTGCGCGACGAGCTGTCGCAAGGGCGCCTTGCCGGTGAAACGGTGCGCGATGTCGCATTGCGGTGGGGCTTCGCTCACCTTGGGCACTTCAGCGCACGTTATCGCGAGAAGTACGGCGAGTTGCCATCCCAAACGCTGAACCGCTGAGACCTAGGTCGACCGAATCAATCGCGCGCGCTATGACTGTTCATCCGTTGTCCCATCCTTCGTTGCGATGGCCTAGTGACCGCAGCTTCCCAGATGGTCGTGGGCGGATGAACAACCTGTTGGGACATTTCGGCTGTTCCAGCTTGATGCAAGGATGACGCTGCACATATCAACCCGCCGAAACTGTGGATCCTTGAACGCCAGGACGTCATCGTTGAAGGTTCCGAAAGTGCTGTCGGGGCGGTGCTTCATGCCCTGGTAGAAGGCGTCGATGATTCCCTGATTGAAGTCAGTTTCTCGGGGAAAGGCGGCGACAACGGCCTCCCGCTGAGCGTTGGTATATTGGTCATAGCCGCGGCCGGCTACATCCATGCCAGCCCCCGCCTGCACCAATGCGATCTCCGGACGCATGAATTGCGGTATGCCAGGCGTTGTGTGGAGAGCGACGGCGTTCCAAACCGTCTCGATATCGCTATCGGCGATGCCGTGCCCCCGAAGAAATTCACGCGCGGCATTCGCGCCATCCACTTCAAAGCGTAGCTGACTATTTTTATAGCGTGCGGTGAGGCCAATGTCGTGGAACATGGAAGCCGCGTAAAGCAGTTCAGGATCGAATTTCAATCCTGTTCGGTTTCCTGCCAAGACTCCCCAGCAATAAACTCGGACCGAGTGGTGGAAGAGCAAATCACTCTCGGTATCGCGAATGAGCTGAGTCAGTTCGCGCGCGAGTTTGCTGTCCGGGATACGCACCCCTGATATTTCCTTAAGCATCATGACTCTCTCCTGGCGTTGACTACCTGTTTTGGAATGACCGCCATAGGGGTGTTGCGGAAACTGATCGCCATGCGGTTGTAGGTATTCATCAGCCCGATGGCAATGGTCAGGTCCACTAGCTCCCGCTCGTCAAAGACGGTGCGAGCAGCTTGGTAGTCGCTGTCGGGGACCCCGGTCTCCGCCACGCGTGTCACCGATTCAGCCCAAGCCAGCGCGGCACGTTCCCGCTCGTCAAAGAGGGCGCCTGCCTCTCTCCATGCTTGCAGCAGTGCGAGCTTTTCGATTGCCTGCCCCTTCTTCAACAGGTCACGCGTGTGCATGTCCAAGCAGTAGGCGCAGTTGTTGATCTGCGAAACACGCAAGTACACCAGATCCACCAGAACCGGTGAAAGACCGCTCTGCGAGATGTACCCGTACACGTTGCCAAGTGCCTTGATGCCCGTTGGGGCGACTTCGTTGTAGTCGATTCGATTGCTCATGGTCATGGTTCTGCTGATCTTCAGGCCGGGAAACCGAGAAGTCGCGCGAAATCGTGCCTGCGTTCCCGAGGCATGCTTGCTTGATTCACCGGGGCCTCCAGATCGCCGTATCCCATGGACATGCCGAAGGCGGTTACTTCCTCCGGGGGCATCGCAAGATGGGATGCGATCTGGTCATGAAACTGCGCAAATGCGACCTGCGGGCAGGTGTCGACGCCACGTGCTTTCGCGGCGATCATCACGTTCTGCGCGAAGAGGCCGAGGTCGATCCAGCTGTGTGCCTTCAGTCTGCGGTCGATGCTGAAAATGAGACCGACCGGGGCGCCAAAAAATGAGAAGTTTCGCTCGGTTTGGCGCATGCGCGCCGAAGCATCGTTGCGATCAATCTTGAGGGAGGCGTAGTACCGCGCGCCGAAGTCAAGCAACCTCGTACGGAATACATCCGGCAACGGTTCGGGGAAGTGCGTCGGCGCCGGTGCGGTTCCGGCACGAAACGCTGCGACCAACGCATTTGCCAGCTGCTCCTTGGCCACGCCGCTGACCACATGCACCCGCCAGGGCTGGATGTTGCCACCGCTTGGGGCAGTTGCTGCATCCTCCAAGATCGCTTCCACAAGCGTGCGGCGCAAAGGCTCCGGCTTGAATGCACGAACCGCTCGGCGCGAATGCATGACGGAGGAGACGCATTTCGCAATGGTCTCCTGGGACCATTCAGTTGCCGTCTGGACCATGGTTCACCCCTGCAGCGGCGCGTCGTGATACGAAATCCGTCCGGAGGGGAGGAAGAACAGCGCAATCACGGCGCCGCCCTTTGCTTCCGGATAGTGGTGACTGCCCGGCGGCGGTGCGGTCCAGCCACCAAAGCACCAGCCATTCGGCCCCTTCAATGCGGCGCCGGAATTGAGCGGAATGACCATGTTGATCTCGCCATAGGGATGGCCGTGGTACTGCCCGAGGAAGTGATGATCAGGATGACCCTGCTGATTCCCTGTGCTGTCCATGTATACGGCTGTGATGCTGAAGTGCAGTGTGCGCTCCGAGGGCTCCGCGATGCGGCTGCGGCGGTAAGCCTGACCGTCGATCGGGACGTTCGCTGCCCAGCCGTCTTGCACGCCCTTCAACACCAAGTGAGCCAGGGTCCGATAGAGCTCGCTGTCAGCCCCGTACTTCTGGTTCAACCAGTTTTCGACCGCGGCTCCGGCGGTCATGTCCTTCACTTCTTCGAGGAAGGGGATGCAGCGCTCGATGAGCGCCTGTCTGTCCTGAATGTTTGTTTCGGTCATCGTGGTCTCGCCTTTGCGGAATGCCTGGACACGATCATGGGCGAAACTCGAACTGAATGGAAACGATAGATCTGCAGTTCCATAATGAACGCAATTCAACTGCAGGAGGTGAAGTCGTGAGCATTGGTCGCATGGACCTCAACCTGTTGAAGGTGTTCGAGGCCGTCTACGAGGACCGCAATCTGCTAGTGGCGGGTAAGCGCCTCAATCTGACGCCATCGGCGGTTAGCCATGCGCTCAGGAGGCTGCGCGAACTTGTGGGCGACGAGCTTTTTATGCGTACGGGGAAAGGCATGGTGCCGACCGGCCGTGCAACGGCGATGGCGCCGGGCCTGCGGGACTCATTGCGCCAGATCGAGGCTATCGTGGGAGTGGAGCCGTTTTCACCCGAAACATCCAAGCGGCGTTTCGTCATTGCGGCGAACGACCACGTGACCGAGGTGATTGTTGTGCCCTTGTCCCGAGAACTGCAAGAAATTGCTCCGCATATCGATCTCGTCATCCGTCCGTCCACGCGACTGGACTTGGCTGAGCAGATTGACTTGGGGCGCATCGACCTGGCTATTGGCATTTTTTCGCAGGTGCCGTCGCGACTCAACTCTCAAACGTTGTTGTCCCAGGGAGAGGCGATCTTGATGCGCAAGGGACACCCCGCCTCCCGCCGGAAACTCACGCTCCAGGATTTGACGAAGTACCCGCTGGTCACCCTGTCCGTCGGAGGACAGGAGGAGGGCGCAGTGGGAGGGTTTATCGTTGAACGTGGCCTCGCACGCCAGTCGGAAATGTTTGACCGGCATGCGTTGGAAGAGGCACTCATTGAATCGAAGGAGGGGCCGCGGGTGAGAATCACCGTCCCCCACGCGCTCGCCATTCCCGCGCTGCTTCGTGACACTTCAATGCTGTCCATCGTGCCCGCGTCTCTGGCAGTGGCTCTCACGAAGCGCGAAGACCTTATTCGCCGACCGCCGCCCTACCAAGCTCGACCATCGACCATGCGTGCGATCTGGCATGGCCGCGACGAGCATGACGTGGGTCACGCTTGGCTGCGCGAGAAGGTAGCGAAAGCGGCTCGAACCACTGAGAAGGCGCTCGCATAGCTGGCCTACGTGTCCGCAAACCGGCTCTGCGCGTTGGCGCACCTCTCAAATCTGCCAATTCGGGTGGTGCGCACCCAGAGGTGCGCGAGCCAGTGTGTGGCTTACGCGGCCAGCGTTGCGACGTCCTGATTGGCAGCCTTGCCTGTCGCTCCGCCAATATTTGCGCGTGCAGCGGCGATCGCAGCCGACTTTGCAGCATCGCCCATGGCAAGTCCTTCGGCGCGCACGATGCGCACATCGGTAATTCCGAAGAAGCCGAAAATGACCTTCAGGTAGCTCTCCTGGTGCTCCATCGCCTGGCCGCCGTCGCTGGTCGAGTACATGCCGCCGCGCGTCGAAGCGACGATCACGGTCTTGCCGGTTGCGAGGCCGACTGGGCCCTTGTCGGTGTACTTGAAGGTGCGGCCGGCTTGAGCCAGACGGTCGATCCACGCCTTGAGTTGGGTCGGCACCGTGAAGTTGTAGAGCGGAGCGCCGATCACGATGACATCCGCAGCCAGGAATTGCGTCACGAGGCGCTCGGAAACTTCGTTTTCGCGGCGCTGCGCTTCGGTGGGTTCAGCCTGAACGCCGACCTTGATGCCGAGCGCATCGGCGCTGAAGTGGTTGGGGGTGTCCACGGCCAGGTCGAGGTACTCGACGGTAGTGTGGGAGTGGGCCTTGCGCCAGTCGGCCACGATTTCGGCACTCAGTTGACGCGAAACGGAGTTGGTGCCCAGGACACTGGAGTCGACGTGCAGCAGTTTCATGATCGATAGTCTTTCTTGAACAGTGCCGGCGCTGAAATCGGTCGGCGTGAGTAGGATTCTATTTTTGTGGCGATTGGCTGATAAGTAAGTAAAAATGGCCCAGTTCGTTCCAAAAATAGGACAGTGGATCATGCAAGACCTGAACGACATGGTGTTCTTTGCCGAAGTGGCGGAGCGCGGCGGCTTTGCAGCTGCCAGCCGCGCGCTTGGCATTCCAAAGTCGCGGCTTTCGCGCCGCGTCGCCGATCTGGAGGCCCAACTCGGCGTCCAACTCATGCAGCGCAGCACCCGGCGCCTATCCCTCACGTCTGCCGGCGAGATCTACCTGAAGCATTGCGCTGCCATGCGCGATGCGGCGCAAGCGGCGGCGGAGGCGGTGGCGCAAGCCCAGACGGAGCCGCGCGGAACGGTCCGCTTGAGCTGCCCCGTGACCTTGGCGCAGAGCAGCGTGGGGCCTTTGCTACCGCGTTTCATGGCGCTTTATCCCGCAGTGCGCGTGGAGATGCGTGTGCTGAACCGGCCGGTCGACCTGGTCGAGGAGGGCGTCGACCTGGCGCTGCGCGTGCGACCCGAGGTCGAGGACAGCACAACACTTGTAGCCAAGATTTTCGGAATCAGCCGCGGCATCCTGGTCGGCAATCCAGAACAGATCCGGCAGCAGGGGCCCGTGTCGGCGCCAGCGGACTTGTCGAAGCTCGACACCGTTTCGATGTCGACTGGCGATGGTCGTGCCAACTGGCGCCTCGAAGGGCCGAGTGGCAAGGTGACCGTTCATTCGCATGTGCCGCGCTACGTGGCCGACGACCTGCTTACGCTCAAGTTCGCCGTGGTGCAAGGCACCGGAGTCTCAGTTCTGCCTGACTACATGTGCCGCAGCGAACTGAAAGCAGGAAAGCTGGTTGAGGTGCTGCCGGGCTGGGGGCCGGCTCCGGGCATCACGCACATGATGTTCCCCGCCCGGCGCGCGTTGGTCCCGGCGGTGCGCCGGCTGATCGATTTCCTCGTGGAAAACCTCGACAGCGATGAGCCGCACGATCTTGCCGGGTGAGTTCCACCGCTTTTCCTTATGCGCAAAACACCATATTCAAACAAGCAGATATTCGTTTGTCTTTGAAGCGATGCTTCGCAGAATCCGGGGCTGCCCACCAACGCCTCCAACGTATTCTCCGTGTGACAAAACAAACCATCGTGATCGTGCCGGGCTGGCGTGACTCCGGTCCGGGCCACTGGCAAAGCCTGTGGGCCGAGCGGATGCAAGGCGCAGTTCGAGTGACGCAGGATGACTGGATCACGCCGACACGTGCGGCGTGGGTCGCTGCACTCGAAAAGCTTGTGCTCGAGAGTCCCACGCCGGTCGTCATCGCCGCACACAGCCTGGGCTGCATTGCGACGGCACACCTCTGCGAAGCCGCGGCCGCTCGCATCAGCGGCGCGCTGCTGGTGGCGCCGGCGGACCCCGAGCGCCGTGCCGTCTTGTCCGATTTCGCGCCGGTCCCTCACGCCAAGCTGCCCTATCGAAGCATCGTCGTCGCGAGCAGCAACGACCCCTTTTGCCCCGTGCGTTTGGCGGGTGCTTATGCTCGCGCTTGGGGAAGCGAATTCGTTCGGATGCAGAATGCCGGCCACATCAACATCGAATCCGGGCATGGGGACTGGCCGCTGGGCCTCGCTCTGCTCCAATCCTTGACGGACGAGCCGACCACTCTGATGGACGGCCGTCGAAATTTCGAACCTTTGGCAACTCTATGACTTCCAGAATCAAGACGATCCTCGGCGCGCTGGTGCTCGCCGCCGCCGGCGCTGCGTCCGCGCAACCGACCTCGCTTCTCAATGTCTCGTACGACGTGGCGCGCGAGTTCTACAAGGACTACAACGCCGCCTTCGTTGCGAACTACAAGAAGACCACCGGCAAGGACGTCAAGATCGACCAGTCGCATGCGGGCTCCAGCGCGCAAGCTCGCGCCGTTGCGGATGGGCTGGACGCCGATGTGGTCACAATGAACACCAGCACCGACATCGAATTCCTCGCCAACGCTGGCGTGGTCGCAAAGGACTGGGCCAAGCGTTTCCCGTACAACGCGTCGCCGACCACGTCGACGATGCTGTTCCTCACGCGCAACGGCAATCCCAAAGGCATCAAGGATTGGGACGATTTGATCAAGCCCGGCGTTCAGGTCGTGATCGTCAACCCCAAGACCGGCGGCAATGGCCGCTACGCCTATCTCGCCGCGTGGGGCTACGTGAAGAAGAAGGGAGGCACCGACGCCCAGGCGGCCGAGTTCGTCGGCAAGCTCTTCAAGAACGTGCCGGTGCTCGCGCGCGGCGGCCGCGATGCGACGACCGCCTTCCTGCAACGAAACATAGGCGACGTGCTGATCACCTTCGAATCCGAAGTGGTCTCCATCGACCGCGAATTCGGCGCAGGCAAGGCACAGGCCGTGTATCCGTCCATCAGCATCCTGGCCGAGAACCCCGTCGCTGTCGTCGAGCGCACGACCGCAAAGCGCGGCTCCGGCGAGCTTGCCAAGGCATATCTCGAGTACCTCTACTCGGACGAGGCGCAGGAAATCGCGGCCAAGCATGCGCTTCGCCCGCGTTCCGAAGCGGTGCTCAAGAAGTTCTCCGCGACCTTCAAACCGCTGCAACTCTTCACCGTGCAGGAACTGTTCGGCAGCCTGAGCGAAGCGCAGAAGGTGCACTTCAACGACGGCGGGCAGTTCGACCGGCTGTACACGCCCGGCGGCAAATAAATGAGCGGTGCCGTGTCTTCGGCGCTGCCGTCCTCGGCGGCGCCGCTTGCGCGTGCGGGTGGCACAGGTGTATCTCGGCGCGTGCTGCCGGGCTTTCACCTCACGCTCGGCTATGCGCTGCTCTACCTGAGCCTGATCGTCCTGATTCCGCTTTCGGCGCTGGTTTTCAAGACCTTCACGCTCACCTGGGACCAGTTCTGGGTCGCGGTCACAGCACCTCGTGTGATGGCGTCGTATCGCCTGACCTTTGGCGCATCGCTGATTGCCGCGCTGGTCAACCTGGTGTTCGGGTTGCTGGTCGCCTGGGTGCTCGTTCGCTACAAGTTTCCCGGCAAGCGGATCGTGGACGCGCTCGTCGACCTTCCTTTCGCATTGCCGACGGCGGTCGCCGGCATCTCGCTGACCGCGCTACTTGCCGGCAATGGCTGGATCGGCCAATACCTCGAACCGCTCGGCATCAAGGTGGCCTTCACCCCGACCGGCATCGTGATTGCGCTGATCTTCATTGGTCTGCCTTTCGTGGTCCGGACCGTCCAGCCGGTGCTCGAAGACACTGAAAAAGAACTTGAAGAAGCCGCCACGAGCCTCGGCGCAACGCGCCTGCAGACCTTCACGAAGGTGATCCTGCCTTCGATCGCGCCGGCGCTGCTGACGGGTTTCGCGATGGCGTTTGCGCGCGCCATCGGTGAATACGGCTCCGTGATCTTCATTGCCGGAAACATGCCGATGATCTCGGAGATCACGCCGCTGATCATCATCGGCAAGCTCGAACAATACGACTTCGGCGGTGCGACCGCGGTGGCGCTGGTGATGCTGGTGATTTCGTTCGTGCTGCTGCTGGTCATCAACGGCCTGCAAGCGTGGCAGCGGCGCCGCGCGGGGAGTTCGTCATGAGCGCGCGTTCCACCACCGTTCGCCGCGCGCAGGCCGGAACGACCGAATCCGCATGGGTGCGCCGAACGCTCATCGGCATCGCGATGCTGTTCATGCTGCTGTTCCTGGTGCTGCCGCTGGCCGCCGTCGCCACCGAAGCACTGCGCAAGGGCTTCGAGGCCTACCTCGATGCGTTGAAGGAGCCCGATGCGTGGAGCGCCATCCGCCTCACCTTGCTGACAGCCGCCATTGCCGTGCCGATGAACCTCGTGTTCGGGGTCGCGGCCGCATGGGCCATCGCCAAGTTCGAGTTTCGCGGGAAGGCATTTCTCACCACGTTGGTCGATCTGCCGTTTGCCGTGTCGCCCGTGGTCGCCGGCTTGATCTACGTGCTGATCTTCGGCGCGCAGGGCTGGTTCGGACCTTGGCTTGCAGCGCACGACATCAAGATTATCTTCGCCGTGCCCGGCATCGTGCTGGCGACGGTTTTCGTGACCTTTCCGTTCATCGCGCGCGAACTGATCCCTCTGATGCAGGCGCAGGGCACGGAAGAAGAGCAGGCCGCCATCGTGCTGGGTGCGACCGGCTGGCAGACCTTCTGGCGCGTGACGCTGCCCAACATCAAGTGGGGCCTGATCTACGGCGTGATCTTGTGCAATGCGCGTGCGATGGGCGAGTTCGGCGCCGTGTCGGTCGTGTCGGGTCACATCCGCGGCCAGACCAACACGATGCCGCTGCATGTGGAAGTGCTCTACAACGAATACCAGTCCGTCGCCGCCTTCGCGGTGGCATCGCTGCTGGCCATCCTGGCTTTGGTCACGCTGGTGATCAAGTCCTTCGTCGAATGGCGGCACGAGCGTGAAATGAAGGCCATCGCCGACCTGCCGCCAGAGCGGCCCCGGACATGAAGCTCGCCCCCAGGTTGCCCGCACTTCGTGTCGGGCGCCCATCCCCTGCCGGGGGCAACACCGGCGGCCCGGCGAAGCCGGTTCCGCGGTGTTCCTGGCTTGGGGACTATGGCAGTTTCATCGGGTGGCGCGGCCACGCAGTCGGTGGAAAGTGAAGGAGAGGAAACATGAGTATTGAAATTCGCAACGTCAACAAGGCCTTCGGCGACTTCCAGGCCTTGCGGAATGTGAGCCTCGACGTCTCGTCGGGCGAATTGGTCGCGTTGCTCGGCCCCTCGGGCTGCGGCAAGACCACGTTGCTGCGCATCATCGCGGGACTGGAAACGGCCGACGCGGGCAGCATTCTCTTTTCGGGCGAAGACACGACCGATGTGCACGTGCGCGAGCGGCAGGTGGGGTTCGTGTTCCAGCACTACGCGCTGTTCCGGCACATGACGGTGTTCGAGAACGTGGCGTTCGGTCTACGTGTGAAGCCGCGCAGTGCGCGTCCTAGCGAAGCGCAGATCAAGGCCAAGGTGCATGAGCTTTTGAAGCTGGTGCAACTCGACTGGCTGGCCGATCGCTATCCCGCTCAGCTGTCGGGCGGCCAGCGCCAGCGCATCGCCCTGGCGCGTGCGCTTGCAGTCGAGCCCAAGGTGTTGCTGCTCGACGAGCCTTTTGGCGCGCTCGATGCCAAGGTGCGCAAGGAACTGCGCCGGTGGCTTCGGCGCTTGCACGACGAACTGCACGTCACCAGCATCTTCGTCACGCACGACCAGGAAGAGGCGCTCGAAGTCGCCGACCGGGTGGTGCTGATGAACAGCGGGCAGGTCGAACAAGTCGGCTCTCCGCAAGACGTGTGGGACCATCCGGCGAGTCCGTTCGTCTACGGCTTCCTCGGTGACGTGAACCTCTTCCACGGGCGCGCTCACGAGGGCGAGGTGCACGTCGAAGGCATCCGCATCGACTCCCCGGAAAACAGCGAGCTCCGGAACGGAAAGGCACTGGCCTACGTGCGGCCGCATGACCTCGAGGTCAGGCGCTATGCGCCCGGTGCGACCGGAATCGTCGCAACGTTGACTCGCGCGATCGTGGTCGGCCCCATTGCGCGGCTGGAACTCGAACCCACCGAATCGAATCCAGATAATCCGGGCTCCGGAACCATTATCGAAGCGCAACTCCCTGCGCAACAGTTCCGGGACCTGGGTCTGCACGAGGGCGACACCGTTGTCGCCACGCCGCGCAAGGCCCGGGTGTTCGTAGAGGACTGGGTTTCACCATGATCGACTGGTATTTCGGCGCGCCTCGGCGTGCCCTGGCTTTGATTTGCGCCGCATGTGTGGCGATGCTTGCATTTGGCATGTATCTGCAGCACGTGGTCGGGCTCGAACCTTGCCCCATGTGCATCGTGCAGCGGTACGCGCTGGTGCTGGTGGCGGTATTCGCGGGGCTGGCCTCACTGAGCCGCCGAAAGGGGCTGCAGGTGACGGGCTCGCTGCTCGGGCTGATCATGGCTGTGGGCGGCGCATACACCGCCGCGCGCCAGAGCTGGCTGCAATGGCATCCGCCGGAAGTCGTGACGTGCGGCCGCGACATCTACGGGATGATCGAGACTTTTCCTCTCCAGCGCGCGCTGCCCATGATCTTTCGCGGGGCCGGTGATTGTTCGAAAGTCGATTGGACGCTGCTGGGGCTGTCGTTGGCCAACTGGTCTTTCATTGCATTCACCGTGTTGGGACTGCTGTTGATCGCTCTGATGTTCCGCCGCGGAGCCTCCAACAACGTGCGCTGATTCCAGCGCACGGCCAAACATATCGCGCGCCATGCAATGTGGCGCGCGGAGTGCGTCAATCATTGCACTCCGATTGAAGTTCTGGACCTTTCTGGACCTTTCTGGACCTTTCTGGACCAGCTTCGCGATCCTTCTCGGCCATTTGAAGGCCAAACAAAGAGACGCGGAGAGTAGATTTGGCGCGGTCGGCTCCGACTGCGATTTGAAGATCCCTCCAAGTCGAATGCATTGCCCTTTCTGACATGGGCACCTCGCGCACGGACTCGCCGATGCAATCCACGATCGACTATGAATCCCAAGGCCGAGGTCTCCATTCCGTTTGCGCATCCCGTCTATGTTCGAAGCGTGCTCGACTGCCTCAACAGCCGTGGCGTGTCGCCATCTACAGTGCTCTCAAACGCGGGTTTGGCATGGCAGGACCTCTGCGACGGGCAGGACATGGTGGACTTCTCGGTCTTTCGCCGCTTCGTCGCGCAAGCGGTGCTGTGCAGCGGAGAGCCGGCCTTGGGCCTGATGGCCGGCTCGATGATCCAGCCCTATCACAGCCCTGTCGGCATCGCCGCCGTGACGAGCGAAAGTCTCGGCCAAGGCCTTGAATTTGTGAGCCGACATGCCGGGCAGATCTTCGGTGGTGTGGAGTTCCAGATGGAAAACGGGCGCCAATGGAGCATCCTCAAGGTCAGGCCGTCGCGTCCGTTGTGCGAGACCCACGTCTTCGTTACGCAGTCCATCGTTGGCGCGCACTGCAGACTGCTGGAGGCAATGTTGGGGCGGCCCGCTGACGAACTCACGGTGGGGTTGCCTTACCCCCGGCCTGCGGGCAACGACGTGCCGTGTCTGCGGTACGTGCGACGGGCGGCATTCGACCAGGAATGCCTGACGTTTCAGTTGCCGACAGAGATGCTTCATTGGCCTTGTACTTCCGCTGATGCAAAGGCATTTGTCGCAGCCGCGGAGGCTTGCGGACGTGCGGCATCGGAACAGGGGCAGGGGGACTTCGTGCAGCGCGTCCGCCGCGCGCTTCTCGAGCGGCTGGCGATCAATCCGGAAGCGGGTGAGTTGGCTGTCGATCTCGGAATCTCCGGGCGAACGCTCGTGCGCAGGCTTGCAGATGCGGGCATCAATTACTCCGATATCAAGGACAACCTGCGCAAAGAGCACGCCGCCTGGTACTTGCAGCACACCGAACTGTCGATGGAAGCCATTGCGTCGCAACTGGGCTATTCAGACCCGACCAGCTTCGGTCGAAAGTTCAAGACCTGGTATCGCGTCGCGCCCAGCAAGATGCGGCAGAGCTTGCGCTCCGCCGCTCATTGATCTGCCGCAGTCCGGCTGAGCTCATGTGAACTGGGCGGCCATGGCGACTGCGCGGCAGCAAGCGTTCGCACGCGCAGTCTGATCAGCCATGACCCATGCGCCCGCTCGTTCAGGCGCCTTGCATGCGCAAGCCTTGCTCCCCGCCGTGGCGCTTTGACTGAGCATCGTTGATGCTGCCGATGTAGGCGATCGAGTCATTGACGTGGGAGAGGATCTCGACGGAGCGGACCTTCAAGGCCATGCCGCATCGCGTCAGTTGAACCTTGCGCGTCGTGCGCTGAATCAATGGTGCTTTCAGCATCGATTCAAGTCGCGTGATGCTTCTGCTGACGCTTGATTTATGAATCTGCAACGCGTCCGCCGCCATCGAGAAGCTGGCATGTGATGCGACGTACGCAAAAACGCGCAAGTCATTGAGGTCCAGGGCTTTGTCTGCGATGTGTTTGGACAGGATACTGTTCGGCATTGAGGCTCCCTTGCCATATCTTTGACCGAACAATCCGCCGTTGGCATGTGCGGGTCGTCGGCTGATGGCTATTGTGAAAATGAAAAGGGCCGCCCGACTCTCGCCGGACAGCCCTCAAGAACTGCCTAAGGATGCTGATATTTTTCAGCTTGCTGTCAGGTGGCGTTAGAAGGCGTGACGGATACCGATGTCGTAACCGGTGGAGGATTTCGGCACGGTCCAGACGCCGTCAAACACTGCGTTGTAGGCTGGGCCTCCAACTGTGAAGGCAGTTCCGTTCTTGTTGTTCACGCGAGCAACCGTGGTGTACAGAGCTGTGCGCTTCGAAAGGTTGTGCACATAGCCAATCGCGAACTTGTCGGCCTTTGGCTCTTCGCCGAGTTCGATGCCGCGATAACGCACTGACGAGTACGAGGCACGGATAAGACCTGGACCGACGGGGACGGTGGCCCCGAGCAACCAACCCTTCGTGCCGGGATCAGCCAGCAAGCCAAAGCTATCGGTGTCGATTTCGAGCTTGTTGTCAGAGTACTCGCCGAACAACTTGACCGGTCCAAAGTCGTACGAAGTACCCAGGCTCCAGTTGACCGAGTTTGCAGTCAATCCGAGGAAGAAATCGTCCGCCACAGTGCTTTGGCCGTAAGAGAGAGCCACATCCACCGGGCCGTTGGCGTATCCGACGCGACCACCGATATAGCGGCCGGTGCGCTGCGAGTCGGGCACACGAGGGGTCAGAACTGCCGGATCGAACTTTGCGTGTTCGTTGAACGAGTACATGAACTGTCCGTACACACCACCAAGTTTTGGTGGCAGGAAGTAGCCGACCGAGTTGCTGGCGCGCGTGTAGTTTTCGTTGTTCATTGACTGGCCTGCCGACACGATCAGGTTCGTGCCAACGCCATTGGCGCCGAACGGGTCGAACACGGTGTCGTTCCAGTAAGTCGGGGTGTAGTCGCGACCGAGGCGGACTTCACCGAATGCTCCGGCGAGGCTGACCGTCGAGCGACGGTTGAAGCTGAGCCCACCGCCAGTTGCCTTCCCGCTGCCGTCGTCGTTGTTCAGCCCAGCTTCGAGCCAAAAGCTGGCAGCCAAGCCGCCGCCCAGGTCTTCCGTCCCGCGGAAGCCCAGGCGGCTGGAGTTGTAGCCGGAGTTGGTGAGAGCGGTCTGGCTCGTCGTGAGGCTATTGCCCAGGGGGGTCTCTGCCCGGTTCGAGTAGCTGCTCACAGCAGCATCAACCACGCCGAAGAGCGTGACGGAAGACTGTGCCGAGGCAATGCCTGCGCTGGTCAAGGTGGCCAGGGCAGCCAGGGCGACAAAGGATTTTTTCATTCAGGGTTCTCCTAGGTTCAACAAAGGCACCGGTGTGACAGGCTCACCGTGACGGCACGTTTGTGCTCCCCACCGGCCCCCGGGCCAACCTCCCATTGGGAAGTTGAGTCGATTCCATCAGAGGCCCCTCCTTGCGGCAGACGCGCTCCTGCAAGATCGCCCCATAACCCTGCAAGATCGACCCTAGAAGTTGAGATTTGCGTTGTCTGATTGCGACAAGGCAGGCATGCACCCGCAGCCCTCACGCGAGCGGGCTGGGTCGTTGAAGTGCCTGAGGTCGTGCCGAACGACTAAAGAGGCAGCGTGTCGAATGCCGCGTAGGCTGTCGCCAGCCACGTCTTCACGCGTTGCCGTTCGAGCAGTCCGAGCGCGTGCGGTCCTTCGCGGTCGTTGACCGCCTTCCAGAAGCTCGTGTTGCGCCCATCGATCTTGCGCATGCTGGCTTCGTGCAGGCGCGGCAGGGCGATCACGCGCGCGCCATGTGCAGTCGCCTTGTTGAGCGATTGCGAACCGAGCAGCAGTCCGAAATCGTTGCCGCGGCCATAGTTCTGCACCACGATGTAGTTCGGCCGATTGCCGAAGGTGTCGATCAGCGTTCCCAGCAGATCGGTTGAATCCTTCCCGTCGTCCAGCACGTGCCAGAAGTTGACGGCGACGCCGAGTTCGGCGAATACATCGAACAGATCCGACTCCTTGATCCACCGCGAGAGTGGCGCCAGGGTCTGCGCGGCGAGGTCGACGATGACGCTCTGTTGCGGATTGGTTTCGAAGCCGTTCACGACCGTGTCGAGTCCCTCGAAGCTGTCCACCACGATCGGCGACGCGAATCCCTCGTAGAAGCGAGTGAAGGAGCTGTGCGAGCGGTCGGTGTCGAATCCGACAAACGGCCGGCTGTGGTCGATGAAATACTGCGCCAGGACCCGCGCGGTGACCGACTTGCCGACACCGCCTTTTTCGCCGCCGATGAAGTTGAGTGAGCTCATGAGGTTCCTGGATGGGGAAGTGCGAAGCATTCTAGGGGGCGGGGTTCGTCTGGCTCAGTTCTTGGGCACCATTGAAAAGAAGGGCCCCAGACTGCCGAGAAGCCAGTTCTGGCTGAAATCGAGCGCGGCGCGCCGATATTTTTCGTCCGCCTGTGCGGCCATCAGGTCAAGCCGCGCAACCACTTTCGACAGCTCGCGATCGACCAGCAGGTTGCGCCCGTGCTCGCTGATTTCCGTAGCAAACAGCAGAGGCTTGCCGTCCGCGCCAGTCTTCGAGCCTATGAGCCATAGCGAGATCTCGACGTTGCGGGCCGCGCGAAAACTGTTCTCGGCGTTCACGCCGTCCAGCATGGTCTGCTCCCATGTGTTGCCGTTGGCCTGCTTGAGCAGCGCCGCCCAGCCGACCACGAGAGCCGCGACGCGGTCGCCCTCGTAGGGCTTGGGAGCGGTCTCGAATGCCAGCCGGATGGCGTCGATGCCTGTGGTGCCGTGAAGATCGGGCAGCGGCTGTTCCTGCTGGATTGCATCCCATGTGCGCTGGATGGCTTCGTCCGCGCTGGTCGCCCACTTTTTCCATTCGCGCGGATTGCGCCGGTAGAGCGACAGCTGCACGCGCTTGATCGACTGCACGTTGTCGCGCAGCGCCAGGTTCGCGATGCGGTTGGTTCCGGTCTGGAGCCATTCCTGGTTGTTGTAGGGCTCCGCCCGCTGTGTGGACGAGCAACCGCCAAGTGCGAGGACGACCAGGGCCAGGAGGGCCGCCGTGCAGATTCCAGGCCGCCAGCTATGAGGTTCAAGAGGGGGAAAACGGGGGATCGCGCGCATGGACCGCACGTTATCATCCTGCCCTCGGGTGGCGGCCGGTCCTCCGGATCCAGGCCAGTGAAATCTCCTTACAAATCAACACCTTGGCTTAGGGCCGACCTGCCGTGCGTCTCAATTCCATCAAGCTCTCCGGCTTCAAGTCGTTCGCCGAACCCACCAATTTCCTCTTGCCCGGCCAACTCGTCGGAGTCGTCGGCCCGAACGGCTGTGGCAAGTCGAACATCATGGATGCCGTGCGCTGGGTCCTCGGCGAATCGCGCGCCTCTGAACTGCGCGGCGAGTCCATGCAGGACGTCATCTTCAACGGCACCACGACGCGCAAGCAGGCCAGCCGTTCGAGCGTCGAGCTGGTGTTCGACAACGCCGACCACCGTGCCGGCGGCCAATGGTCGCAATTTGCCGAAATCGCGGTCAAGCGCGTTCTGACGCGCGACGGCAATTCGAGCTACTACATCAACAACCAGGCGGTGCGCCGGCGCGACGTGCAGGACGTGTTCCTCGGCACCGGCCTGGGCCCTCGCGCCTACGCCATCATCGGGCAGGGGACGATCAGCCGGATCATCGAATCCAAGCCTGAAGAACTGCGCCTCTTTCTGGAAGAAGCGGCCGGCGTTTCCAAGTACAAGGAGCGCCGCCGCGAGACCGAGAACCGCCTCGGCGACACGCGCGAAAACCTCACGCGGGTCGAAGACATCCTGCGCGAACTCAACAGCAACCTCGAAAAGCTCGAGAAGCAGGCCGAGGTCGCGGCGCGCTACAACACGCTGACAAGCGATGCCACACGCAAGCAGCATCAGCTCTGGTTCATGAAGCGGACCGAGAGCGAGGCCGACCAAGCCAAGATCAAGGCCGATGCCGAAAAGGCGATCAACGATCTCGAATCCCGCACCGCCGATCTCCGCCACATCGAGGCCGAGCTTGAAACCGTTCGCCAGGCGCACTATGCCGCCGGCGATCAGGTCAACCAGGCGCAGGGCAAGCTGTATGAAGCCAGCGCCGAGGTCGGGCGGCTCGAAGGCGAGATCCGTTTCGTGGTCGAAGGCCGTCAGCGTGTGGAGCAGCGACTGGTGCAACTGCGAGAGCAGATCGCGCAGTGGAGCGCCCGCAAGGAGGATGCAGAGGCCGAAATCGAAACGCTCGCCGGCCAAGGCATCAACGCCGAAGAGCAAGCCGAATTGCTGGCCGCGCAACTCGAAGAGCATGACGCGCGCCTTCCTGAACTCGAGGACGCGCAGCAACGCGCACAGGACGAGGCGAATGCCCAACGCGCTTCGGTCGCGCAGGTGCAGCAGCAGATCCAGGTGCTGGCCGCCGACCAGCGCAACATCGAGGAACAGAGCCGTCAGCTCAATCAGCGCGCAGAGCGTCTGCGCACGGACCAGAACGCGCTCGCCGCCCCCGACGAGGCGCGGCTGCGCGACTTGCAGGAACAGCTCGCCGCTGCGCAAGAGGCCGCTGCCGAAGCGGACGCGCGGCTGCAGGATTTGCAGGAAGCGGTACCGCAGCTGGACGACGACCGTCGCACACGCCAGCAGGCAGTCAACACGGAAGGCGCGCGCCATGCCGAGCTGTCCGCGCGTCTCGAAGCGCTCAAGGCGCTGCAGGAAAAGGTCAAGACCGACGGCAAGCTCGCACCTTGGCTGGCCAAGCACGGTCTCGAAAGCCTGCAAGGCTTGTGGAGCCGTATCCACGTCGAGCAGGGCTGGGAAAACGCACTCGAATCGGCGTTGCGCGAGCGTCTGGGTGCGCTCGAAGTCAGCCGGCTCGACATGGTCCGCGCATTCGGCAGCGACGCACCACCGGCCAAGCTCGCGTTCTATACGCCGCCCGTCGCCGCCGCGCCTCAGAGCGCCGCCGCGCTGCCGCGTCTCTCCGACCTGCTGCGATTGAACGATGCCGGCCAGCAGGCGCTGCTCGCTGAATGGCTGCACGGCTGCCATACGGCTGCCACGCTCGAAGAAGCCCTGGCGCAGCGCGACAAGCTCCAGCCCGGCGAGGCGATCTACGTCAAGAGCGGCCACGCGGTCACGGCGCACAGCGTCAGCTTCTATGCGCAGGATTCCGAGCAGGCCGGCTTGCTCGCGCGCCAGCAGGAAATGGAAAATCTGGAGCGCCAGTTGCGCGCCCAGACGCTGATCGCCGATGAATCGCGCACCGCGCTCGCTCGCGCCGAGGCCGCCTACGCCGACGCGGCGCAGCGCCTCATCACTGCCCGCCGCGAAGCCGCCGACACGCAATCGCGCGCGCACGAGCTCCAGGTGGAGACGCTGCGCCTGACGCAGTTGGCCGAACAGACACGCGCGCGCAGCGAGCAACTGTCGAATGATCTCGGCGAAGTCGTTGCCCAGCTCGAGGAGCTGCAGGAACGTCGCATCGCAGCCGAATCACGCTTCGAAGAGCTGGACATGCAGCTTGCCGACAGCCAGGAGCGGCACGCGCAACTCGACGAGCGCGTCATCGAAGCGGCCCGCGCGCTGGCGGCGAGCCGCGACCAGCATCGCAGCCTCGAACGCCAGGCGCAGGAAGCGACCTTCGCTCAGCGCACGCTCGAAGCCCGCCGTGGCGAGCTCAGCCGCGCGATCGAAACCGCGACCCAGCAGACCGTGGCGCTCACCGAAGAAGACGAGCGCGCGCGCGCCGAACTCGGGCGCCTTTCCGACGCAGCCGCGCAGGCTGGTTTGCAGGACGCGTTGTCGCTCAAGCTGGAACGCGAGAGTGCGCTGGGCGCGTCGCGCAGCCAATATGACGACCTCACCCTCAAGTTGCGCGCGAGCGACGAGCGCCGCCTGCAACTGGAGCGCGAACTCGATCCGCTGCGCCAGCGCATCACCGATTTCCAGCTGAAGGAACAGGCCGCTCGCCTGGGCTTCGAGCAATATCAGCAACTGCTGGTCGACGCCCAGGCCGATCTCGAAACCGTCGCGCTGTCGATCGAAACCGACAAGGTCCGCCTCACTGGCCTGCAAGGCGAAATCGACCGTCTGAATCGCGAAGTCGCATCGCTGGGTGCCGTCAACCTCGCAGCGCTCGACGAACTGGCCGTCGCGCGCGAGCGCAAGACTTTCCTCGATGCCCAGTCGGCCGACCTGAACGAAGCCATCGGCACGCTCGAAGACGCGATCCGCAAGATCGACGCAGAAACGCGCGATCTGCTCGGCGGCACCTTCAAGACCGTCAACGAGCATTTCAGCCGCATGTTCCCGGAACTGTTCGGCGGCGGCAATGCCAAGCTGATGATGACGGGCGACGAGATCCTCGACTCCGGTGTTCAGGTGATGGCCCAGCCGCCAGGCAAGAAGAACCAGACCATCCACCTGCTTTCGGGCGGTGAAAAGGCGTTGACCGCGATCGCGCTGGTGTTCGCAATCTTCCAGCTCAACCCGGCGCCGTTCTGCCTGCTGGACGAAGTCGATGCACCGCTCGACGATGCCAACACCGAACGCTATGCCAAGCTGGTCACGGCCATGAGCCGCGAAACCCAGTTTCTCTTCATCAGCCACAACAAGATCGCGATGGAAATGGCGGAACAACTCATCGGCGTGACCATGCAGGAGCAGGGCGTATCGCGCATCGTGGCGGTCGACATGGAGTCGGCGGTGTCGATGGTCGAGGCTGCATGAGCAGCCTGACCGTCGCCCTCGCCATTCTTGGCGGTCTCGTCCTCGCCGCGGTGGTCGGCTACAACACCTGGATGTCGCGTCGCAATGCGCCGCGACAACCCGATGCCGTCGACAGCGAGCCCCCCGAATCGAACCCACCGCCGCGTGACGACCAGGAGCCCGTGCTGCACCGCGATTCGCATCGGTCGCCCGGCACCGAGCGGCACGAGCCGCTGTTCGATCCGGATCTGCCGGCGCCGGCGGCCTTGCCCCTACCAACGGCGGATCGCCGTGGGGGTCTCGATCCGCTGATCGACGTCATCGCGCCGATATCGCTCGAAGGGCTGGCTTCCGGTGACGCTGCGATTGCCGCGATGCCCTCGACCCGGCGCGCCGGCAGCAAGCCCGTCGCGGTCGAAGGCTTGAACGAACACACGGGCAATTGGGAGCCGCCCGTGCCGGGCCAGCGCTACGGCGCCTTCCAGGTCGGCGTGCAGCTGGCCAATCGGACAGGCGCGCTCAACGAGATCGAATATTCCGAATTCGTCGTCAAGGCACAGGCTTTCGCCGACGCAGTGAACGGTGCGCCCGAGTTCCCCGAAATGCTCGATGAAGTCGCCCGTGGCCGCGAACTTGACCAGTTCGCGAGCACGCATGATGCACAGCTCGGCTTTGTGCTGCGCGCGCGCCATGCCGCCTGGAGCCCTGGCTATGTGCAGCAGAACGCCGCTCGCATGGGCTTCGTCGCCGGAATGATTCCGGGGCGCATGGTTCTGCCCGCCGCCGAACCGGGCTTGCCACCGATCCTTGGCTTGTCCTTCGATACGCAGGCGGCGCTGGCGGACGACCCCGCCCAATCGGCGATCCGCGAGCTCACGCTGAGCCTCGATGTGCCGCAAGTCGGACGCGAAGAACGGCCCTTCGACCGCATGCGAGAGGCTGCCGCGGCGCTGGCCCGCGAAATGGACGGCGTCGTGACCGACAGCGACGGGCAGCCATTGCGCGATGAGACCATGGACGTCATCGGCGCCGATCTCCAGCAGCTCTACGACACGCTCGACTCGCGCGATCTCTCGGCGGGATCGCCGCTGGCGCGGCGACTTTTTAGTTGACTACCCCCAGGCTTGCCCACTTCGTGTGGCCGCCACCCCCCTTCGAGGGGGCGATACCTGCGGCCCGGCGAAGCCGGTTCCGCGGTATCTCTGGAACTAGGTACAGAACTAGGTACATTGCCATTCGATACCCATGAAGACTACGCATGAAGACGCAGTTCGCGAAGCCGCCGCTCTGAGCGAGCAGCTTCACCGGCACGCTCATCTCTACTACGTTCTCGACGCGCCGGAGTTGCCGGACGCCGAGTACGACAGGCTGTTTCAGCGTCTTCAAGCGCTGGAGGCCGAATTCCCGGAACTGCGCACGCCCGATTCGCCGACACAACGCGTGGGCGGCAAGCCGCTCGAGGGCTTCATCAAGGTTCGCCACAAGGTGCCGATGCTGTCCATTCGCACCGAGACGGACATCACGCCGGGCGGTGCCAGCGCCTTCGATGCGCGCGTTCGCAGGGAACTCGGGCTCGCGGAAGACGCGGCGCAGGTCGACTATGTCTGCGAACTCAAGTTCGATGGCCTGGCGCTCAACCTGCGCTATGAAAACGGCGTACTGGTGCAGGCCGCAACCCGTGGCGACGGCGAAGTGGGCGAAGACGTCACGCAGAACATCCGGACGGTGCAGCAGATTCCGCTCAGGCTGCGCGGCAACGCATCCGAGATTCCGGCGGTCGTGGAAGTCCGCGGTGAGGTCTACATGCGGCGCGACGATTTCGACGCGCTCAACGAGCGTCAACGCCAGAAGATCGCCGCCGGGCAGAAGAACGAAAAGGTGTTCGTCAACCCCCGCAACGCCGCGGCCGGCGCGGTGCGCCAGCTCGATCCCGCGATCGCGGCCGATCGTCCGCTGAGCTTCTTTGCCTACGGCCTTGGCGAGGTCACGCCGCCGGAGCAGGGTGGCCCCAACTGGCCGACGCAGTTCGATTGGCTGCAGCAGTTTCATGCCTGGGGATTTCCGGTTGCCACGCAGACCGCGCGCGCCCGAGGCGCGCTGGAACTGATCGCCTTCCACGAGACGATCGGCCGTCAGCGCGATGCGTTGCCCTACGACATCGATGGTGTGGTCTACAAGGTCGACAGCCTCGAATTGCAGCGGCAACTCGGCTTCGTCTCGCGCGAGCCGCGCTGGGCCGTGGCGCACAAATATCCGGCGCAAGAGCAGATGACCGAAGTTCTCGGCATCGAGGTGCAGGTCGGCCGCACCGGAAAGCTGACGCCCGTGGCCAAGCTCAAGCCGGTGTTCGTCGGCGGCGTGACGGTGACCAACGCCACACTCCACAACGAAGACGAGGTGCGTCGCAAGGACGTGCGGGTGGGCGACACCGTGATCGTCCGACGCGCGGGCGACGTCATTCCCGAGGTGGTCAGCGTACTGCCGGAGAGTGTCGCCAAGCCCGACGACCAGCGGGGGCCGATCTTCACGATGCCTCACAAATGCCCGGTGTGCGATTCGGATGCCGTGCGCGAGGAGGGCGAAGTCGACTACCGCTGCACGGGCGGACTTTTCTGCGGCGCACAACGCAAGGAAGCGATCCTTCATTTCGCGGCGCGACGCGCGCTCGACATCGAGGGCCTTGGCGGCAAGCTGGTCGAGCAGATGGTCGATACCCAACTGATCCGAACCTTGCCCGATCTCTACAAGCTCGGCTTGTCGACGCTGGCCGGCCTGGAACGGATGGCGGAAAAGTCCGCAAAGAATATCGTCGATGCGCTGGAGGCATCGAAGAAAACCACATTGCCGCGTTTTCTCTTCGGGCTGGGGATTCGCCACGTGGGCGAAAGCACCGCCAAGGACCTTTCCAAGCACTTCGGCAAGCTCGACGCGATCATGGATGCGACCGAAGAGCAACTGCTCGAAGTCAACGACGTCGGCCCCGTCGTAGCGCAGAGCGTGCGTACTTTCTTCGACCAGCCGCACAACCGCGAAGTGGTCGAGCAGTTGCGCGCCTGCGGGCTGCACTGGGAGGAGGGCGAGCCTGCCGCGCGAGTGCCGAAGCCGCTGGCGGGCAAGACTTTTGTGATTACAGGAACGCTTCCTACGCTGAGCCGCGACGAGGCAAAGGACAAGCTTGAGGCGGCCGGCGCCAAGGTGTCGGGTTCCGTCAGCAAGAAGACCGATTACGTCGTTGCGGGCGCCGAAGCGGGCAGCAAGCTGGACAAGGCGCGCGATCTCGGTGTCGCAGTGATCGATGAGGCGCAGATGCTGGAAATCCTTCGGTCGCCCTGAACGAACCGCAGAAGGCGCTTTACACGCCGGCCCGGCAAGCCCTGTCAACAAGGCGGACGATGGGGCGTTGAACTGATGCGTGTCGACAGGAGTCCTCATGAATCGAATTCGTCGTCTGGGCGCTTGCATCGCCATCGGGGGTGCCGCCTTACTCAGCGCTTGCGTGGCGTACCCGACAGGGCCCTACTACAGCGGTGCCGTGTACTCAGGGGCTTACCCTTACGCCTCCTATCCTTACTACTACCCTTATGCCTACCCCTATGGGGCGTGGGGCGGATCGTCGCTCGTCATCGGCGGCGTCTACGGATCCGGCTACTACCGCGGTGGCTGGGGGCACCCCTATTGGGGGCACGGCGCAGGATGGGGTTACGGCGGTTGGGGTCATGGGGGATGGGGCCACGGCGGTCCCGGTCCAGGACGGGGGGCGGGTGGAGGCGGCGGGCGCTGGGGCGGCGGGGGCGGTGGAGGCCGACACTCCTGACGGCCCTGGCCTCGCGATAATCGCGCCATGGCCATCCGCGAAATCCTGAAAATGGGCGATCCCCGGTTGTTGCGCGTCGCGCAACCGGTCGCTGCCTTCGACACTGACGAGTTGCATCTGCTCATCCGAGACATGTTCGAGACGATGCATGCCGCCAACGGCGCCGGCCTTGCCGCGCCGCAGATCGGAGTCGACCAGCAGATCGTGATCTTCGGCACCGGCGCTGTGAACCCGCGCTACCCCGATGCCCCCGTCGTGCCGCGAACGGTGCTGATCAATCCGGTCATCACCCCCATCGGCGACGAAGAAGAAGAGGGCTGGGAAGGCTGCCTCTCCGTGCCCGGCCTGCGCGGCGTGGTGCCGCGCTTTGCAAATCTTCGATACACCGGCTTCGACCCCTACGGCGACCCGGTCGACAGGACCGTGAGCGGCTTCCATGCCCGCGTCGTCCAGCACGAAGTCGACCACCTATGGGGCAAGCTCTATCCGATGCGTGTGCGCGACTTCACGCGCTTCGGCTTCACCGAGGTCCTGTTTCCGGGCCTCGATGCGAGCGAGGACGACTGATCAGTTCAGGCGGCCGCCGCTGCCGGCGACGCTGAATCGACCGCCGCCGAGGAAGGCGAGGGCGAGGGCCCCGAACAGGTACATGCCCTGCAGTTCGAGTGCCCAGCCGCCGTTGCTTCCGAGGGCCCACATCTGCTTGGCATGCACCAGCCAGATTGCCACCAGCATGTTGAGCACCACGATCCACGCCGCCGCGCGCGTGTAGATCCCGACAATCAGAAGCACCGGTGCCAGGACTTCGCCGACCAACACGAGGTAGGCCAAAGCACCCGGGAGGCCCTGCGCGGTGAGCTGGCCGGAGACGAATCCGATGCCGCCGGTGAGCTTGGCGATGCCGTGAAGAAGAATGAGCACGCCAAGCGCAAGGCGCAGAACGAGCTTGCCGGTGTCATCGGAACGGATCATGGACGAGGAACCTTTTTGGTCGTTTGAAGAGGCCCGATTGTGTTCGATCTGGATGAGCATTTTGCGAATTTGCTTCGAACCCCCGGTTCTTTGGCAGACTGTCACCTGCCTCGTAAACTGCCCGCTGCAGCAATTTCCAACAATGAAGAGGGTCTCCCAATGAACCAACGTTTTCGCCCGGCGCTTGCCGCCGCAGCCGCCGCCATGGCTTTCATTGCCGCGCCGGCCTTTGCCGGCAAGACGCTCGACGCGGTCAAGCAACGCGGCAGCGTCAAGTGCGGCGTGACCAACGGGGTCGCCGGCTTCTCCGCGCCTGACACGCAGGGCAACTGGTCGGGGCTGGACGTCGACACCTGCCGTGCCATCGCGGCGGCGGTGCTCGGGGACGGCAAGAAGGTTGAATTCGTACCGCTCAATTCGCAGCAGCGGTTTTCAGCACTGCAGGCCGGAGAGATCGATATCCTCGCGCGCAACACCACCTGGACCCTGACGCGCGATGCATCGCTCGGCTTTCACTTCACCACCATCACCTACTACGATGGCCAGGGCTTCCTTGTACCCAAGAAGATCAAGGTGACCAGCGCCAAGCAGCTCAAGAACGCCACCATCTGCACGCAGTCGGGCACGACCAACGAGAAGAACGTCGCCGACTACTTCAAGGCGCAGAACATTCCGGTCAAGACCGTCGTGTTCGAGAGCTTCGAGGCGTCGTTCAAGGCGTTTTTCTCCGGCCGCTGCCAGGCGTTCACGACCGACGCATCGGCGCTCGCCGGCTTGCGCAACAAGGAAGCATCGAACCCCGATGACTATGTCATCCTGCCCGAGCTGATCTCCAAGGAGCCGCTCGCGCCGCTGGTGCGCCGGGGCGATGACGAATGGTTCGCGATCGCCAAATGGGTGCCCAATGCACTGATCGAGGCCGAGGAGTTCGGCATCACGCAGGCCAACGTCGATGACCTGAAAGCCAACAGCAAGGACCCGCAACAGCAACGGCTGCTGGGCACGAGCGAAGACCTCGGCAAGCTGCTCGGTCTCGACAAGGACTGGTCTTACCGTGCGATCAAGGCGGTGGGGAACTACGGCGAGGTCTTCGAGCGCAACGTCGGTCCGAAGTCGGTGCTCAAGCTGCCCCGCGGCGTCAACAACCTCTGGAACAAGGGCGGCCTGATGTACGGATTGCCGGTCCGATGAATCGGCCGGCGGCCAGCGGGCGCCGCGCCGTCTGGCTTGCCTGGGCGGTGCAGGCTTTGCTGATCGCGCTGGTGGTGGGCGCCGCCTTCTGGCTTGTCCTGCACGCCCTCGAAGTGCTTCGGGGGCGCGGCGTGCGGTCCGGCTTCGACTTCCTTCTTCAGCCAGCCGGTTTCGAGATCTCGGAAGGATGGCTCGACTTCAACGCGGGCCAGCCCTTCTGGCGTGCCTTTCTGGCCGGTTTGATCAACACGATCCGAGCGGCGATTCCCGCTGCCGTCATCGCGGTGGTGTTCGGGACGCTGCTCGGTATCGGCAGGCTTGCGCCGCATGTGCTGGTGCGTGGCCTTTGCGGTGCCTACGTCGAGACGATTCGCAACGTGCCGCTGCTGGTGCAGTTGCTGATGTTGTACTTCGCCCTCACGCAACTGCTGCCGGATTCGACCGAGCCGATTGAACTGGCGAGCGGCTTCTGGCTCAGCAAGGGCGGTCTCTCGATGCCGTGGCCGGTCATCGAAGATGGGGGCTGGTGGCCGAGCCATTTCGACTGGCCCGAGCGTGGCAGCTTCAACATTAGCGGCGGTGCGGCGCTCAGCCCTGAATACCTTGCGGTGGTGATCGCGCTGGCGCTGTACACGGCGGCCTTCGTCGCCGAGATCGTGCGAGCCGGCATCACTTCGGTCTCGCAGGGGCAGAAACTCGCAGCGCAAGCGCTCGGGCTTTCGCCGCGGCAACAGCTTCGAATCGTCGTGCTGCCGCAAGCGCTGCGCGTGATCGTGCCGGCGCTCACCAACCAGTTGCTGAGCCTGACCAAGAACTCTTCGCTCGCCGTCGCGGTGGGCTATCCGGAACTGGTGTCCATCGCCAACACGTCGATCAATTCAACCGGCCGCGCCTTCGAGTGCATCGCTGTGATCATGGCGGTGTACCTGGCGCTGTCGCTGCTTATTTCAGGCGGGATGAATCGCTACAACGCGCGCGTCGCGCTCAGGGGCTGGCGGTGAGCGGCGCGAGAAGCGCAAGCCAGGCCATCGCATGGCGCGCCGAGCTGTGGGGATCGCCGCTGCGTGCAGCTTCGACGATTGCGCTGATCCTTGTGTTCGCCTGGGCCGGTTTTCACATCGTCGACTGGGCTGTGCTGCATGCCGTGTTTCGACCGGATGCCGAAGCTTGCCGGGCGGTGCAGCACGGCGCGTGCTGGGGCGTGATCGCCGAAAAATGGCGTCCGATCCTTTTCGGCCGCTACCCGTACGAAGACCAATGGCGGCCGGCCATCGCCGTCACGGTGCTTTCGGCGACAACCATGCTGAGCGCGTGGCCGCGCACCTGGCGGTGGTGGCTGCTGCCGCTTTGGGTGGCGACGCTCGCGTTGTTCCTCGTATTGATGCGCGGCGGCATTTTCGGGCTCGACTCGGTGCCGACCAACCGCTGGGGCGGGTTGCCGCTCACCATCGGGCTGGCGGTCGTCGGCCTGGCGCTTGCGTTTCCACTGGCGCTGGCGCTTGCGCTGGGGCGGCGCTCGCAATGGCCGGCGGTCCGTACGCTATGCGCGACCTACATCGAACTGGTGCGGGGCGTGCCGCTGATCTCGGTGCTGTTCATGGCCTCGTTCCTGTTGCCGTTGCTCTGGCCAGCGGGATGGCAGCCCGATGTGTTGATCCGTGTTCTTGCAGGGCTTTCGCTGTTCGTTGCGGCCTATCTGGCGGAGATCATTCGTGGCGGACTGCAGGCGGTGCCGCGCGGGCAGACTGAAGTCGCGATGGCGCTCGGATTCGGGCGGTGGCCGGTGCAGCGCGACATCGTGCTGCCGCAAGCGTTGCGCATCGTGGTTCCGGCGCTCACCAACAGCGTGGTGGGCACCTTGAAGGACACCTCATTGGTGACGGTCGTTGGCTTGTTCGAGTTGACGGGCGCGCTGGGGCTTGCCCTCGGCGGCGATCCCACGTGGAGGCCGTTCTACCTGGAGGGCTACCTGTTTATCGCGCTGGTGTACTGGGTGCTGTGCTTCGGGCTGTCGAGGTACAGCGTGTGGCTGGAGCGGCGGCTGGCGAGCGGGAGGATGTAGCCGCCACAGTCCAAAGTCCAACGTTCAAAGTCACGAAGCCAGCGCGTCCAGCAATTCCGTCTCGATCGCCGCCTGGGCCCGTTGCCCTTGCAACTCCGGCCCGCTGATCAGGAACGTATCTTCGACACGTTCGCCCAGCGTCGAAATCTTCGCAAGCTGCAGATTGAGGTGGTGCCGAGCCAGCACCCGCGCGACCGAATACAGCAAGCCCGCACGATCGCTCGCGGAGATGCTGAGCAGCCAGCGCTGCGCTTTTTCGTCGGGAAGCAGGCTGACGCGCGGCTTGATCGGGAAACTGCGCACCCGGCGCGACACACGACCCTTGCTCGGCGTCGGCAGCGGCCCGGCTTCGCTCAGCGTCTTGGTCAGCCCGGCCTCGACCATGTTGATCAGGTCGCGGTAATGCTCCGGAATGAAGGTGGTGACCACCTGGAACGTATCGAGCGCAAAGCCATTGGTGGTGGTGTGCACCTTGGCATCCAGAATGCTGAAGGACGACTGGTCGAAATAGCCGCAGATCCGCACGAAGAGATCGGGCTGATCGGGCGTATACACGGCCACCTGCAAGCCTTCGCCCACCGGCGACAGGCGCGCGCGGACGAGCGGCGGCGTGCGCGGATCGATGGGCACGCCCCGGTGCGGCACGTGGCGCGACAACTGCTTCGCGTGCCAGGCGATCTCGGATGCATCGTGCCGCATGAAATAGCCGACGTCGAGCGTTTCCCAGAGCGCCTTGTGCGAGTCCAGAGGCTCCGCATGCAGCGCGAGTTGCACCAGCGCTTCGCGCTTGCGCGATTCGATCTCCGCACCCGGATCGGGCATGCGGCCGCCCAAGGCGCGCAATGTCAGGCGATACAAGTCTTCGAGCAGCTTGCCCTTCCACGCATTCCAGACGCGCGGTGACGTTCCCCGGATGTCCGCGATGGTGAGCAGATAGAGCGCCGTCAGGTAGCGCTCATTGCCCACGCGCTTGGCAAAGGCGCCGATCACTTCCGGATCGCCCAGGTCCTGCTTCTGCGCGACCTGGCTCATCACCAGGTGTTCGCCGACCAGGAATTCGATCAGCTTGGCGTCTTCGCGCGGAATCTCATGCTGGCGGCAGAAGCGCCGCACGTCGCGCGCGCCCAGCGTCGAATGGTCGCCGCCGCGGCCCTTGGCAATGTCGTGGAAGAGTGCAGCGATGTACAGGATCCACGGCTTGTCCCAGCCCGCCGCGAGCTGTGAGCAGAAGGGGTATTCGTGCGCGTGCTCGGCGATGAAGAAGCGCCGCACGTTACGCACCACCATCAGGATGTGCTGGTCGACCGTGTAGACATGGAACAGGTCGTGCTGCATCTGCCCCACGATGCTGCGAAAGACGCGCAGGTAGCGGCCCAGCACCGACGTCTGGTTCATGAGCCGCAGCGCATGCGTGATGCCGCGCGGTTGCAGCAGCATGCGCATGAAGGTCATGTGGTTCACGCGGTCGTTGCGGAACTTGCTGTCCATGACGTGGCGCGCGTTGTAGAGCGCGCGCAGCGTGCGGGCCGATAGGCCGTTGACACCAATGGTCTTCTGGTAGAGCAGGAAGGTCTCGAGGATCGCGTGCGGATCCTTGACGTAGAGATCGTCGCTCGCGACTTCGATCAGCCCGGCCTTTTCATAGAAGCGCTCGTTGATCGGTGTCGGCTGCTCGATCTGCGGCTGGAGACGGTCGGCAATGTTCAGGAGCAGGATCTGATTGAGCTGCGTCACTGCCTTGGCCGCCCAGTAGTACCGCCGCATGAGGGCTTCGCTGGCCTTGCGCTGCGATTCGCCGACGTAGCCGAAGGTCGCGGCCACGGCGGTCTGCAGGTCGAACACCAGGCGATCCTCGCGGCGGTTGGCCGTGACGTGCAGACGCGCGCGAATCAGGCTCAGAAGCGCTTCGTTGCGCTTGATCTGCTGGATCTCGAAGGTTGTCGCAAGGCCGTTCTTGGCAAGGTCGTCCCAGCGGTTGCCGAAACCAGCCGCCTTGGTCATCCAGAGGATCGTCTGCAAATCGCGCAGGCCTCCGGGCGATTCCTTGCAGTTGGGTTCGAGCGCGTAGGGCGTGTTTTCGAACTTCTGATGCCGATGGCGCATTTCCTGCGACTTGGCGGTGAAGAACGCCTGCGGATCGATGGCCGCGAAAAAGCTCTTGCGGAAGGTGGCGTAAAGCTTCTTGTCGCCAATGATCAGGCGCGATTCGAGCAGCGAAGTCTGTACCGTGACGTCCTTCGCCGATTCGGCGAGGCATTCGGACACGGTTCGCACGCTGGAGCCGATTTCGAGACCGGCGTCCCAGCAATGGCCGATGAAGGCTTCGAGGCGGGCGGGTTCGATGTCCGTTCCATGGTCTTCGGGCAGCAGCAGCAACACGTCGACGTCCGAATACGGAAACAGCTCGCCACGCCCAAAACCGCCGACGGCGACCAGCGCCATCTGGGTGCCGAAGCCGGCATCCGCCCAGAGCGCGCTCAGGGTTTCGTCGGCCAGCGCGGCAAGTTGGCGCAGTACCGTATGCACGCTGCGCGCGGGCGCGCGAGCGCTCCGGAGCTGGTCGAACAGCGCCAGCTTGTGGGTTCGGTAGGCGTCACGCAACGAGGAAATATCCACCGTGGCAGCCTTGCAAGGCCAATGCCACGTCAGGCCGCAACGGCAGCGGCGACGAAGGCGGGTGGCGGCGGGCTGCCGGCCGAGAGCGTGAGCACCTCGTAGCCGGTTTCAGTGACGAGCACTGTGTGCTCCCACTGCGCGGACAGCGAGTGGTCGCGCGTCACGATCGTCCAGCCGTCATATTGGCCGCCCCGGGCGTCTTCCTTGATCTCGCGCTTGCCCGCGTTGATCATCGGCTCGATGGTGAAGGTCATGCCGGGCTTGAGCTCTTCGAGCGTGCCGGGCCTGCCGTAGTGCAGAACCTGCGGCTCTTCATGGAACCCGCGCCCGATGCCGTGCCCGCAAAATTCGCGCACCACCGAGAAGCCATTGCTTTCGGCAAAACGCTGGATCGCGAAGCCGATGTCACCCAGGTGGGCCCCCGGCTTGACCTTGACGATGCCGTGCCACATGGCTTCGTACGTGAAAGCGCAGAGCCGCTTGGCCGCGATGGATGCGTCGCCGACCACGAACATGCGGCTCGTGTCGCCATGCCAGCCGTCCTTGATGACGGTGATGTCGCAGTTGATGATGTCGCCCTTCTTGAGCGGCTTGTCGTTCGGGATGCCGTGGCACACGACGTGATTGACGGAGGTGCAGATCGACTTGGGGTAAGGGACGCTGCTCGCGCCCATGTAGTTCAGCGGCGCAGGGACCGCGCCCTGCACCTGCGTGATGAAGTCGTGTGCGAGCTTGTCGATCTCGTTGGTCGTGACGCCAGGCTTGATGTGGGGGGTGAGGTAGTCCAGCACTTCGGAGGCGAGGCGGCACGCCACGCGCATGCCGGCCACGCCTTCGGCGTCTTTGTAGGTAATGCTCATGGCGGGAATTATCCCATCGGGACCGCTAAAATTCAGGGTTAGCGCGGATGGCCCCAGTCAGCGGTTGCCGCCTCATTTTCTTCATTCCCAACGCGGCCGACCGGCCGATCCGAACGTGACGTTGCCCGTGAAACCGCCCCTCCATTCCGTTGCACCTGTGGTGACTTTCTTCGAGGGCGGCAGCGCACTCAGCGAATTCCGGGCGCAGCAACTGCTGCCGAAGCTTCAGGCGGTCGACTCCCGAATCGAGGGGCTCAGCGCCCGTTTCGTCCATCTCGTCGTCACCGATTCCGCGCTGGACGTTTCGGCGAAGGAGCGCTTTGCGGCGCTGCTGGGCTACGGCGAACCCTTCTTCGCGCCGGGCAGGTCGGGCCCGAAAGTGATCGTGACACCCCGCCTCGGCACTGTGTCTCCGTGGGCTTCCAAGGCGACGGACATCGCGCACAACTGCGGCCTTGCACTGCGCCGCGTCGAACGCGTCACCGAATACCACCTGACGCTGAAAGCACCGCTGCTCGACAAGGCGCTGGGCAAGGCGGCCACTCTCGAAGGCGACAAGCTCGCCGCCGTCGCCGATCTGCTGCACGACCGCATGACGGAATCGGTGCTGGCCCGGCTCGACCAGGCCGCCGGTCTTTTCGCGGAGTTGCCGGCCCAGCCGATGGCACAGGTCGACGTGCAGGGCGGCGGCCGCGCCGCGCTGGTGCAAGCCAACAAGACCTTCGGCCTTGCCCTTGCCGAGGACGAGATCGACTACCTCGTCGACGCCTTCACCCGCCTGGGCCGCAACCCGAGCGACGTCGAACTGATGATGTTCGCGCAGGCCAACAGCGAGCACTGCCGCCACAAGATCTTCAACGCCGACTTCATCATCGACGGCCAGCCGCAGCCACAGAGCCTGTTCTCGATGATCCGCCACACCGAGCGGCAGAACCCGCAGCACACCGTCGTCGCCTATTCCGACAACGCGTCGATCATGGAAGGCACGCGCATCGAGCGCTTCGTTGCAGCGTCCGACGCCGGCGCCTACGCCAAGCAGGACGCGCTGAGCCACGTGCTCATGAAGGTCGAGACGCACAACCATCCGACGGCGATTTCGCCGTTTCCAGGCGCCTCGACGGGTGCCGGCGGCGAAATCCGCGACGAAGGCGCGACGGGCCGCGGCTCCAAGCCGAAGGCGGGCCTGACCGGCTTCACGGTGTCGAAGCTCTGGCCCAAGGACGGCAGCTACGGCAAGCCGGATCACATTGCGAGCCCGCTGCAGATCATGACCGAAGGTCCGCTGGGCGGGGCCGCTTTCAACAACGAATTCGGCCGGCCGAACCTGCTCGGCTACTTCCGCGAATACGAGCAGGCTGTCGAGAGCGATGGCGGCACGGTGCAGCGCGGCTATCACAAGCCCATCATGATCGCCGGCGGGCTGGGCAGCATCGACGCCGACCAGACCAAGAAGATCCAGTTCCCGGCCGGCGCGCTGCTGATCCAGCTTGGCGGACCCGGCATGCGCATCGGCATGGGCGGCAGTGCCGCGAGCTCGATGGCGACGGGCGCCAATGCGGCCGAACTGGACTTCGATTCGGTGCAGCGCGGCAACCCCGAAATCGAACGCCGCGCGCAGGAGGTCATCAACCACTGCTGGCAGCAGGGCGATGCGAATCCGATCCTGGCGATCCATGACGTGGGCGCTGGCGGCCTGAGCAACGCCTTTCCGGAACTGACCAACGACGCGGGGCGCGGTGCGCGCTTCGACCTGCGCGCCGTGCCGCTCGAAGAATCCGGCATGGCGCCCAAGGAAATCTGGTGCAACGAGAGCCAGGAGCGCTACGTGCTGGCGATTGCGCCCGAGTCGCTCGATCAGTTTCGAGCCTTCTGCGAGCGCGAGCGCTGCCCGTTTGCCGTGGTGGGCGTCGCGACCGAAGAGCGCCAGCTTCTGGTGGGCGACGAAAGCGCCGAGGCGCAGCCGGTCGATATGCCGATGGATGTCCTGCTCGGCAAGCCACCCAAGATGCTTCGCGACGTCAAGACCGTAGAGCGCCGCTTCAAGCCGCTCGATCTGACCGGCGTCGATCTGCAGAAGGCCGCGATCGACGTGCTGTCGCATCCCACCGTCGCGTCCAAGCGTTTCCTCATCACCATCGGTGACCGCACCGTCAGCGGCTTGACGCACCGCGACCAGATGGTCGGCCCCTGGCAGGTGCCGGTGGCCGACTGCGCCGTCACGCTGGCCGACTACAAGGGATTTGCCGGCGAGGCGATGAGCATGGGCGAGCGTACGCCGCTGGCTGCCATCGACGCCCCCGCATCCGGCCGCATGGCGGTGGGCGAAGCCATCACGAACCTGCTTGCCGCGCCGATCGAGCTGTCGCGCGTGAAGTTGTCGGCCAACTGGATGGCGGCTTGCGGCGAGCCCGGCGAGGATGCGGCGCTCTACGAGACCGTCAAGGCCATCGGGATGGAACTGTGTCCGGCGCTCGGCATCTCGATTCCGGTCGGCAAGGATTCGCTGTCGATGCGAACCCAATGGCAGGACGGCGGCACCCAGAAGAAGGTGACTTCGCCCGTGAGCCTGATCGTGAGCGCCTTCGCAACGCTGACGGATGTGCGCGGCACGCTCACGCCGCAGCTAGATGCCGAAGAGGCCGACAGCACGCTGGTCCTCATCGACCTCGGCCATGGCAAGCACCGCATGGCCGGAAGCATCCTTGCGCAGACGCTCGAACAGAGCGGCGATACCGTCCCCGATCTGGACGATCCGCAAGACCTCGTCAAACTGGTCGCTGCCGTCAACGCACTGCGCGCGGAGGGCAAGATCCTCGCCATGCACGACCGCAGCGACGGCGGCCTGTTCGCCGCCGCCTGCGAAATGGCCTTCGCTGGGCACGTCGGCGTGGCGCTGAATGTCGACCTGCTGGTCACCGAAGGCGACGGCATCAGCGACAGCCGCGCCGAATACGGTGATGCCAAGAACTGGGCCGGACAAGTCAGCGCGCGCCGCGAGGAACTCACGCTCAAGGCGCTTTTCAACGAAGAACTCGGCATGCTGCTGCAAGTGCGCACGGCGGATCGCAACGAAGTCATGCAGATCCTGCGCGCCCACGGGCTGAGTGCCCACAGCCATTTCGTCGGCAAGACCCGCCCAGCTGCGTCCACCATGGACGCCGGCAAGGGCAAGGTCGAAGTCTGGCGCGACGCCAAGTCCGTCTTCAGCGCAAACCTGAGCGATCTGCACCAGGTGTGGGATTCCGTCAGCTGGAAGATCTGCCGCGAGCGCGACAACCCCGACTGCGCCGATGCCGAACACGCCGCAGCCGGCGACCCGCAGGACCCGGGCGCGCACGTGCGGCTTGCGGACGGCGTTGCCGAAAACGTCGCCGCGCCTTTCCTGAATCTCGCAAAGCCGAAGGTCGCCATTCTTCGAGAGCAGGGCGTCAATTCGCACGTCGAGATGGCCTACGCCTTCACCGAAGCCGGCTTCGAGGCTTTCGACGTCCACATGACCGATCTTCAGACGGGCAGGGCAGACCTCGCGGACTTCAAGGGGGTCGTCGCCTGTGGCGGGTTCAGCTACGGCGACACGCTGGGTGCCGGCATCGGCTGGGCGCGCAGCATCACCTTCAATCCGAAGCTTGCCGAGCAGTTCAAAGGCTTCTTCGGCCGCACCGACACTTTCGGGCTGGGCGTCTGCAACGGCTGCCAGATGTTCGCCGAACTCGCCGAGATCATCCCCGGCGCCGAGGACTGGCCACGCTTCACCACCAACCAGAGCGAGCGTTTCGAAGCGCGCCTGTCGATGGTCGAGGTTCTCGATTCACCCAGCCTCTTCTTCGCCGGCATGGCCGGAAGCCGTCTGCCAATCGCGGTCGCGCACGGCGAGGGCTACGCCAACTTCAAGCACCGCGGCAACCCAGCCAAAGCCATCGCCGCCATGCGCTTCGTCGACAACCATGGTCAGCCCACAGAGCGCTACCCGTTCAACCCCAACGGCAGCGCAGGCGGCCTCACGTCAGTAACCACCGCCGACGGCCGCTTCACGGCCCTGATGCCCCACCCCGAACGAGTGTTCCGCAGCATCCAGATGAGCTGGACCTCCGGCGACAAAAGCGAGTTCAGCCCCTGGATGCGAATCTGGCGCAACGCGCGAAAGTGGATAGGCTAACCAAGCGAACCCCCAGGCTGTCGGAGCCAGGGCGACATCAACGATCGTCACCATCGCGGCCTTCGGATGCGGGCACCGCAGGGCGCACGGACTTTTGGCTTCCGCTCAGCACCCAGCCTCTCTGGCTCGGGGCAAAGCGCGGTGCCAGCATCCCGTCGTTGATCTCACGCGTGACCGCGAAGCGGTCGAAAGAGGTTGGCGGAAGGAACAGCCGTGTGTTGTCCGCGAAGCCATCGGAGGCCGTGTCGACGTCGCCTTCAACGGCCGAAATCACGCCGTCGCCATTGGTGTCGACGCGCTTCACTTCGATCGCGTACGCGTCGAACAAGCGCTGCGGGAACGGCGTACCCGGCTCGAAGGACCTGACCCGCTCGTAGACATCGAGGTAGATCTCGTGCGCCAAGCCGCTCGGGATGAATCGCATCCGGTACTCGCGCTGTGCGTCGGCTTCCCCGTCGAACCTGTCAGGGTCGCGCGGTCCGCTGCCCATCAGCGTGCCGAGGGTGTTCGGGTTGTCGCCATAGGTCAAAGGGTTGTTCTTCATGCCGGCGGGGCCCGACCCCGGCACGAGTGAGGACAGTGCGCCGACTTGGCCGGCCTCGAAGCTGCCCGGCAAGCCGCCGGTGAATGGCAGCTCATAGGTCGGATGGGTCCAGTTCGTCGTGTAGTTGAATTCCCAGTACGAATGGCAGTCGCTTTGCTGCAGGCAGTTGTACGCCCCCATGCTCAATTGGATCGGCACGACGTTGGTCTGCCGGCTCGGGAACTGGTCATTGGCGCTTGGGAAATGCACGTCGCGCCCGTCCATCGTGAAGAATTGGCCCGGCACATTGTGCCCACCGCCCATTGCTTTCAGCGCGGCAGCGTCCTCCGCGGTGATCGTGCCGAACGCCGGCCTGCCGGACGCCGGTGCAGCCACCGGTGCGACGCGGAGATCGTGAATCATCCAGCCTTCGTACCAGCCGCTTTCGTTGTTGATGACGAACAAGCCCGAGAGGTCGGTGAAGATGTCGATGAACGCACGAACGTCGGTCGGGTCGGTCGGCAGCCCCGGTTTGGGTTCCACAACGAGCCTCACCGCTCCGATCGTGGACAGACCGCAGTCGAATCCGGTGGCGGTCAACTGCACCTGGTCGTTGACACCTGGGAACCGACTGGTGAACGGATTCGGCTCGAAGCCTGTGGTGTCGAGCAGGTAGTACTGGAACAGCTGGCTCGCCTGATCGGCTTCGGCGTAGGCCTGGGTCGGCAGTGCAGAATGCGGACGCTCGGCCAACGCCTCCAGGCGCTCCCTCAATGGATCCGGTAGATGCCGCACGTCGCCGCGTTGCTCGACGGCCTCGCCGTCGGCCCTGGCATGCGGGTTCGGATGGCAAGGCGGCGGCGGCTGGTTCGGCGCTGCGCAAGCCTCGACGCTCCACAGGCCGATGCCGCACACGGCGGCAAGGCAGGCGCCGGCAACGCGACTGAGGCGAAGCTGACGGGCGGTCGACGACGGTCGGATATTCATGGTTGCCTCCAAGCAGATCGGGACATGGACTCGGACGGCGCTTGCCGACCGGAACGGTTCATTCGCGGAGACGGACGATCGGTTCAATACCCATGTCGGCAAAAGCCCGCACGGCGTTCGCCTGGCACGGGCGGTGGCGACAGGACCCTCAATGGGCGCGCATGGCGCGACGCAGGATGTACGCGAACACGGCGACACCCGCGAGCGCCGCTGCAACCACAAGACTCACGCCTGCGTTGTCGGCATCCGAGGATGGCTTCGCAGTGGCTTCAGGCGGGTTGTTGGATTTGGATGCGTCGGCGAAGGGGTTGTAAATTGCCCCTCCGGGGCTCACCGTGGCCTCGGTCTTCGCGATATTCGAGTCATCGTCGGGCGACTCGGTGCTCTCGACCGGTCGGTGTGACACGCCACGGTGGGACGGGCCACCACCCATGACTTCGGTGCGGGCATGGGCAGGCGTCATAGTGGCAAGCACAACAAGTACCGCTCCGATATATGCTCCTGGGGTCATGCCATGCCTCGTTCGCTCGGCGCGCTCCGCAGCCGATTTTGATTCGGACGGCGCTTGCCGACCGGAACGGTTCATTCCCGGAAGCGGACGATCGGTTCAATACGCATGGATGCGCCTCAATGGCAGCCTCAGGGGTGTTCCTTGGAAGGAGAGCCGAGGATCGTACCCAACAAAAAAGCGGCCCAAAGGCCGCTTTTCTTATTCAAGGAACACCGCGGAACCGGCTCCGCCGGGCCGCTGGTGTTGCCCCCGGCAGGGGGTAGGCGAAGCGACACGAAGTGCGCGAAGCCTGGGGGCGAGTCAATCACTCAACTTTGGCTTTGGCCCGCAGTTCTTCCTGATACTTCTGCAATCGCTGCTGCTGCAGCTGCTGCACGATCTGCGGCTTCACTTCATCGAACTTCGGCAACTGCGCCTGGCGAACATCGTCCACGCGGATGATGTGATAACCGAACTGCGTCTTCACCGGTGCAGCCGTGGTCTCGCCCTTGTTGAGCTTGATCATCGCTTCGGAGAATTCGGGCACGAAGCTCGACGGCGAAGCCCAATCCAGGTCGCCGCCATTGGCGCCCGAACCCGGGTCCTTGCTTTGCTTCTTGGCGATGTCCTCGAACTTGGCACCCTTCTTCAGGTCGGCGAGGATCTTCTTGGCTTGGTCTTCGGTCTCGACGAGGATGTGACGAGCCTTGTATTCCTTGCCGCTGTTGGCGGCGGCAAACTTGTCGTATTCGGCTTTCGCGTCGGCATCCGAAACGACATTGGACTTGCGATAGTTTTCGAACAATTGGCGGATCAGGATGGCCTGGCGCGCGAGTTCGAGTTGATTCTTGTAGTCATCCGTCGCGTCGAGACCTTGCTTCTGCGCTTCCTGCATGAAGACTTCCCGGGTCACCACTTCTTCGCGCAGTTGCCCTTGCATCTCCGGCGTGACCGGGCGGCCTGCCGCGGCCAGTTGCTGTGCCAGCACGTCCATGCGCGCCTTCGGCACGGGCTTGCCGTTGACGATGGCTGCGTTCTGCGCGAGCGCCGCGAGAGGAACCGCGCCAACGAGCACGGCGGCCGCGAGGGCCTGCAAGATGTGTTTCTTCATAGGGGGAGCGAAAAACGCTGGGATAAAAAAGGGGGGAATCTTTGGCCGCACGGGGCGGCGGGTGTGATCAAGAACGCATCAAAGCGTTTCGATGGCAATCGCGTGAAGACCCTGTGCGATGAAAAGTTGCAGCGCATCATACACAAGCCGATGGCGCGCCACGCGCGGCTTGCCGGCGAACATCGGCGAGGCGATGCGAACCCGGAAATGCGTGCCGTAGCCCTCGGCGTTGGCACCCGCATGACCGGCGTGCGCAGCGCTTTCGTCGATCACTTCGAGATGCGTTGGCGCCAAAGCGTCGCGCAGCCGCGCTTCGAGATCGGCAGGCGTGGGAAGGGTCATGCGGCCGGCTCGTCGGATTTGAGATGGGGCGAGATATACAAGCCCTGCGCGATCAGGAAGACGATGGGAAACGCATAGCCCCAAAGCTTGAAGTTGACCCAGGCCTCGGTGCTGAAATACGCCGCCACATAGCCGTTGAGCACCGCCATGAAGACGCAGTAGGCGATCCAGGCGACGTTCAGGCGACCCCAGATGTTGCCGGGCAATTCGAGTTGCGCACCCAGCAACATCTTGAGGAAGTTCTTCTTGAAGACCCACAGCGCCACGCCGAGCGCCAAAGCCATCGCGCCGTAGAGCACGGTCGGCTTCCACTTGATGAACCGGTCGTCGTGCAGCACCAGCGTGAGCGTTCCGAAAAGCAGGATCAGCACCAGCGTCGCCTTCTGCATGGGCTGCAGCTTGCGCTCGGTGAACCAGATGATCGCCATCTGGATGACCGTGCCGGCCATGAGGACGCCTGTGGCGGTATAGATGTCGTATAGCTTGAACGCGCCGAAGAACAGCAGGATCGGGAAGAAGTCGAGGATCAGTTTCATGGTGTGGGTCAGTCGGTCTCGCGCTTCTGGAAATCCAGCGAGGCCGAGTTCATGCAGTAGCGCAGGCCGGTTTCGGTGGGGCCGTCCGGAAACACGTGGCCGAGGTGCGCACCGCAATTGGCGCACACGTTTTCAGTGCGGACCATCCCGTGCGAGCGGTCGACGATGTTGCGGATCGCCCCAGGCACTGCCTCTTGCGAAAAACTGGGCCAGCCGCAGCCCGCATCGAACTTGGTGGCCGATTCGAACAGCTTGGCTCCGCAGCAGACGCAATGGTAGGTGCCGTCGTCCCAGTGGGCTTCGTACTTGCCGGTGAAAGGGCGCTCCGTCGCGGCATGCCGGGTGACTTCGAAAGCGGCGGGTTCAGCGCCTTTCTCCGCGAGCAGGGCTTTCCATTCGGCGTCGGTCTTCTGGATGGGTGTGGTCATGATGAGCAGCTGATTTCAATTGTGGAAGCCCAGTCGGGCGGAAAACCGGCAAAGGCATCGTGGCCGGCATGCTCTTCAAATGGGGTTTCGAGCAGCCCGAGCAAGGTGGCAACGCCCGAATAGTCCTTTTGCTGCGCGGCTTCGATGGCTTGCTGGCCCAAGTGGTTGCGCAGCACGAACTTGGGATTGGTCTTGGTCATGAGGTCGGCCGACTGTGCCGCCGGAATGCCCGCACGGCGTTCCGAATACGAGGACAGCCAGCCGTCGATGCCGGCGCGGTCGATGAAGAGATCGCGGACGACATCGGGATTGTCGCCTGCCACAAGCCCGGAAAGTCGGCGCCAGAAGATCGTGTAGTCGACCTTTTCCTGTGCGAGCAGTTTGAGCACGCCTTCGATGAGCGCGCGATCGGACTCGGCTGATTCCGCCAAACCCAGCTTGGCGCGCATGCGGGACTCGAATTCGCTCGGGAAGACGGTCTTGTACGACTCCAGCGCCGCAACCGCCACGTCCTGCTCGCCGATCAGCGGCAGCAGCGCCTGGGCGAGGCAGAAAAGGTTCCAGTAAGCGACGTTGGGCTGCTGGTTGTACGCGTAGCGGCCCGCGGTGTCGCTGTGGTTGCAGATGTGGCCGGGGTCGAAGCCGTCGAGAAACTGGAACGGCCCGTAGTCGATGGTGAGCCCCAGGATGCTCATGTTGTCGGTGTTCATCACACCATGGCAAAAGCCGACCGCCTGCCACTGCGCCAGCAGGGCGGCCGTGCGCTCGCTGACTGCTTCGAGCAAGGCCGCGTAGGCATTGCCGTTGAAGCGGTCGGTCGTGCGGCAAGCGGGGTAGTAGCGATCGATGACGAAGTCGGCCAGGGCGCGAAGTTCTTCGTCGCGCTGGTTGGCCGCAAAGTGCTCGAAGTGTCCGAAGCGAACGAAGCTCGGCGCCACGCGGGTGACGACGGCCGCGGTTTCGAGTTCTTCGCGGCGTACGCGCGCGTCGGAACCGGTCACGCACAAGGCGCGGGTCGTCGGGATGCCCAGCGCGTGCATCGCCTCGCTGCAGAGGAATTCGCGGATGCTGGAGCGCAGCACCGCCCGGCCGTCGCCCATGCGGGAGTAGGGCGTGAGTCCGCTGCCCTTGAGCTGGACTTCGAGGCCGCTCGTGGTTTCGCCGAGCAGGATCGCCCGGCCGTCGCCGAGCTGGCCCGCCCAGACGCCGAACTGGTGCCCGCTGTAGACCGTGGCGATCGGCCGAGTACCGGCGATTGGCGCGTTTCCGGTGAAAGCCGCCAGCCCTTCGTCGGATTCGAGCCACGCGGGGTCGAGTCCGAGTGCGCGCGCGGCGGCCAGGCTGCGGCCGACCCAGTAGGGCTCCGGAAGCGGGCGAGGGCGGAGTTCGGTGAAGAATTGGGAGCCCAGGCGTGAAAAGCCGGGGACCCAGCGCAGGCCGAGGTCAATGACTTCGGCTTCGTCTGCAAGCATGCTCATGCGCGGATTGTCCCGCACCGGACCCAGCCCCCCAAACTCCAAGGGGAATGGTGCTACCGTCGCGCCCATGGACGGACTCATGGTGCGCGCTACGGCGCAAGGCAAGCTCGAAGGCGTCGACGACACCGCCGGAAGCGGTACCTACTTCTGGAAGGGTGTTCCCTTCGCCCAGCCGCCCGTTGGCGATCTGCGCTGGCGCGCTCCCATCGAACCGGCACCGTGGACCGGCATCCGCCAGGCCCGCGAATTCGGCCATGCCAGCCTGCAGATCGGCCGCATCTACGGGCCGGGCGCCAACAACACTTGCGACGCGACCATTGCCAGCACGCTGAACACACCCGTCGGCAGCGAGGATTGCCTGACGCTCAACATCTGGCGCCCCGCTGGCATCGAAGAAAAGTTGCCGGTGATGCTGTTCATCCATGGCGGCAGCAACATCTCTGGCTACAGCGCGGACCCGCTCTATGACGGCGCGAACCTGGCACGCAAGGCGAACGCCGTGGTCGTCACGGCGAACTACCGGCTCGGTATCTTCGGTTTCCTGAACATGCCGCAGTTGCGCGTCGGCGGATCGGAAGGCGACGACTCCGGCAATTTCGCGCTCCTCGACAACTTGGCGGTGCTGCGCTACATCCAGCAGAACATCGCCGTTTTCGGGGGCGATCCCGGCAATGTCACGGCCATGGGGCAGTCCGCTGGGGCCATCAATCTGCTGGCGCTGATCGCTTCGCCCCTGTCGGCCGGGCTCATTCACAAGGCGATGCCACTGAGCGGCGGGATTTCGCTCCCCAGCAACCTGCCGCAAGGCAGCCTGCCGACGCTGATGCCTGCGTCGGCCTACCTCGCCCAAGGCCACGCGCTGCTGCTGAATCTTCTGGTAGCTGACGGCAAGGCGGCCGACCTGGATGCCGCCGGGGCGTTGGCCGCCAGCCAGACGAATGAGCAAATCGCCGCGTTCATGCGATCGCTGGACGGAAAAGCGATCCTGAACACCGTCCTTGCCAAGGGCCTGACGGGCTCCGGGCCGATTCCGGATGGCGCGCTCTTGCCGACCGACCCGATTGCAGCGCTCGCGGCCGGGCGCTACGCCAGGATGCCCATGGTCGTCGGCGTCACGCGCGACGAGGGAAAGCTGTTCTCGCAGTTCCTGACGCTGTTCGGCGGCAAGCCCGGACTGAAAATCGACGACGCCACGCGCTTCACGATGATGCAGAACTTCGATCCGGATGCGCCGGGCAGCCTGACCGCGGCCGACCTCATCGATCCGTCCTACCTGCCGGTGGAAAAGCCGGATACCGGCTACGACGCGATGACCGGCAGGATCACGCAAAGCTTCATGATGCGCAGCAGGGACAACCTGCTCGACACCCTGGAAACGCAGCAGGCGAACATCTGGCATTGCCAGTTCGATTGGGCGCAGGAGCCGGCGCCGTGGGACGCCGTCTACGGTGCGGCGCACGTTTTGGATCTTGCCTTCGTCTTCGGAAATTTCGGACCGTCGCTGTTTTCCAATGTGACGAACAGCGTTGCCAACCGCGCCGGCCGCCTGGCGTTGTCGGACGCGATGATCGCGAGCATCGCCGCCTTCCTCCGCACTGGCGATCCGAACACGCCGGAGCTCGGTGCCCACTGGGCGCCCTGGCCCTCGAAGATCGTCTTTGATGCCAGTCCAGACGCCGCCCGAATCCACGCGCAACAGGCGCAATAAACCTGCCCCGCAGGGGTGATCAGAAGCCCGCAACTGCGGGTTTGTGTCATTGTGTGCGGTGCACAACATCGGCGAACCTCGGGCGGTAAGGGATCGCCGCTTCGGCGCCCCGTTTTCAAGAAGCCCATTCAACAAGGAGCCACTAGATGCTGGGTTTGATGCAGGACCAACCATTGCTGATCTCGTCGCTGATCGAGTTCGCAGAGCGCCATCACGGCGACGCGGAAATCGTTTCGCGGCGGGTGGAGGGCGACATCCATCGCTCCACCTGGAAAGAGATCGCGTCCCGCTCCCGCCAGGTCGCCAATGCGCTCGACGATGAGCAGCTGCTGTTCAGCGACCGCGTGGCAACTCTCGCCTGGAACGGGTATCGCCATCTGGAGCTGTATTACGGCGTGAGCGGCTCCGGTCGCGTGCTGCACACGATCAATCCGCGGCTGCACCCCGATCAGATCGCGTGGATTGCCAACCATGCCGAAGACCAGATCCTGTGCTTCGACACGAGCTTCCTTCCGCTCATCCAGGCGGTGCACGCCAAGTGCACGACCGTGCGCAAATGGATCGCGCTCTGCGATGCGGACAAGCTGCCAGCGGACACCGGCATCCCCAATCTCGTCAGCTACGAGGCGTGGATGAGCCAGCGCTCCACCGACTACGCGTGGCCGAGCTTCGATGAAAACTCCGCGTCGAGCATGTGCTACACGAGTGGCACCACCGGCAATCCAAAGGCGGCGCTCTACAGTCATCGCTCGACCCTGCTGCATGCATACGCCGCGGCCTTGCCCGACGTGATGATGTTTTCGGCGCGCGACTCGATCTTGCCCGTGGTGCCGATGTTCCACGTCAACGCCTGGGGCATTCCGTACTCGGCCGCTCTGGTCGGCGCCAAGGTGGTCTTCCCCGGACCGGCCCTGGACGGCAAATCGGTTTACGACTTGATCGAAGCCGAGAAGGTGAATGTCGCCGCCGGCGTGCCGACGGTCTGGCAGATGCTGCTGGGGCACCTGCAGGCCAACGGGCTCAGGTTCTCCACGCTCAAGCGCACGGTCATCGGCGGTTCCGCATGCCCGCCGGCGATGATCAACGCGTTCCAGCAGCAATACGGCGTGGAAGTGCTGCACGCCTGGGGCATGACCGAGATGTCGCCGCTGGGCACGCTCTGCACTTTGAAGAACAAGCACCTCGACATGTCGCCCGAGCAGCAGACCGCCATCCGCATGAAGCAGGGCCGGGCGATCTTCGGTGTGGACATGAAGATCATCGACGGGGACGGCAAGGAACTGCCCTGGGACGGCAAGGCTTATGGCGACCTGCTGGTCAAGGGGCCGTGGGTGGTCAAGGAATATTTCAAGGGCGAAGGCGGCAATCCGCTGATGCCCGACGAAAACGGCCGCGGCTGGTTCCCGACCGGCGACGTTGCAACCATCGACGCCGACGGCTTTCTCCAGATCACCGACCGCAGCAAGGACGTGATCAAGTCCGGCGGCGAATGGATCAGTTCGATCGACATCGAGAACATCGCCGTGGCGCATCCGTGTGTTGCCATGGCGGCCTGCATCGGCGTCGCGCACCCCAAGTGGGACGAACGGCCCATCGTCGCCATCGTGAAGAAGCCCGGAAGCGAGGTTTCGCGCGACGAACTGCTGGCCTTCTACGAGGGCAAGACAGCCAAGTGGCAGATTCCCGATGACGTGGTGTTCGTGGATGCGATTCCGATCGGTGCGACCGGCAAGATCCTGAAGACGCGCCTGCGCGAGCAACTGCGCGATTACCGGCTTCCGACCGTCTGATGAGGCCGTTCTACCGGCCGGTAGCACCAACGGCTTGTACCGTGTCGCATGAGTGATAGAAACCGCCTTCCCGGCGGTTCCCTTACGGGCATTCCCTGACGGGCGAGGTTCCAAACACTTGTAATCTCGTGCCGCATTCCGACAGCTTGACCCAGGAGACTCACAATGAAGTTCGCTCTGAAAATTGCAACTGCCGCCATCCTTGTAGCGAGCGCCACCGGCGCCTTCGCTCAAAAGGGTGAAACCGTCAAAATCGCATGGCTCGATCCGCTCTCGGGTCTGATGGCAGCGGTCGGGACCAACCAGCTCAAGACCTTCCAGTTCTTTGCCGAGGAGTTCAACAAGAAGAACGCCGCAGGCGTGAAGTTCGAGATCATCGGCATCGACAACAAGCTCAGCCCGCAGGAAACCACGAGCGCATTGCGCTCTGCAATGGACCAGGGCGCGCGCTACATCGTCCAGGGCAACGGCTCCGGCCCGGCGCTGGCGATCATCGATGCGCTCGAGAAGAACAACGCGCGCAATCCGGGCAAGGAAGCGCTCTACCTGAATTACGCTGCGGTCGACCCCGAGCTGACCAACTCCAAGTGCAGCTATTGGCAATACCGCTTCGACGCCGACACGTCGATGAAGATGGAAGCGCTGACCACCTACATGAAGGAACAGCCGGAGATCAAGAAGGTCTACATCATCGGCCAGAACTATTCGCACGGGCAGCAGGTCTCCAAGTACGCCAAGGAAGACCTCAAGGCCAAGCGTCCTGACATCGAGATCGTCGGCGACGACCTGCATCCGCTGGCCCAGGTGCGCGACTTTGCACCGTACATCGCCAAGATCAAACAGTCGGGCGCCGACACCGTGATCACCGGCAACTGGGGTTCCGACCTGGCGCTCCTGATCAAGGCCGCCAACGACGCCGGCCTGAACGTGAAGTTCTACACCTACTACGCCGTGACGACCGGCACGCCCACCGCCATGGGCGCGGCTTCGGACGGCAAGGTCTACCAGGTCGGCTACGCCCACTACAACATGGGCGGCGACATGCAGAGATACGCCAACGAATTCAAGAAGAAGTTCAACGACGACCTCTACACGAGCGACATTTACACCGTGTTCGCTGCGCTGACCGAGGCCTTCGTGAAGGCCAAGTCGACCGACCCGGTGAAGGTCGCCGCGGCCATGGAGGGCCTGCGCTTCAAGAGCTTCAACGGTGACGTCGAACTGCGCAAGTCCGATCACCAGATGCAGCAGGGCCTCTACATTGCACGTTGGGAAAAGGCGAGCGCCAAGTATCCCTACAGCCCTGAGAACACCGGCTACACGCTCGCACCTGTGAAGTACTACGACGCCTATGTCGCCAGCACGCCCACGACGTGCCAGATGAAGCGGCCCAGCCCCTGATTCGATGACAGCACATTGACCGGTCGAGGCCCGACTTCAAAACTCGGGCCTCTTTTTTTTCCTAGCGATCCCAAGGACCGATGAACGTCGAATTCTTCGTCATCTCGCTGCTCAACGGCGTCAGCTACGGCTTGCTGTTGTTCATGCTGAGCTCTGGCCTGACCCTGATCTTCAGCATGATGGGCGTGCTGAATTTCGCTCACACCAGTTTCTACATGCTGGGCGCGTACTTCGCGTTCAGCATCTCGCAGGTCATCGGCTTCTGGCCGGCGCTGATCCTGTCGCCGTTGATCGTGTTCGCGCTTGGCGCAGCCTTCGAGCGCTACTGCCTGCGCCGCGTCCACAAGTTCGGCCATGTCCCTGAACTGCTCGTCACCTTCGGGCTTTCCTACCTGATCCTCGAAGTCGTGCAGTTGGTGTGGGGTCGCTCCACCGTGCCGTATGGCTTGCCGACCCAGTTGCAGGGTCCACTTTTCACGCTCTTCGGCACGCAGTTTCCGAAGTCGCGCTCCTTCATCATGCTCGTCGCGATGCTGATGCTGCTGTCCGTGTGGCTGCTGCTGACGCGCACGCGCATCGGGCTTGTGATCCAGGCGGCACTCAAGCATCCCGAGATGGTCGAGGCGCTCGGACACAACGTGCCGCGCGTCTTCATGCTGGTCTTCGGCGGGGGGGCGGCGCTTGCCGGCCTTGCCGGGGTGATCGGCGGCAATACCTACGTCACCGAACCGGCCATGGCCGCGTCGGTCGGCTCCATCATCTTCGTCGTCGTGGTTGTGGGCGGCATGGGATCGCTGGCGGGTGCGTTCCTCGCGTCGCTGCTGATCGGCATCATCCAGACTTTCGCGGTCGCGATGGATCAATCCTTCGCGGGTGGACTTCAGATGCTAGGACTCACGGTGACGGACCAGACGCCAGGCTACGAGTTGCTTCGCCTCACGATTTCGCAGGTTGCGCCGATTCTTCCCTACCTGTTCCTGGTGCTCATGCTCATCTTCAGGCCCAAGGGTCTGCTCGGCACGCGGGAAGACTAGGATGAAGCTCGCCCCCAGTCTTCGCGCACTTTGTGTCGCTGCGCCAACCCCCTGCCGGGGGCAACACCAGCGGCCCGGCAAAGCCGGTTCCGCGGTATTCCCGGCCTTGACTACGCCAGTCTCACGCGTCGTGGGTCCCGCCTCACGCGGTGGAGCACTGATATGAATCAGCAGAATACACAACCCATTCAAGCAGTCGGCGATAGCAGAGCGGCGCGGCCGTATCAGCGCGCCAAGCCATCGAACGTCTCGCGCATGGTGATCTGGTCGGTGTTCGCGATCGCGCTGATCGTGGCGCCGCTGGTCTTCAAGAGCAGCCTCGCGCTCACGATGCTCTCGCAGATCGGCTATCTCATCATCATCTGCCTGAGCTACAACATGCTGCTGGGGCAGGGCGGGATGCTGAGCTTCGGTCATGCGGTGTATGTGGGCATGGGGTCGTTCATTGCCATTCACACGATGAACCTCGCAGCCAAAGGCAGCGTTCCGGTCCCGCTTGTGCTGATCCCGCTCGTGGGTGGCCTCGGCGGCATGGTCTTCGCCATCCTGTTCGGCTACGTGACGACGAAGAAGGCCGGCACGACCTTCGCGATGATCACCCTCGGGATCGGCGAACTGGTGGCTTCGATGGCGCTGATGTTCCCGAGCTTCTTCGGCGGCGAAGGTGGCATCACGACCAACCGCGTCTATGGCACGCCGTTTCTCGGGTTCACCTTCGGGCCGCAGATGCAGGTGTATTACCTCATCGCGGTGTATTGCTTCATCTGCACGGGGCTGATGTATGCCTTCACGGGCACGCCGCTCGGCCGCATTCTCAACGCAGTGCGCGACAACCCCGAGCGGGTGGCCTTCATCGGCTACAACACGCAGCGCGTGCGCTACTTCGCGTTCATCATCGCGGGCTTCTTTGCGGGCATTGGCGGCGGGCTGGCAGCGATCAACTTCGAGATCGTCAACGCAGCGGACAGCCTGAGCGGCATCCGTTCGGGCGGCTACCTGCTCTTCACCTTCCTGGGCGGGGCGACCTTCTTCTTCGGGCCGATCATCGGCGCGGTGCTGCTGGTGTTCGCCTCGGTGCTGCTTTCCGAACTGAGCAAAGCCTGGCTGCTGTACCTGGGCCTGGTCTTCCTCTTCATGGTGATGTTCGCGCCGGGTGGCGTGGCCAGCCTGATCATGATGAACCTGCGGGTCGCCAAGTTCGGCAAGTTCCATCGCTTCTGGGCGCTCTATGTGGGCCTGATCGCCACGGGCGCGCTCATGGTCGCGGGTGCCGCTGCCATTGTCGAGATGATCTATCACATGCAACTCAACGCAGCGCTGGGGCCCGAGTTGCCCTTCGCCGGGCTGACGCTCGACACTTCATCGAGCACGAGCTGGACGACCGCCGCGGCGCTGTTCTTCGTCGGGCTGGGTCTGTTCGAGATCGTGCGGCGCCGCTTCGTCCGCGCCTGGGGCCATGCGCAAGAAGAAATCGAAGCCGAGATCAAGCGGAGGGAAGCGGCATGACCCGCGCACTCGAACTCAAAGACCTGCGCAAGAGCTTCGGCAAGACGGAGATCATCCGCGGTGTCGACCTGGCCATCGAGGCCGGCGACCGCATCGGCATCATCGGCCCCAACGGGGCGGGCAAGTCGACGCTGTTCAACCTGATCAGCGGGAGGCTCGCGCCCACCAGTGGCGAAGTGCTGCTGAACGGCCAGCGCGTGGACGGCAAGCAGCCCTTCGAGATCAACCGGCTCGGGCTGTCGCGCAGCTTTCAGATCACCAACATCTTTCCGAAGCTCAGCGTCTTCGAGAACCTGCGCTGCGGCGTTCTGTGGAGCCTGGGCTATCGCTACAGCTTCCTGCGCTTTCTGTCGAGGCTCGACGATGCGAACGAACGCACAGAGGAGTTGATTCACCAGGTCGGCCTGGACAAGAAGCGCGACGTGCTCGCGGTGAACCTCACCTATGCGGAGCAACGCGCGCTGGAGATCGGCGTCACCATTGCCGGCGGCGCCAACGTCATCCTGCTCGACGAGCCGACTGCCGGCATGAGCAAGACCGAGACGTCGCACTTCATCGCGCTGATCAAGCAGGTCACGGTCGGCAAGACGCTGCTGACGGTGGAGCACGACATGGGCGTGGTGTTCGGCTTGGCCGACAAGATCGCGGTGGTTGTCTATGGCGAGGTCATCGCGTTCGACACACCGGCCGCCGTGCGCGCCAATCCGCGCGTCCAGGAAGCTTACCTGGGCTCCTCGGTCGCCGATGCGCAAGGGGCTGGACACTGACATGCTGAAGCTTCACGACATCCACGCCTATTACGGCAAGAGCCATGTGTTGCATGGTGTTTCGTTTGACGTTGGCCCCGGGGAGATCGTGGCACTTCTGGGCCGCAACGGCTCCGGGCGCTCGACCACGGCAAAGGCCATCATGGGCCTCGTTCACGCCGAAGGCACTCTGCAGTGGAAAGAGCAGGACATCCTGCGCCGCAAGGCGTATGAGATTGCTCACCAGGGCATCGGCTATGTGCCCGAGAACCGCGACATCTTTCCGAAGCTGACGGTGCATCAGAACCTGCTGCTCGGACAAAAAGGCAAGGGCAAGGGCAGTCGCTGGTCGTTCGAAGACATGTACACCATGTTCCCGCGGCTGAAGGAGCGCCAGCACACCGAAGCAGGCGTCCTGTCGGGCGGCGAACAGCAGATGCTGACGCTCTGCCGCACGCTGATGGGCGATCCTGATCTGATCATCATCGACGAGCCGACCGAAGGTCTCGCGCCGAAGATCGTCGAACTGGTGGGGGAGTACCTGCGCACCCTGAAGGACAAGGGTGTGTCGGTGCTTTTGATCGAGCAGAAGCTGACCATCGCCATGCAGATTTCGGACCGCGCGCTGGTGATGGGCCACGGAAGCATCGTCTTCGATGGCACGCCTGATTCGCTCCGCGCAGACGCTGCCACTCGCAAGGAATGGCTGGAGGTCTAGCTCGCCCCCAGGCTTCGCGCACTTCGTGTCGCTTCGCCTACCCCCTACCGGGGGCAATACCAGCGGCCCTGCTAAGCCGGTTCCGCGGTATTTCTGGGATTGGGGCAGGTCGTGGGGGTGAGGGGCTGCAATGAATTTGTCTCCGCAGCGACTTGGGGCTGTTGCCCACGCATGCGAAACGCCTAGAATTTCACCAAAAAAAGAACACTCGTGCTTTTTAAGTGCGAAGGTTGTGGTGCCGAGGGTGCCATGGCTTTCGAAGACCGGTTTTTTCGATCCTCTCCCATCCCAAAGGAACGCAGCATGACGGCTGAATACAAAGTGCTCGGCGATGTCGCCGTGATCACCATGACCAACCCCCCGGTCAATGGCCTCGGATTCTCGACACGCATCGGCATCACCGACGGTCTCGCCAAGGCGATCGACGATCCGGCCGTCAAGTCGATCGTCATCACCGGTGCCGGCAAGGCTTTCTCGGGCGGCGCGGACATCAAGGAATTCGGCACGCCGAAGGCCCTGCAAGAGCCGAACCTGCTGAGCGTCATCCTCGCGCTCGAAGCGTCGACCAAGCCGATCGTCGCCGCGATCCACTCCGTGTGCATGGGTGGCGGTCTCGAGCTCGCGCTCGGCTGTCACTACCGCGTCGCGGCACCGGGCACCAGCATTGCGTTGCCCGAAGTCAAGCTGGGGCTCATCCCCGGTGCCGGCGGCACGCAGCGCCTGCCGCGCGTGCTCGGCGTCGAAACCGCGCTCAACATGATCGTGAGCGGCGAGCCGGTCAAGAGCGAATTGCTCGCTTCGCTGCCCGGCCAGAAGCTGTTCGACAAGCTCGCCGGATCGGCAGAGTCCCTGTTCGATGAAGCGGTCGAGTTCGCGAAATCCGTTGCCGGCAAGACCGGCGAGGCACTGCCGCTGGTGCGCAACCTGCCATGCAAGCACCCGCAGGGCGACGCGTATTTCGCGTTCGCGCGCAACATGGTGGGCGGCATGTCGAAGAACTATCCGGCGCCGTTGAAGTGCGTCGACGCAGTCCAAGCCGCGACGAAGATGAAGTTCGACGACGGCATGGCCGAAGAGCGCCGCATCTTCACGGCGCTGATGTTCACGCCCGAATCGATGGCGCTGCGACACCTGTTCATGGCGGAACGCGCGGCTTCTCGCATTCCGGACGTGCCGGAAGACACGCCCCAGCGCGCCATCAAGTCCGTCGGCGTGATCGGCGCGGGCACCATGGGCGGCGGCATCTCGATGAATTTCCTGAATGCGGGCATCCCCGTCAAGATTCTCGAAATGAAGCAGGAGGCGCTCGATCGCGGCATCGCCACCATCAAGAAGAACTATGAATCCCAGGTCAAGAAGGGCAAGCTCAAGCAGGACAAGTACGAGCAGCGCATGGCGCTCCTGAGCACCACGCTCGACTACAACGACTTGAAGGACGCGGACCTCATCATCGAGGCGGTGTTCGAAGAACTGGGCGTCAAGGAAAAAGTCTTCAAGGAACTGGACCGCGTCGCCAAGCCCGGTGCCATCCTGGCGTCGAACACCTCCACGCTGGACGTCGACAAGATTGCCGCCTTCACGAAGCGTCCGCAGGATGTGGTCGGCATGCACTTCTTCAGCCCCGCCAACGTGATGAAGCTGCTCGAAGTCGTGCGCGGCAAGGCAACGGCCAAGGACGTGCTCGCGACGGTCATGTCCACGGCCAAGAAGATCAAGAAGACGGCAGTGGTCTCCGGCGTGTGCGA